>NC_015723.1:335575-671151 GCF_000219215.1 Cupriavidus necator N-1 | reverse complement strand
GCCGTCTGGAACCACCCGCAACTGGCCGCCCGCAACCGCTGGCGCGAAGTCGCGGTGCCCGGCGGCACCATCGGCGCGCTGCTGCCGCCGGCCAACCTGTCGGGCGTGGAGCCGGTGATGGGCGATGTGCCCGCGCTGGGCGCGCACAGCCGCCAGATCCTGGCCGAGCTAGGCTACGCCGACAGCGACATCGCCGCGCTGGCGGACAAGCAGACCATCTGAGCCAATGCCGGCGCCCGGGAAGACCGGGCGCCATTTTTCCTTTCCGCAAGCCCCTACTCAATCTCCGGAGCCGGCATGAGCCAACCCGCAGACACCACCTACCCGACCCGCCAGCTTTGCGACTTCCTGGCCGACCTCAAGCTGGCCGACGTGCCCGCGCCCGTGATCGAGCGCACCAAGGACCTGTTCCTGGACTGGATCGCCTCGGCCATCGCCGGCAAGGACGCGCCCGCCGTGCGCAAGCTGCAGGAGTTCGCCGCGGCCATGGGTCCGGCGCAAGGCGGCGCCGAAGTGCTGGTGGACCGCCGCCGCACCTCGCCCTACTTTGCCGCGCTGATCAACGGCGCCTCCTCGCACGTGGTCGAGCAGGACGACGTGCACAACGGCTCGGTGCTGCACCCGGCCGCGGTGGTGTTCCCCGCCGTGGTGGCAGCCGCGCAGGCCGAGGGCAAGACCGGCGCCGAAGTGCTGCTGGCTTCGATCGCCGGTTATGAGGCCGGGATCCGCATCGGCGAATTCATGGGCCGTTCGCACTACCGCGTGTTCCACACCACCGGCACGGTGGGCACCCTGGCCGCCGCCGCCGCCGTGGCCAAGCTCTACGGCCTGGATGCAGAAGGCATCAACCAGGCACTGGGCTCGGCCGGCACGCAGGCCGCGGGCCTGTGGGAATTCCTGCGCGACGCCGCCGACTCCAAGCAGCTGCATACCGCCAAGGCCGCGGCCGATGGCCTGCAGTCGGCGTGGCTCGCGCGGGCCGGCTTCACCGGCGCGAAGCAGATCCTGGAAGGCGCGCAGGGCATGGCTGCCGGCATGTCGAGCGATGCCAACCCCGCCTGCCTGACCGACGGCCTGGGCACGCGCTGGGCCACCGCCGAGACCTCGTTCAAGTTCTTCGCCTCATGCCGCCACACGCACCCGGCCGCCGATGCGCTCAAGGCGCTGATGGAGCGCGAAGGCATCAGCGCCGACCAGGTCGCCAGCGTCACCACGCACGTGCACCAGGGCGCCATCGACGTGCTAGGCCCCGTGGTCAACCCCACCACCATCCACCAGGCCAAGTTCTCGATGGGCACGGTGCTGGGGCTGGTGGCCGTGCACGGCCATGCGGGCCTGGGCGAGTTCGAGCAGCATGCGCTGCAGGACCCGAAGGTGACCGCCTTCCGCGGCAAGGTCGGCATGGAACTGGATGCCGAGATCAACGCCGCCTACCCGCGCCAGTGGATCGGCCGCGTGACCGTCAGGACCACCGACGGCCGCACGCTGGCGGCGCGCGTCGACGTACCGAAGGGCGATCCCGACAACACCCTGTCGCGCCCGGAACTGGAAGCGAAAGCGCTGCAGCTGGGCGCGTTCCGCCACGGCGCAAGCGATGCCGAAATGCGTGCCATCATCCAGCGCGTGTGGGCGCTGGAACAGGCCCCGAACGTCAACGACTGGCTGCCCGCCGCAGGCTGAGAACCAAGACATGTCCACTGCAGTCACCTACCTGTTCGTGCCGGGCGACCGGCCGGAACGCTTCGACAAGGCCGCGGCCGCCGGCCCCGATGTGATGATCCTGGACCTCGAGGACGCGGTCCATCCGGACGCCAAGCCCGCCGCGCGCGAAGCCATCGCTGCCTGGCTGGCCGGACGGCCCGCGGCCAACGCCTTTGTCCGCATCAACGACAGCGCCTCGCAATCCTTTGCCGCCGACCTGGCCTGGCTGCGCGCGCTGCCGCCGGGCACCGCGCTGGCCGGCCTGCTGGTGCCCAAGGCAGAAGATGCCGCAGCGCTGGCCACCATCGCGCAGGCCCTGCATGCGATCAACCCGCAGGGCGAGCTTGTCGCGATCATCGAAACCGCGCTCGGTCTGCATCAGATCGACGCCGTGGCCACCGGCGTCGCACGTCTTGCCTTCGGCTCGCTCGACTATGCGGTCGACCTGGGCTGCAGCCACACGCGCGACGCGCTCGCCTTTGCACGCGCGCGCATCGTGCTGGCCTCACGCGTGGCAGGGCTGCCGCCGCCGGTCGACGGCGTGACCACCGCGCTGAAGGATGAAGCCGTGCTGGCCAGCGACGTTGCCTATGCGCGCGAACTCGGCTTTGCCGGCAAGCTCTGCATCCACCCGGCCCAGCTGGGCGCGGTACGCGCAGGCTTCTTGCCCAGCCCCGAGCAGCTCGACTGGGCCCGCCGCGTGCTGGAAGCTACCGCCAGCGGCAGCCATGCGGTGCAGGTCGATGGCAAGATGGTGGACCGGCCCGTGATCGAGCAGGCTCGCCGGCTGCTGGCACTAGCGCAATAACCCGCCGCCCGACAACCTTCACGCATTACAAGGACTACTGTCATGACTGACGCCACTCCTGAACTCGAACGCCTGCGCGGCTGGATCGGCCGCAGCGAATCGCGCACCGAAACGCTGTCGCCGGAACCGGTGACCGGCCTCGCCGCCACCTTCGACCTCGACCCCGAGGCCGTTGCCGCCGGCCCGCTGCCGCCGCTGTGGCACTGGCTCTACTTCCTGCCGCGCGCGCCGCAGCATGAACTGGGACGCGACGGCCATCCCACCCTGGGCGGCTTCATGCCGCCGGTGCCGCTGCCGCGCCGCATGTGGGCCGGCAGCGAACTGACCTTCGGCCATCCGCTGCATATCGGCGATACCGTCACGCGTACCTCCACCATCAAGGACGTGCAGTACAAGACCGGGCGCACCGGTGAACTGTGGTTTGTCGCCGTCGATCACGAACTGACCGTCAACGGCAAGACCGCCGTCAACGAGCGCCACGATATCGTCTACCGCGCCATGCCCGACCCGTCCAAGCCGCAGCCGCCGCGCCCGCGCCTGGAGCAGACCGCGCAGTGGCAGCGCACGCTGCAGGCAGACCCGGTGATGCTGTTCCGCTACTCGGCACTGACCTTCAACGGCCACCGCATCCACTATGACCGCCAGTACACGCGCGAGGTCGAGGGCTACCCCGGCCTGGTGGTGCACGGGCCGATGCAGGCCATGCTGATGCTGGACCTGGTGGCGCGCGAGCAACCGCAGGCGCGCGTGCGCCGCTTTGGCTTCCGCGGGCTGGCGCCGCTGTTCGACCAGGACACCATCATCGTCGGCGGCGCAGCCGATCCGGCGCAGGCTGGGCGGCTGGTGCTGTGGACTGGCGATAATGCTGGCGGGCAGGCGATGCAGGGGTGGGCGGAGGTGGAAGGGTAAAAGGCAAGGGCCGCGGATGCTGCAGGCGGCTGCTTTCCTTCTGTTTCCTGCTAGCAGTAGGGGCGAGGTGACGGAGAGAGGTCTAGTCCACTGATTCACTGAGACTGGCCAGCGCCTGCCATCTAAATGAATCAGTGGGCTCATGCATACGTTTGCCAGGTTTGCGGCGCGCCGCTACTGCGCGCCCCTGGCTTACCGGCCGATTGCCAAGCGGACGGGCTTGCCAATGCGGCTCAACATTTCAACCAACGTGTCGATGGTGAATTTGGCCGTCTTTCGGTTCACTACGTCCGACACGCGCGGACGAGACACCCTCAGGATCTCGGCGGCCTCCGCCTGTTTCAGGTGGTGTTGCTCAATCCATGCCGCCAGTTCGGCCATGAGCTGTTCCTTGAGCAGCTTCGTGTCGTTGATCTGCTTTTTCGACGCCGCCTGCAGCCGCTTGGCTTCCTCGGGCGAAAACCCCAGTTCCAGGAACAGATTGGCGCCTGGCTTGGTTACGTGGCGGATCTCAGTGTCGATCTTCATGACTTGCCTTTCCTCGCGTTGGCGATAGCTCGATAGCGAGCCTCGGCGATGCGCTTGTCCTTCAGGTTCGTCGCCTGCGTCTTCTTCTGGAAGCAGTGCAGGACGTACACGGCTTCCTCGAACTTGGCGACGTACATCACTCGAAATGCCCCTCCCGCATCACGCAGGCGAATCTCGCGAGTGCCAGTACCTATGTCGTCAAAGGGCTTCCAGTCTTCTGGTTCCAGCCCCGCCTGGACCTTGCCTAACTGGAATCCCGCCTGCTGGCGGGCCTCCGCGGGGAAAGCGAGCAGGTCGTTGTAGGCTGACCCGACCCAGCGAATCTCTTTCTCCATCCCACAATCCGTATAAAATTTTATACCAAAATTGCGGCCAGCAGAACCCATGCAGACACGGCCACAGATGGTCCTTCCGTCCCTTCGGGAGGTCAGTTCCCCGGACGAGTCCTCGGCGTGCTTCGTGCCCGGCGGCACGGCGCGGGATGGATTCTTGCGGTGTCGGTATTCCCATTGAATGCCAACTGCATGCGATATGCGTCGCATGCAGTCATCTCTGGCTTTGGAAAGGTCGGACTTTGGCCAACTGCTTCCGCCGACCCGACATCATGGGCCGCGATTGGTTACCCGACCATCGCCTCCTCAATTCCCTCCGCGACTTCTTCTACCCTGTCGGCCAGCAATCCAAGGGAGGCCCGGCAGAGCCCTCGCAAGGCATCCAACGTAGCCGGCCGCAAGGCTACGCTTCCCTCTTCCTGTGCGTCACATTCGCTGTGCGTAACCAACGTCAGCACGCAGGCCGCGCCTCGCGCAACCGCATCGGCCTGATCCAACAGATTCAATAGCAAGAGTTGCCGAGGAACAGGCAGCGCGTCTTCACGCGCTGCGCGGCGGGTTTCGGGACTGAACCGCGAAAGCGAATCATCAAGTCGAGGTGGGGTGAAGGCATCGGGTTCGATGCTGGACTGGTGCATTGCTGACCTCTGTAACGTAGAAGTGGAGGCCCGCCGCTCATTCTCACTTGAGGTGGCGGGCCAGCAGCGACGCATTCCGTGCCTGGGCACCCGACCTGCGATACTGAGTGCGCGCAGCGCAGTCGAAGGCGTCCCACCGATGACCTGGTTAGCAGGTTGCCAATAGCCTAATCGGGTTCGTCCAATAGTCCGTGGACGTAGGCACCAGACAGGGAGCGTAGCTGGGTCGAACGGGCAGGACCTGTCAGAAATTTTGTGTTTAGGGCATAACATGTCGATAAGGAGCATGTATGCCACGCAAGACGAAAACCAGCCAAGCCGCAGACCGTGAGCTGCCGGCCATTCCCGAGGACCTGATCGCCCATTTCGTGAAGGGCCCCATGACCGCCGAGGCGGTTCAGGACGCCTCGATGGCGTTCAAGAAGGCCCTGATCGAGCGCGCCTTGGGCGCCGAGCTCGGCCATCACCTGGGCTACCAGCCGGGCGCGGAGCGCCCGGCCGGCACGGCCAACCAGCGCAACGGCAAGAGCGCCAAGACCGTCCTGACCGAGGATGGCCCGCTGAGGGTGGACATCCCGCGCGACCGCGATGGCAGCTTCGATCCGATCCTGATTCCCAAGCACGAACGGCGCTTCACCGGGTTCGACGACAAGATCATCGCCATGTACGCCCGTGGCATGACCGTGCGCGAGATCCAGGCGTTTCTGGCCGAACAGTACGGCACCGAGGTCTCGCCCGAGTTCATCAGCTCGGTGACCGATGCAGTGATGGACGAAGTCACTGCCTGGCAGGCCCGCCCGCTTGAGGTGATGTATCCGGTCGTGTTCTTCGACGCGCTGCGGGTCAAGATGCGTGAGGACGGCGTGGTGCGCAACAAGGCCGTCTACCTGGCCTTGGGCGTGCTGCCGGACGGCACGCGCGACATCCTGGGCCTGTGGATCGAGACCACCGAAGGTGCCAAGTTCTGGATGAAGGTGTTCAACGACCTGAAGACCCGTGGCACCCAGGACATACTGATCGCGGTGACCGATGGTCTTAAGGGCATGGAACAGGCCCTGGCCGCGGTGTTCCCGAACACCACGCTGCAGACCTGCATCGTGCATCTGATCCGGAACAGTTTGGAATACGCCAGTTGGAAGGAGCGCCGGGCCGTGGCTGCGGCGCTCAAGCCCGTGTACACCGCGCCCACCGTGGAGGCTGCGCTGGCCGAGCTGGCGGCCTTCGAGCAAGGGGAATGGGGCAAGCGGTACACCCCGATCGCCGCGTCCTGGCGTCGCGCGTGGGACCAGGTGATCCCGTTCTTTACGTTCCCGCCGGCGATCCGCAAGATCATCTACACGACCAACGCGATCGAGAGCGTCAACGCCCAACTGCGCAAGATCATCAAGACGCGGGGTCACTTCCCCAGCGATGAAGCGGCGACCAAGCTGCTGTGGCTGGCCCTGCGCAACATCACCGGGAAGTGGGGCAGTTCAACGCATGACTGGAAGGCTGCCATGAACCAGTTTGCAATCCTCTACGAGGAGCGCTTCACCCATCCACATCGTTGAGATAATACTGGCTCACCGGTCGAAATGACGATGAGCCTTTAACTGCCCTGCACACAAAAAAACTGACAGGCCCAACGGGCAACCACGCAAAACGGCAAGCACCGCCGCCATATGACCAACACCGTGCAATTTATGGCCAGCCGCCCCCAGGCGACGCGCTCTTTGCCTACTTTCTGTCGCTCGGACAGAAAGTAGGTCGCCGGCTACGCCGGCGAAACAGCCCACGCTAGTCAAGAACCACACGCCAGCCAAGACCCCCACCCCCATCCAGCCCCTCCCCCCTCAATCCGCCTGAATCTTCGCCGCCTTCACCACCCCACCCCAAAGCGCCAGCTCCCGCTGAATCCGATCCCCCAGCGCCTTCGGCGTGCTGATATTGACGTCATACCCCCCCGCCGTCATACGTTGCCGGAAAGCAGCATCCTCCCCAACCGCCTTCTGCGCCTTGACCAGCTTGTCCACAACATCCGCCGGCAGCTTCTGCGGCCCCACCAGCGCATACCAGCCAGTCAGGTCATAGTCCTTCTGCCCCGACTCGATCATGGTCGGCACGTTCGGCAGCGCCGGGTTGCGGGTCTTCGACGTAACCGCCAGCGCACGCACCTTGCCGCCATTGATATGCCCGATGGCCGTCCCGGTAATGTCGAACATGAACGTCACCTTGCCACTCATCACGTCAGCCATGGCCGGCGCATTACCCTTGTACGGCACGTGCAGCATCTTCACGTTGTTCATCTGAGCCAGCAGTTCCGCGGACAGATGGTTCGATGCCCCAATGCCGGCCGAGCCGAACGAGACCCCCTCAGGGTGCTTGCGCGCATAGTCGACCAGCTCGCCCACGTTCTTCGCCGGGAAGTCCTTGTTCACCAGCAACACGTTGGTGTAATCGGTGATCAGGCCGATATAGGTAAAGTCCTTGACCGGGTTAAAGTTGACCGAGTGCTGGATCAGCGGGGTCATGGTCATGGTCGGGCTGGCGACGAAATACAGCGTGTAGCCGTCCGGCGCCGCCTTGGCGGTCATGTCGGCGGCGATCGCGCCGCTGGCGCCCGCACGGTTGTCCACCACCACCGGCTGCTTGAGCGCGCGCCCGAGCTGCTCGGCATAGATGCGCGCGGCGGTGTCGACCGGGCCGCCGGGCGCGTAGCCCACCAGCAGCTTGACCGGCCGCGACGGGTAGGCGTCGGCGGCCCACGCCGCGCCCTGCAGCAGCAGCGTGGCGGTCAGGGCTGCCAGTGTCGTCCATGTCTTCATTGTTGTCTCCTCCAGGTATGGCTGATATTGCCCGGGGCCAGCATGCCCGGCGGGCGCTTAATCGAGCAAGGCGCGCAGCGGCTGCTTGAGCAGCTTGCCGCTCGCCGTGGTCGGAATCACCTCGACGGTGCGGACCTCGGCCGGGCGCTTGTACGGGGCCAGGCTCTCGCGCAGGTAGGTGTCCAGCGCCTTGCGGTCAAGCTCGGCGCCGTCCTGCATTTCAATGAAGGCCACCACTTCCTCGTTGCCGTCGGCGGTGGTGCGTCCCACCACGGCCGACTGGCGCACGCCGGGGAAGGCGTTGATCACCGACTCGACCTCGATCGGGTAGACGTTGAAGCCGGAGCGGATGATCAGGTCCTTGGAGCGGCCGGAGATAAACAGCGCGCCGTCGGCATCCAGGTAGCCCAGGTCGCCGGTGTTGAGCCAGCCGCCGGGCAGCAGCGCCTCGGCGGTCTGCTCGGGGTTGTGGTAATAGCCCAGCATCACGCCCGGGCCGCGCACGCGGATCTGGCCGCGCTCGCCGGCGGGCAGCGGCTTGCCTTCGGCATCGGTGATCTCGATCTCCACGCCTTCGACGATATAGCCGGCCGAGCAGTCGGCGCGCGGGGCTTCCATGCGCGTGATGAAGAGCGAGCCGGCGTATTCGGTGATGCCGTAGCCATGGTGCAGCGCCTGCCCGAACAGGGTTTCGACCTCGCGCTTAAGCGTGGGGTCCAGCGGCGCGCCGCCGGTATAGAGGTAGCGCAGGCGCGGATAGGCGCCGGGCTTCGCGCCGACGGTGGGCGCCACCGCCATGAGGCGCGTGAACATGGTCGGCACGCCCTGCAGGATGGTGACGCCGGGCGACGCCAGCGACTCGAACACTTCATTGGCGTCGAAGCGAGGGCGCAGGAACAGGCTGGCGCCGGCATACAGCGTGGCCATCAGCACCGTGGCAATGCCGAAGATATGCGACATCGGCAAGGCGCCGTAGGCCACGTCGGCCGGGCCCATGTCGCGCGAGGTGGCGGAGATGCGCGCAAACTGCGTCAGGCCCGCATGCGGCACCATCACGCCCTTGGGCGCACCGGTGGTGCCGGAGGTATAAATCAGCGTGGCGACGCTGCGGGCCAGCCCGGCCGGCTCGCGCTGCGGCGGGGTGGCCGCGCGCACCACCCGCATGCCAGCGTCGAACACTGGGCAGCCGGTGGCCTGTGCGCCCAGCCGCTCGCCGTGCGCCGCGGCCACGTCGGACACATGGCCGGTGAACAGCACCAGCGCCGGCTGCGCATGATCGCGGATATTGTCGATCTCGCGCGCGGACAGGCGCGCGTTGACCTGGATCGGCCAGGCGTGCAGCAGGCTGCTGGCGAACAGCGTGACCACCATCTCGTTGCAGTTCTCGCCGACCACCATCACGCGGTCGCCCTCGCCCACGCCCTGCGCCGCCAGCCAGTCGCGGGCGGCCTCGATGCGCCGCCACAGCTCGCCGTAGCTGATGACGGCGCCGTTCTCGTGCAGGCACGGCGCGTCGGGCGTCTGCGCGGCCCAGTAGCGGGGGATGTCGTGGATATATTCGGGGCGGAAGGAAGACATGGTGCTGGTGGGTCTCTCGATGCAAGCTGAGTCGGATATGCGGCGGAATGCACCCGGCCACATGAAACTGGCTGCATCAGTTTGCGGCAAGCCCCGTGCCGGAGCCATTTGGAATTCACTAAGGCCGTGTTCGTCAACGCCACTGGCCAGCCGCCGTCCGCCCCGCCACCACCCGGCGCAGGTGGTTCCGCCTCCACGAAGGACGGCTTTATCATTGATGAAGCAAGGAATCGCGCCCGGCCCCTACAATCGGCCGGCACAGTGAGGGCCGCCGCTTTGACGCACTGCACAACCAGGCTGAGCCAAAAGCGCCGCGCGGCCCGCGTACCACAGGGGACATTCAGATGGATTTGCGTTTCACCGCCGAGGAACAGGCCTTCCGCGAGGAGGTCCGCACATTCGCGCAGGCCAGCCTGCCGGAAGACATCCGCAACAAGGTACTCAACCACCAGCGCGTGGAAAAGGACGACTACATCCGCTGGCACCGCATCCTGCAGGCCCGCGGCTGGGGTGCGCCGACCTGGCCCAGGCAATGGGGCGGCACCGGCTGGACCGCGCTGCAGCGCCTGATCTTCGAGATCGAGACCTTCCGCGCCGGCGCGCCGCGCATGCTGCCGTTCGGTCTGACCATGATCGGGCCGGTGCTGATGAAGTACGCCAGCCCCGAGATGCAGCAGCGCTTCCTGCCGCGCATCCCCAATATCGACGACTTCTGGTGCCAGGGCTACTCCGAGCCGGGCTCGGGTTCCGACCTGGCCTCATTGAAGACGCGCGCGGTGCGCAAGGGCGACAAGTACATCGTCAACGGCCAGAAGACCTGGACCACCATGGCCCACTTTGCCGATTGGATCTTCTGCCTGGTGCGCACCGACCCGGAGGCCAAGGCCCAGGAAGGCATCTCGATGCTGCTGATCGACATGAAGTCGCCCGGCGTGACGGTGCGCCCGATCAAGACGCTCGACGGCGGCCATGACGTCAACGAGACCTGGTTCGAAGACGTGGAAGTGCCGGTCGAGAACCTGGTCGGCGAAGAGAACCGCGCCTGGACCTATGCCAAGTACCTGCTCGGCCATGAGCGCACCGGCATTGCCGGCATCGGCCACTGCCACCGCGAGCTGCGCCTGCTCAAGCACTACGCCAGCCAGGCCACCGACGGCGCCGGCCGCCCGCTGATCGAAGACGTGCGCATGCGCGACAAGATCGCCCGCGTCGAGATGGACATCATGGCGCTGGAAATGCTGCTGCTGCGCGTCGCCACGCAGGCCGCCGGCACCCCCGGCCCCGAGGCATCAATCGTCAAGATCCGCGGCTCCGAGGTGCAGCAGGACCTGGGCATGCTGATGATGGAAGTGGCCGGCCCCAACGCCTGGCCGTATTCGCCGGACTGGCTTGAGCCGGGCGCGACGCAGCCGGTGGCGGGCCCTGACTGGGCCGCCCCTGCCGCCTCCACCTACTACGACATGCGCAAGACCTCGATCTACGGCGGCGCGACCGAAGTGCAGAAGAACATCATCTCCAAGATGATCCTGGGTTTCTGAAGGGATAGCTGACATGGACTTCACCTACAGCGAAGAGCAACAGATGCTGGCGGACAGCCTGCGTCGCTTCATCGATACCGAATACACGTTCGAGGCCCGCCGCAAGAGCGCGCGCGCAGGCGAGAGCCTGGATCGCGGCATGTGGAACAAGCTCGCTGAAATGGGCGTGCTGGGCCTGACCGTGCCGGCCGACTTCGGCGGCTTCGGCGAAGGCCCCGCCAGCCAGCTGGTGGTGCAGCGCGAACTGGGCCGCGGCCTGGTGCTGGAGCCGGTCACGCCCAGCGGCGTGATGGCCGCGGCCATCCTGGCCGCCCACGGCAGCGCCGCGCAGAAGGAAGAATGGCTGCCCGCGATCGCCTCGGGCGAGCGCATCGTCACGCTGGCCTACCTGGAGCCGACCACCCGCTACCGCCCGGAATCGGCCCGCGCCAGCGCCGAGCGCAGCGGCGACGGCTACGTGCTCAACGGCATCAAGAGCGTGGTCTGGCACGGCGGTGCCGCCGACGCCTACCTGCTGACCGCGCGCGTGGCCGGCAGCAATGAGATTGCGTTGTTCCTGGTGCCGCGCGACAGCAAGGGCCTGGGCGTCACCGCCTATCCCACCATCGACGGCCTGCGCGCCGCCGACCTGTCGCTGCAGGACGTGACCGTGCCGGCCAGCGCGCTGGTGGGCGAGCCCGCTGACGGCCTGGCCGCGCTGGGCGTGGGCCTGGAGCATGGCGTTGCCGCGCTGTGCGCCGAGGGCGCCGGCGCCATGGAAAAGCTGATCGAGATCACCGCCGAGTACCTGGGCACGCGCCAGCAGTTCGGCAAGCCGCTGGCCAGCTTCCAGGCACTGCAGCACCGCATGGCCGACATGCTGGTGCAGAAGGAACTGGCGCTGTCGATGGCCTACGTCGCAGTCCAGGCGCTGGACGAGGCCGATCCCGCCACGCGCCGCCGCATGCTGTCCGCGGCCAAGGTGACGCTGGCCCGTGCCGGTCGCTTCGTCGGCCAGCAGGCCGTGCAGCTGCATGGCGGCATGGGCATGACGGATGAGCTGTCCGTGGGCGACTACTTCAAGCGCCTGACCATGCTGGACCAGTTGCTGGGCGACAGCGACTTCCATCTGCAGCGCTTCGGCGAAGTGATGGAAGCCTGACCCTGGCTGCGGCCGCTGGCCGCACGCTGGCGCGAGGCCGGGCACTTGCCCGGCCTCGCGCCGTTTCAGCTCCCGCTCCCCCTCCCCTTCCCGTACCGCCCCGGTACGCTCCCGCAATCCTCGCGGGATGCTGGCACGCCACCCGGATTGGCCCCCCGCGCCACACCCAGCCCTCCGCCACGCCGGAGGCTAGGGAAATCCACTAGTCCGTTCCAACGATTCCCCGCCGCCGCGCCATCACTACGCTGTCACCACAGGCACAGGCACAGGCACAGCCAGCGCCGGCAATTCCTCTTTACAAGGAGCGAGACTTCAATGAAATCCAGCACAAGACAACTGATACGCGGTGGCCTGCTGCTCACCAGCATGGCCCTGGCGGCGGCATCGTGGGCGAAGGTCACCCCGGAGGAACTCAAGCAACTGGATGGCCCCCTCACGCCGATGGGCGCCGAGCGTGCCGCCAGCAAGGACGGCGAGGTCCCGGCATGGTCCGGCAAGTGGCTGGGCACGCCGGCCCATGTCAAATACCAGCGCGGCGAACGCTATCCGGACCCGTATGCCGATGAGAAGCCGCTGTTCGTCATCACCGCGCAGAACATGGCGCAGTATGCCGAGCGGCTCAGCGACGGGCAGAAGGCGCTGTTCAAGAAGTACCCCGACACCTTCAAGATGCCGGTCTACCCCAGCCATCGCGACTTCCGGTATGAGGACGCCGTCTACAAGGACATCCGCACCTACGCCGCCACCGTCAGCATGACGAGCGATGCCAACGGCCTGAAGGAAGCGGGACCCCAGGTTCCCTACCCGATTCCGAAAACCGCGATGGAGCTGTTGTGGAACCAGCGCTTCTCGTCGGCCATCGGCACCGAGAAGGCGCAGTTCGACCAGGCCGTGGTCTATCCGAACGGCTCGATCGCGTGGGGACGCGTCTCATACAGCATCCTGTCGCCGCGCAATAACGGCAAGTTCGACCCGCACAACGCCATCAACGAGCGCTCCTTCTTCCGCACCGCCACGGACCTGCCGTTGCGTGACCGCGGCCAGGTGATCGTTGGCTACGCGGTCTGGGACCAGGAGGGTTCTGACACCAACCGCACGTGGATCTACAACCCGGGCACGCGGCGGGTGCGCCAGGCGCCGGAATTCGGCTTTGACCAGCCCCAGGGCCCCGGCGGCTTCCGCACCGTGGACGACGACCGGCTCTTCAACGGCTCGGGCGAACGCTACAACTGGAAGATCGTCGGCAAGAAAGAGATCTTCGTCCCGTACCACAACTACAAGCTGCTGAGCACTTCCGTCAAGTACAAGGAGCTGCTCACGAATGGCCACGCTAATCCGGACGTCATGCGCTATGAACCGCATCGGGTATGGGTACTGGAAGCAACGCTCAAGTCCGGTTTCCGGCACCAGTATGCGAAGCGCGTCCTGTATCTCGACGAAGACAGCTGGCTAGCCCTGGCGGCCGACAACTACGATGGCCGCGGCCAGTTGTGGCGCACCAATCTCCAGGCCTCGGTGTACACCTATGATGCACGCCGCTACTATCCGACCACGGTCTTCTACCATGACCTGATTTCGGGTGCCTACCTGGCGGACCGCCTGACCAACGAAGGCCCGATGGCAACGCTGAACAACAGTCCGGAATTCAACGAGGCGTTCTTCTCCCCGGACGCCGCGCGTGGGTCGGGTACCTGATCCGATCGTGATATCCGGCCGGGCGCAGCCTTTGGCGCCCGGTCGCGCTCCCCTCCCCTCCCTGAACTGCCCCCA
The DNA here is from genome assembly GCF_000219215.1 of Cupriavidus necator N-1. Taxonomy (NCBI): domain Bacteria; kingdom Pseudomonadati; phylum Pseudomonadota; class Betaproteobacteria; order Burkholderiales; family Burkholderiaceae; genus Cupriavidus; species Cupriavidus necator. The sequence goes on along the minus strand of NC_015723.1, from coordinate 657,404 downwards.
GAAGTCGGAGACGACTTTTGGGGGTTTTTACATGGCAAAGCCCAGCCGCTCCGATTGCAACCCGGGCTGCGCCGGTTGCTTCTACCTCGAAAAGGAAGCCCTGTATCCCGGCGAACGCGAACGCCGGATGCAGGACGATGTCGTGGTCGCGTAAGTCCGGAACGCCATCAAATAAAAATGGGGCATCCGCCGCGAGCCGCGGCGGATGCCCCATTGACCAGGAGATCAGAAGTTCAGCGGTCGCTGCGCGGCATCCAGGCCGCCGTCGATGAACACCACGTTGCCATGGATGTAGGCCGCCTGCGGCCCGCACAGGAAGACGATCAGCGCGGCCACCTCTTCAGGCTGCGCACGGCGGCCCAACGGCGGCAGGAAATCGCGGATGGCGTCGCCATAGCGCGGGTCCTTCAGCCCTGCCTGCAGCAGCGGCGTTTCCACCGCGCCCGGCGCGACCACGTTGAAGCGCACGCCGGCCTGGCCCCACGCGGCAGCACGTTGCCGCGCGGCCGCCGCCACCGCATGCTTGGAGCTGGCATAGGCAATATAGCCAGCCTGGTCCCGGGTGGCTTCCGCCGCCGCGGCGGCTGCCACCATCGCGCGCACGCCGGACTCGTCGCCGGCAAGGTAGGCATCACGCAGCGGGCTGCCCTCCCAGGACTGGAGCGTGGCCGAATTGGACGACACCACCACGGCGCACGGATCCGAGCCCTGGCGCAGCGCCTCGAACAGGCCATCCAGCAGCGCCACCACGCCGAAGTAGTTGACCGATGCCACCAGCGTGGCGGGTTCGACATGCGGGCCCAGGCCGGCGCAGCAGACCAGCTGATCGATGCGGCCACCCGACCGCGACAGTACAGCGTCGATGGCGGCAGCGCGGCCCTGCGGGTTGGACAGGTCGGCAAGGATGTCGGCATCGCGCAGGTCGATGCCGATGACCCGGCAGCCGTCCGCGAGCATGCGCTGGCGCACGGCCGCACCCATGCCGGACGCGGCTCCGGTAATGACTACGGTTTTCATGTGGTTGAGTTCCATGACGGTGTCGATCAGGCCTCGAACACATGCCGCAGCGCCGGCGGCTCGATGCCGCCCGGGTTCAGCTCGAACGTGCGCCGTGCCACGCTGGACGGCCGCACCTGTTCCACGTCGGTGTAGAACTGCTGGTACCAGTCACGCATCTGGTAGATGGGCCCGTCGCCTTCGCACAGCAGCGGGTTGTCGATGCGGATCTTGCTGTCCCAGATCGCCACGTCCTCGTAGAAGGCCTGTTTGGCCTGCTCCACATAGGCTTGCGCCATGGCACGGTTCTGTTCCTCGGACAGCCCCGGGATCTTCTTCACCAGCACGCCGTAGCGCAGCGCGAAGCTGTTGAGGTCGATCGGCACATGGCAGTTGAGCAGGATCGAGTGGATCTGCTGGTCGCCCATCTGTCCGCTCATCTCGGTGATGTGGTACGCGGGCCCGAAGTACGTGGACAGCGCCGTCAGCTGTGCATCGCCGGAGAGCCGAGCACTGCGTCCGATCATCAGCTGCGTGGCCTTGTGGTCTTCGAACAGGTTGGCAAAGTAGTCCACCGGCGCGCCATGGACCGTGCCGAAATGCGCCATGTCAGAGATATTGTCGACCAGCTCGCGGCAGTTGGTGCGGATCAGCATCTCGTCGATGGCCCAGTCCGACCAATCCGATGAGAAGCAGGCCTCGATGCGCGGGATCGCCACCTCGGGGGGGGCCGGGCGGCCTTCGGGATCGTGCCAGATGAAGAGCAGCCGGTTCTGCTCGCAGGTCTCCCAGGCGCCGACGCGGGCCTTGGGCGGCACGCGCTTGCAGTAAGGGATGGACTTGCAGCCGCCGTCGCCGCCCCATTGCCAGCCGTGGAACGGGCAGACCAGGTTGTCGCCCTGCACGGTGCCGGTGCTCAGGTCCGCCCCCATGTGCGGACAGTAGCCGTCGATCACCCGAATCGCGCCGGTCGAGTCGGCAAATGCCGCCAGGCGCCGGCCGAAGATATTCAGCGTGTGCGGCACGCCGTCGCGGTAGCCATCGGCCAGGCCGAGGCAATGCCAGCCCCGCGCGAAGCGGGCCTCGGGCGGGCGTGATTCGATCTTGTAGCCGGCCTTGTAGCCAGTCTGGTTGCCGTCAGCGGTCATGGCGTCTGTCTCCTTGAATTCCCGTGGGACCTTCAAGATAAGAGCGTCTGGCCGGCGGCTCATCGTCCCATCGGACTACTGCAGCGCGGCAATCCTGGTCAGAGCCGGATCATTGCCCGGGCCGTGCACGCAACTGACGCCGGCCGGATCGTAGATCCGGGCCACGCAGCCATTGCAGCTGTCACAGGCCGAATGCGCCACCGCGCCGCTGCGCCAGTTGGCGACCAGCGCGGGATCGTGGATCAGCGCGCGCGCCAGCGCGACGCAGTCGAAACCCTCTTCCATCAGCTGCGCGACATTGCCGATCGACTTGACGCCGCCGATATAGGCCAGCGGCATGCGCACCGCCCGCCGCACCACGCGCGACGCTTCCAGGAAATACAGCTCGCGAAAGGCCAGCGCGCGCGGCGTACGCTTTTCCAGCATGGTGATGCCGAAGCGCGCCACCGCGGTCGGTGCGGCGGCCTTCATCTGCGCCGTGGGCATGGGGCTGCCGAACAGCGCCCACGGGCTCTCCACGTTGCGCCCGCCGCTGAGGGTCAGCAGGTCGGCGCCTTCCGCCTCCAGCAGGCGCGCGGTCACGGCGGAATCCGCAGGTTCGTTGCCGCCCGGCACGCCGTCGCTGACGCTCAGCTTGCAGCAGACCGCCAGCTCGGCGCCGACCGCGTCCTTCACCTGGCGCAGCACCGCGGCCGGAAAGCGGGTGCGGTTCTCCACGCCGCCGCCGAACGCATCGCGCCGCCGGTTGCTCAGCGGCGACAGGAACTGGTTGAGCAGGTAGCCGTGCCCCATGTGGATTTCCACCGCATCGAAGCCGGCTTCGCGCGCCAGACGCGCTGCCGCGGCGAACTGGCCGGCAACGCGTGCCATGTCCGCCTCGCGCATGGCACGCTGGAAATACACGCCATGCAGCATGCCAAAGGCATTGAGTCCGGCCGAAGCACTGCCCGGCGCGCGGCTGCCGCCGTGGCGCATGGTGGTGAACGAGCCCGCATGGGTGATCTGCAGGCAGGCCGCAGCGCCTTCGCGATGCACGGCATCGGTCAGCACGCGCAGGGGCGCAACCTGCTCCGGGCGCATGCTGAGCTGGTGCGAAAAAGTCAGGCCGTCGTCGGCCACCGCCGCATACGCTACCGTGGTCATGCCCACGCCGCCCGCGGCAAGCTCGCGGTGGTGCCTGACCAGGGCCTGGGTCGGCAGGCCCTGCGGCGTCATGCCCTCGTTGGCGCCGGCCTTGATCAAGCGGTTGCGCAGCGTGAGCGGGCCGATGCGGACCGGCGTGAATGCCGCCGCCGCGGAAGCCTGGTTATCGTGCATGTTGTTTCTCCGGGACATCGGCCCTATACCACGTCGGATTTCAAGGCGTGCGCCGGCGTCACCGTCTCGCCGCGCGCTGCGCCACCGGCACCACCGGCGGCCACGCGTGCACGCTCTTCTTCCTCCACCCCCAGCCACGCAGCCAGCGCCGGCAGCAAAGACACCGCACCGAACAGGTTCACCAGGAACATGAAGGCCAGCAGGATCCCCATGTCGGCCTGGAACTTGAGCGCGGCAAAGGCCCAGGTGCCCACGCCGATGCACATCGTCAGCGCCGTGAACAGCGCCGCCGAACCGCGCTGGCGCATGGCCTCGGCAAAGGCCTGCGGCAAGGCCTGTCCTTCCTCGCGGATCTGGTGCTGGATGCGCTCATACAGGTAGATGCCGTAGTCCACGCCAACGCCCACGCCCAGTGTGATGACCGGCAGCGTCGACACCTTCAGCCCGATGCCAAGCCGCGCCATCAGCGCATTGCACAGCACCGACACCAGCGTCAGCGGCACGATGATGCACAGCACCGCGCGCCACGAGCGGAACGTCAGCAGGCACAGCAGCGTGATCGCGCCGAAGATCGACAGCAGCATGGTCACTTCGGCTTCCTCCACGGCCTCATTGGTGGCCGCCATCACGCCGATATTGCCCCCGGCCAGGCGGAACGCCACGTTGGGGGTCTTGTCGGCGGCGGTGAAGCGGCGGATCTCGCGGATGATGTGGGCGATGGTGGCGCCCTCATGGTTGGCCGTGTAGATCAGCACCTGGATGGCCTGGCAGTTCGAGGTATTCATGCCGTTGTCCGGGTCGAAGGCCTTGGCGCCCTGGCTCAGGCCCTCGCTGCTGCGCGGCAGCGCCTCCCAGCGCGGGTTGCCCTCGTTGTAGGCGCCGATCACCACCTTGGCCAGCGATGACACGCTCACTACCGACTGCACGCCGGACACGCCGCGCATATGCATCTCGAAGCGTTCCACCGCACTCATCACCGGGTAGTGCAGGCAGCCGTCGTCGAAGCCGGTGGGCTCCACCACCACGGTCAGTGCATCCGAGCCGATGTTGTACTGGCTCACGATGCTGGCGCTATCGCGGTTGTAGCGCGAATCCGCGCGCAGTTCCGGTGCGCCGCTGCCGACATCGCCGATCTTCAGGCCGCGTGAATCGATGGCGCCGGCCGCCAGCAGCGCGAGCGCGGCCACGAACACCCCCAGCGCCGGTCCCGGGCGCGCCAGCGCGCCGAACTTCTGCCACAGCCCGCCGGTTCCCTGCGCGCGCCGGGCCTGCGCCGATGCCAGCGCCGACGGCTCCAGCCGCGTGTACGACAGCAGGATCGGCAGGAACACCTTGTTGGTCACGATCATCAGCAGCACACCCAGGCAGGCCGTGATGCCAAGCTCGCGCACGATGTCGATCTCGATGCGCATGATGACCATGAACCCGAGCGCGTTGGTCAGCAGCGCGACCGTGCCGGGGATGAACAGTTTGCGGAAGGCCGCGCTGGCGCTGTCCAGCGCACCATGCCCCTGCACCACTTCCTGCTTCCAGGCATTGGTCATCTGCACCGCGTGCGAGACCCCGATCGAGAAGATCAGGAACGGCACCAGGATCGACATTGGGTCGATGCCGTAGCCCAGCAGCGGCAGCAGGCCCAGCAGCCAGGCCACGGGCAGCAGCGCCACCACCAGCGACAGCAGCGTGATGCGCAGCGAGCGCGTGTACAGCCACAGCAGCAGCGCAGTCACGGCGAAGGCCAGCGCGAAGAAGCCCATCACGCCGGCGATGCCCTCTTCCACATCGCCCACCAGCTTGGCAAAGCCGACGATATTGACCTCGACGTCGGTGCCGCTGAATTCCCCGCGGATCTTCTCCAGCTGGCGTGCGACCGAACCGTAGTCGATGGTCTTGCCGGTGGCCGGATCGGTCTCACGCAGCTCCGCGCGAATCAGCGCGGACCTCAGGTCGTTGCTGACGAGGCGGCCGATCTGGCCGGAGCGCGCCACGTTGCGGCGCACCTTATCGAGCTCGGCCGGCGTGCCGGAGAAGCGCCCCGGAACCACCACGTCGCCGCGAAAGCCCGCCTCCGTCACCTCGGTGTAGCGCACATTGGGCGTGAACAGCGAGAACACGCGCGACCGGTCCACGCCGGGAATGAAGAACACGTCATCGGTGGCGCGGCGCAGCTTGTCCATGAAGGCCGCGTTATAGATGTCGCCGTCGCCCTTCCAGCGCAGGCTCAGCAGCACCGTATTGGCACCGGAGAAGGTGCTCGCGTATTTGGTAAACACCTGCATGTACCGGTGCTGCAGCGGGATCATCTTGTTGAAGCCGGGATCGAGCCGCAGCCGCGTGGCCGAGACGCCCAGCGCCACGGTCACGGCCAGGCACAGCACCAGCAGCAGGCGGCGCCGGTGCATCAGCAGGCTGGCACAGGCATCGACAAGGCGGCCCAGGCGGCCGGAGGAATGGGGGCGGGTCATGATCGTTCTCGCATTCGGTTAGCCAGGGTCAGGCAGGGTCAGCGGGGGTTGGCGGCGAGCGTGGCGCCGGCAAGGCCGCCATTGCCGCCCAGCGCCAGCGTGTCCTTGCCGGCAGGGGCCAGCGCGGCCAGGGTCTGCGGGCTGCCGGCGGGCAAGGCGGTGAACTGGCGCCCGCCGTCGGCGGACATCACCAGCGTGCCACCCTGCCCGGCCAGCACGATGCGGCCATCGGGCAGCTCGACGCCGCCGAAGAACGAGGTCTTGAGGCCAGTGTCCGCGGCCTGCCAGGTGGCGCCGAAGTCCTCGCTGCGCAAGGCGTTGCCGCGCATGCCGAAAGCCAGCCAGGCGCCGTCGCGCAGCGGCTGCACGCCGTACAGCGAACCCTCGTAGGGGGACTTCACCACCTCCCAGCGGCTGCCGCCGTCGGGCGAGCGCAGCACCAGGCCGGCTTCGCCGACCAGCATCAGGCGTCCCTGCCCATCGCCGGCAATGCCGTTGAGGTGGCGGTCTTGCATGGCCTTGTCTGCGGCCGCCTCCCAGTGCCTGCCCTGGTCGCGCGAGACCAGGAAGCGGCCAAAGCTGCCGACCGCGAACCACGGGCCGCCCGCCTGCGCCCAGGCGCCCAGCAGCGGATCGGACGAGCGCGCGTCGAAGGCCACCTGCTGCCAGTGGGCACCGCCGTCTTCGGTGCGCAGGATCCAGCCGCTGTGCCCGACCGCCATGCCGTGGCGGCTGTCGGCAAAGACCACCTGGGTCAGCGCGGCGCCTTGCGGATGATCCACGACGGCCGTGCGCCAGTTGCGGCCCTGGTCGTCGCTGAACAGGATCTGGCCGCGCTCGCCCACCGCCACCAGGCGCTCGCCGGCGCGCGCGATGCCGTTGACCTGCAGGCCGTCCGGGCGCAGCGTCGTAGCCGCGAACGGCGGCAGCGGGCGCGGCGCGAAGGCCCATACCGCGGTGGCCAGCACGGCCAGCGACATGGCGACGCCGATCAGTCGTTTCATGATGTCTCCTCCGGTTGGAGTGATGGCAGGCGGCCTCGTTGCGGGCCGGTCCCTGCAGGGGCTGCTTGTGATTACAGGATGTCGAACAGCGCGGCGGCGCCCATGCCGCCGCCGATGCACATGGTCACCACCGCCTGCTGCACGCCGCGGCGCCGGCCTTCAATCAGCGCGTGCGCGGTCATGCGCGCACCCGACATGCCGAACGGATGGCCGATCGAGATCGCGCCGCCGTTGACGTTCAGCCGCGCATCCGGGATGCCCAGCTTCTGCTGGCAGTACAGCACCTGGCAGGCAAAGGCCTCGTTCAGCTCCCACAGGCCCACATCCGCCACCGTCATGTCATGGCGCTCGAGCAGCCTGGGCACGGCGAACACCGGGCCAATCCCCATCTCGTCCGGCGCGCAGCCCGCCACCGCCATGCCGCGGTAGCGTCCCAGCGGGCGCAGGCCGCGGCGGCGGGCCTCGTCGGCGCTCATCAGCAGCACCGCGGCGGCGCCGTCCGACAGTTGCGAAGCATTGCCGGCGGTGATGTGCTCGCCGGCGGCCACAGCCTGTCCGCCGCTCCAGACCGGCTTCAGCGCCTCCAGGCTGCTGGCCGTGGTATCGGGCCGGTTGCACTCGTCGTGCGCAAGCCGCACGGTCTCGTGGCCGGTCAGCGTGCCGGCCTTGTCGAACAGCGCGCGGCGCGTTTCCAGCGGCACGATCTCGTCGTCGAAGGCACCGCGCCGCTGTGCCTCGGCGGTGCGCTGCTGGCTGCGCCAGGCGTAGGCATCCTGCTCGGCGCGGCTGATGCCGTAGCGGCGTGCCACCACCTCGGCGGTCTCGATCATTGCCATATAGGCTGCCGGCTGCCGCGCCAGCACCGCTTCGGACTGGGCGCGGTAGCTGTTCTTGTGCTTGGTCTGCGTCAGCGAGATGGATTCCGCGCCGCCGGCCACGATGATGTCGGCCTCGCTGCACTGGATCGCGCGGGCGCCCGCCGCGATCGTCATCAGGCCCGAGCCGCACATGCGGTCCATGGTCATGCCGGGCACGCTGTCCGGCAGACCGGCCGCCACCGCGCACAGGCGGCCCAGGTTGTAGCCCTGGGTGCCCTGCTGCGCGGCCGCGCCGATCAGCACATCTTCCACCTCGGACGGATCCACGCCGGCGCGCTCCACCACCGCGCGCACCACGTGGCCGCCCAGCACCGGGGCCTCGGTGTCGTTGAAGGCACCGCGGAAGGCCTTGCCGATCGGTGTGCGCGCGACGGCGACAATGACTGCTTCTTTCATTCTGGATTCCTGTTCAGAAGTAATAGCGGCTGATGGTCTCGGCCACGCAGGCCGGCTTGTCCCCGCCTTCGATTTCCACGGTCATGCGCACCACCGACTGCACGCCGCCCTGCAAGGTCTCGGCCCGCACCAGCTCGCCCACGCCGCGCACGCGCGCGCCCACGCGCACCGGCGCCGGGAAGCGCACCTTGTCGCAGCCGTAGTTGACGCCCCACTTCATGCCTTCGACCGTGACCAGTTCCGGCAGGAACTGGTTGACCAGCGCCAGCGTCAGGTAGCCGTGCGCGATGCAGGCGCCGTATGGGCCCTGCGCGGCGCGCTCAGGGTCCACGTGCAGCCACTGGTGGTCGCCGGTGGCATTGGCGAACTGGTTGACCTGTTCCTGGGTGATCTGGGTCCAGGCGCTTTCGCCGAGGCGCTGGCCGACGGCGGCGTGGATGTCTTCGGCAGAACGGAAGATTCTTGGCATGTCTGGTTCCTGCGTTGTTCCCGGTCCCAACTGTTTCCCTTCAAGCCCGCTGGCTGCTCACCGGCAGCACCTCGCCCGTCATGTACGAGGCATAGTCGCTGGCCAGGAACACCATCACATTGGCCACCTCCCACACCTCGGCCGCGCGCCCGAAGGCTTCGCGCTCGCTGAGCTGGCGCAGCAGGTCGGCCGGCGCCGACTTCTTCAGGAAGTCATGCAGCGCGATGCTGGGCGCCACCGCATTGATGCGCACGCCAAATTCGGCGGCCTCCATCGCGCTGCAGCGCGTCAGCGCCATCACCCCGGCCTTGGCCGCGGCGTAGTGCGACTGCTCCTTCTGCGCACGCCAGCCCAGCACCGAGGCGTTGTTGACGATGGCGCCGCGCCGGCGCGCCTGCATGTGCGGCAACATCGCGCGCGTCATGCGGAAGGTGCCCGTGAGGGAAATATCGATCACGCGCGACCACTCGGCATCGTCCATATCAACTAGGCGGCGCGAGCCGCCCAGGCCGGCGTTGTTGATCAGTACGTCGGTTCCGCCCAAAACTTCTTCGGCGGCGGCCACAAGTGCGCGCACCTGCGCTTCATCCGACACATCGCAAAGCTGGCCATGGATCGCCTGCAGGCCGGTTTCCGCGCGCAGGCGCCCGACCGCTTCGTCCAGCCGCTTCTGGTGAACATCGGAGATCATCAGCGCGCGGCAGCCCTCCTCCGCGCAGCGGCGCGCGGCGGCAAAGCCGATGCCGGCGCCCGCCGCCGCGGTGATGAGCACGCTCTTGCCGGCGAGCAGCTGATGGCCCGGCACATAGGCTGGGGCGCTGGGGATTTCGGTGTTCAGGGTCATGGCTGTCCTCGTGCTTCGCGCGGCATGCCGAGGCCGCGTTCGGCGATGATGTTGAGCTGGATTTCGTTGGTGCCGGCGTAGATGGTGTCGGCGCGCGAGAACAGCGCCATCTGCTGCAGCCGCGTGCGGCGCGTGTCGCCGGCGTCCAGCACATTGGCCAGCGGGCCCAGCACGTCCAGCGCCAGCTGGCCCAGGTCGCGGTGCCAGTTTGACCAGTAGTACTTGTAGATCAGCGCCTCGCGCTGCAGCGCGGTGCCACCGTCCTGGCCTGCCTGCGCCGCGCCTGCCAGCATGCGCAGCGCATTGGCGCGCATCACGCGCAGGCCGGCCCAGGCGCGCGCAATGCGCTGGCGCACCAGCGCGTCGCGGCTGCTGCCGTTGTCGCGCGCGGTCTGCGCCACCCATTCCAGTTCATGCGTGAACTGCATCTGCTGGCCCAGCGTGGAGATGCCGCGCTCGAAGCCCAGCAGCGCCATGGCGATGCGCCAGCCATCGCCGGGCGCGCCCAGCACATCGGCGGCGGCGGCACGCGCGCCGTCGAAGAACACCTCATTGAATTCGGCGCCACCGCCCATCTGGCGGATCGGCCGGATCTCGATGCCGGGCTGGTCCAGCGGCAGCATCAGGAAGATCAGGCCCTTGCTGCCGCGCGAGCCGGGCTCGCAGCGCGCCAGCACGAAGATCCAGTCCGAATCGTGCGCGAGCGAGGTCCACACCTTCTGGCCGCTCACCAGCCAGTCGCCACTGGCCGCATCGCGCTCCGCCCGCGTGCGCACATTGGCCAGGTCCGAGCCCGCCCCAGGCTCCGAATACCCCTGGCACCAGAACGCGGTGCCATTCAGGATGCCGGGCAGCAGGCGCGCCTTCTGGTCCTCGGTGCCGAAGGCGACCAGGGTCGGGCCGATCAGCCCCTCGCCGATATGGCCCATGCGCCCCGGCCCCGCCGCCCGCGCATATTCCTCATGAAAGATCACCTGCTGCATGACCGGCAGCTCGCGCCCGCCATGCGCGCGCGGCCAGCCCAGGCCGGTCCAGCCGCCTTCGGCCAGCCGGCGCTCCCATGCCTTGCGCAGTTCGGGATAGGCCTCTTCGTCGCCGGGGCCGCCGCGGTTCTTCAGGCAGGCGAACTCGCCGGCCAGGTTGGCGGCCATCCACTGCGCGACTTCGGCGCGAAATGCCGCCTCGTGATTCGCTGTCATGCTGTCCTCCAGGCGTGCGGGCCATTTGCTGCGAGATACGCCAGCGCCGCGCCGGCACCGCCCAGCCAGTGGCTGGCGGCCTGCGCGCGCTTGAAATAGAGCTGGGGGTCGTACTCCCAAGTGAAGCCGACACCGCCATGCAACTGGATGGCCTCCTGCGCGCAGAAGCGCAGGGCATCGTCGGCGGCCACGGATGCGGCGGCGATGTCGAGGCGGATGCCGGTACCATCGGCCACATCGCTCATTTCCCACGCCTGCGCCGCGCCATACACTGCCGAGCGCGCTGCCTCGACCAGCACCATCATCTGCGCGCAGCGGTGCTTGACCGCCTGGAACGAAGCGATGGCGCGGCCGAACTGGATCCGTTCCGAGGCATAGGCCACGGTCAGGTCCAGGCATTGCTGGGCCGCGCCAAGCTGCTCCGCCGCCAGCATCAGCTTGCCGTGCCACCAGGCATGGGCCAGGCCGGAGGCCGCCGCGTCCGCGCGCGCCAGGCAGGCGCTGGCGGGCACCGGCAGCCCGTCCAGCCGCAGCGCGGCCAGCGGCCGCGTGCGGTCCAGCGTATCGAGCGGCGCCAGCATGAATCGCGCATCCTGTGCCAGTGCTGTCGGTTCCAGCAGGAACAGCGCAGGCACGCCGTCTTCGAGTCGGGCCGGCACCAGCAGCCAGTCAGCGCCGACGGCATCGGCCACCTGGGCAGCGCAGCCACGCAGCACGAAGCCATCCGTGCTTGCCTGCGCGCCAATCGCGGCGCCGTCGTACTGCCAGCCGCCATCGTCCGGCAGCACCGCGGCGGCACGAAGCTCGCCACAGGCCAGCCGTTCCAGCCACTGCGCGCTGCCACGCGGGCCCAGGCTGGCCTGCAGCCAGGGGGCGGCCACGCACACGGCGGACCAGAACGGCACGCAGGCCAGGCGCTGGCCCAGTTGTTCCTGCAGCAGCACCAGCCCGGGCGCGCCCAGGCCGGCGCCGCCCACGGCTTCGGGCAGTGCGATGCCGCACCAGCCGAGTTCGCCCGCGACCGCTTGCCACAGGGCCTCGTCGTGCGCCGGGCCTACCTCGGTCACGCGCCGCACCGCCTCCGAATCGCTGTGCGCGGCGAGGTAGTCGCGCGCGCTGTCGCGGACCATCTGCTGTTCGACGCTAAGGGAGAAGTCCATGGCCGTCGCGCTCAGCTGCCGTAGACCGGCTGGGGCGGCTGCGCCTGCGCCAGCAGTTCCGCCACGGCTGCGCCCAGTTCGGCCGGCTGCCAGCGCGATCCCTTGTCGGTCTTGGGTCCGCTGCGCCAGCCGTCGGCCACCGAGACCATGCCACCGGCCGCCTCGAACATGCGCCCGTTGACCTGCGCGGACGCGGCGCTGCCCAGCCACACCACCAGCGGCGCGACGTTGGCCGGGTCATAGTAGTCAAAGCCGGCGGCCGGCGCCCGCATCATGTCGGCGAACACGTCTTCGGTCATGCCGGTGCGCGCCGCCGGCGCCAGGGCATTGGCGGTGATGCCATAGCGGCCCAGCTCGGCGGCCTGCACCAGCGTGAGCGCGGCAATGCCGGCCTTGGCGGCGGCGTAGTTCGACTGTCCGACCGAACCCTGCAGGCCTGCGCCGGAGCTGGTGTTGATGATGCGCGCATCGACGGCGCGGCCGGCCTTGGCGGCATCGCGCCACCGTTTGGCGAGCAGGTTGGCCAGGCAGAAGTGGCCGCGCAGGTGCACGCGCATGACGTCGTCCCAGTCCGCTTCGGTCAGGCTGACAAACATGCGGTCGCGGCAGATGCCGGCGTTGTTGACCAGCACATGCACCTCGCCGAAGGCCTCGACCGCGGCATCGACGATGCGCTGCGCGATGGCCAGTTGCGTGATGTCGTCAGCGCTGGCCAGTGCGCTGCCGCCGGCCGCGCGGATCTCCGCGCAAACGGCCTCGGCCGCCTCGAGCCGGATGTCGTTGACGACCACATTGGCGCCCTCGGCGGCGAAGGCCAGCGCATAGGCACGGCCCAGCCCGCCGCCGGCGCCGGTGATGATGACGGTGCGTGCGTCGCAGATTCCCATGGCGGTCTCCTTACAAGCGTTCGATGATGGTGACGTTGGCCAGGCCACCGCCTTCGCACATGGTCTGCAGGCCGTAGCGCCCGCCGGTTCGTTCCAGCTCATGCAGCAGCGTGGTCATCAGGCGCGCGCCGGTGGCGCCCAGCGGGTGGCCCAGTGCGATGGCGCCGCCGTTGGGGTTGGTGCGCTCGGCCGCGTAGCCGGTCTCGGCCAGCCATGCCATCGCCACCGAGGCGAACGCTTCATTGATCTCGACCACGTCGATATCGGCCAGGCGCAGGCCGCTGCGCTCCAGTGCGCGTTTGGTCGCAGGGATCGGCGCGGTCAGCATCCACAGCGGGTCATCTCCCAGCACGCTCATATGCGCGATGCGCGCGCGCGGTTTGAGCTGGTAGCGCTTGAGCGCGTCTTCCGAGACGATCAGCAGCGCGGCGGCGGCATCGGCGGTCTGGCTGGACACGGCCGCGGTCAGCGAACTGCCGGGCATCAGCGGTTCCAGCGCAGCCATCCTGGCCAGCGTGGTATCAGGGCGCGGGGTCTCGTCATGCTTCACGCCTTCGCACGGCACGATCTCGCGCGCAAAGCGGCCGCCTTCAATGGCCGCAGCGGCGCGCCGGTGGCTTTCCAGCGCGTAGACTTCCATGGCCTCGCGCGACAACTTCCAGTGATCGGCAATGCGCTGCGCAGCATGGAATTGCGACACCGGCGCATCGCCAAAGCGTGCCTGCCAGCCCTTGCTGCCCGAGAACGGGTCGGCAAAACCCAGCGCCTGCCCCGCCAGCATGGCCGACGAGATCGGGATCTGGGTCATGGTCTGCACGCCGCCGGCAATGACCACGTCCTGCGTGCCGCTCATCACCGCCTGCGCGGCAAAGTGCACGGCCTGCTGCGAGGAGCCGCACTGCCGGTCCACGGTCACGCCCGGCACCGTCAGCGGCAGGCCGGCAGCCAGCCACGCGCTGCGGGCAATATTGCCGGCCAGCGGGCCGATGGTGTCGACGCAGCCGAACACCACGTCGTCATAGTCCTCGGCGGGAATGCCGTTGCGGCGCACCAGCTCGGCCAGCACGAAGCCGCCCAGGTCGGCGCCGTGCATGTGCGACAGTCCGCCCTTGCGGCGCCCGGTGGGCGTGCGCAGGGCATCAACGATATAGGCGTCTTTCATGGTCTTTGCTCTCTTTGGATTCAGGCGAAGGTGGCGCCAGCGCCGATGTCATGCGCGCCGTCAAGGATGTGCGCGCCAATGCGCGCCTTGTGGAAGGCACGGTCGCCCCAGCTTCCCGCCAGGGCCCAGGCCCGCTTGGTGAAGATCTGCAGGTCCAGCTCCCAGGTGTAGCCCATTGCGCCATGCACCTGGATGGCCTGGCGCGCCGCGCTCCAGGCGCAGCGCGCGGCTGCCACGCGGGCGTGCGAGACATGCAGGCCCGCATCGGGCAGGCCATACGCCAGCGCCGCGGCGGCGCGCAGCAGCACCGGCCGGGCGAATTCAAGCTGGATCGCCACGTCGGCCAGCAGGTGCTTGACCGCCTGGTAGGCGCCGATGGCCTTGCCGAACTGCTTGCGTTGCGCGCTGTAGTCGATCGCCAGGTCCAGCATGCGCTGGGTCAGGCCCAGCTGCTGCGCGGCCACGCCGAGCGCGCCGCGGTTCAGCGCGCTGTCCCACAGGCCACTGCCGGACGAAATCAGCCCGCTATCCGCGGCCGGCGTCCAGGCCAGCTCGAACAGACGGCGCGAAGGATCGAGCCCGGTGCGCGCCGTCAGCACGGCCTGGTCGGGCCGCAGCAGGTGCACGGCACCTTCGTGCGCGCACAGGATGGCGTCGGCCACATGGGCGTCAGCGACCAGCCGCTCTTGCGGATGCGCCACCGCCACGCGGGCATCGCCGGCGGCGATGCGCTCCAGCAGCGTGGCGCAGCGCTCGCGCGCCGAGGCGTTCGGCGCCGCCGCGAGCGCGTCACGCAGCAGCCCCGCCGCCACCAGCGCAGTGTCGAGCAAAGGCTCGGGCAGCGCAAAGTAGCCGCAGGCCTGCGCCAGCGGCGCCCATTCGACCTCCCCCAGCCCCAGTCCGCCCTGCTCCTGCGGCACCATCACCGCGGTCAGGCCCTGGTTGGCAAGCTGGCGCCACAGCGCGTCGGAGCGGCCGGACTCGGTGGCCCACAGCTCGCGCGTCAGCTCGGGCGTCATCTCGGTCATCAGGAAGCGCCGGATCGCCTCGGCAAACTGTTCTTGTTCTTCGGTCAATGCGAAATCCATGGTGTTTTCCCCGGGGTGCCGTCATGCGCGCGGCATGCCGAGCAGGCGCTCGGCGACGATGTTGCGCTGGATCTCGTTGGTGCCGGCATAGATCGGGCCGGCCTGCGAGAACAGGAAGCCGTCCAGCCAGTGGCCGAGCGAACCCGGCGGCTGGCCGTCGGGCGCGACCTCTGCCGCCTGCCCCAGGATGGCCAGCGCGGTATCGTGCATATGGATGTCCAGCTCGGACCAGAACACCTTGTTCGTGCTCGACTCCGCGCCGATATGGCCGCCGCGCACCAGGCGGCTCGCGGTGGCGTAGGTGGACAGCGTGTAGGCCTCGGCGTCCATCCAGGCGCGCAGCACTGCCTCGCGCAGCGAGGGGTCGCGGTCCGCCGCCTCGCGGTTGGCCTGGTACAGCCTGACCAGCGCGCGTGCGGTTTCCTGGAAGCGCGCCGGCGAGCGCAGCATCAGGCCGCGCTCGAAGCCGGCGGTGGCCATGGCCACCTGCCAGCCGGCGCCTTCGGCGGCCAGGCGGTTTTCCACCGGCACGCGCACGTCGTCGAAGAAGATCTCGGCAAAGCCGGTCTGGCCGTTGAGCTGGCGGATCGGGCGCACGGTGATGCCGGGCGTGTCCAGCGGCATCAGGATGAAGGTCAGGCCATGGTGTCGCGTCGAGGCCGGGTCGGTGCGGAACAGGCCGAACAGCCAGTCCGCCCACACCGCCCGCGTCGACCAGATCTTCTGGCCGTTGATCACATAGTCATCGCCCTGCCGGATCGCGCTGCAGCGGATCGCGGCCATGTCCGAGCCTGCGTTCGGCTCGGACCAGCCCTGCGCCCAGACATGCTCGCCCGAGGCCATGCGCGGCAGGAAGCGCGCCTTCTGCGCCTCGGTGCCGAATTCCATCAGCGTGGGCCCGAGCAGGAAGATGCCGTTCTGGTTGACGCGCATCGGCGCGCCGGCACGCCAGTACTCTTCCTCGAAGATCAGCCACTCGATCAGGTCGCAGCCGCGCCCGCCCAGTTCGGCCGGCCACGTGACCATGCTCCAGCGGCCCTGGTTGAGCGTGGCTTCCCAGGCGCGGTGCTGGGCGAAGCCCGCTTCGGTATCGAAGCTCGCCAGCGGCGTGCGCGGCACGTGCGCGGCCATCCAGTCGCGCACCTCGGCGCGGAAGGCGCGCTGGGCGTCGGTGTATTCAAGCTGCATCGCGCTCCCCCTGCGCAAAGCGGGCTTCGCGGCCTTCGACGAAGGCGGCACGCGCCTCGCCGGAATCGGCGCTCATATAGGCCTGCAGCGTGAAACCCTGTTCCCAGCGGTACTTGTCCTCCAGGTTGCCGTCTTCCACGCCATTGAGCGCTTCCTTGGCCAGCTGCAGCATGGCCGGGCTCTTGGCGGCGATCTGGCGGGCCAGCGTCATGGCGGCGTCGCGCAACTCGCTGCGCGGCACCACGCGCTCGACCGCGCCCAGCCGGTACGCCTCGGCGGCATCGATCATCTCGCCCGTGAAGTACATCGCCCTGACCTTCTGCACGCCGAACATGCGCTGCAGGTGGGCGCCGCCACCCATGGCACCGCGGTCGATCTCCGGCACGCCAAAGCGCGCGCAATCCGCGGCCACGATGATGTCGGCCGCGCCGCAGATGCCGATGCCGCCGCCCAGCACGAAGCCGTGCACGGCCACGATGACCGGCTTGGGATTGCGGTGCACGGCGCGGAAGGTGGCGTAGTTGCCGGCGTTGACATCGACGATGCGCTGCGGGTGCGCGGCCAGCTCCTTGATGTCGACGCCGGCGCAGAAGCCGCGGCCTTCGCCGCGCAGCACGATCACGCGCACGGCGGGATCGGTGCCGAGTTGGTCGATCGCGGCGGCCAGCGCATGCCAGCCGGCGCTGTCGAGCGCATTGACGGGCGCATGGTCGATCACCAGTTCGGCGATGCCGTCGGCGGTGTCGATGCGGAACGGCCCGGTCTTTTTGTTCGTTTGCATGGTTTCCTCTGTCTGTGGGTCAGGCCGCTGCAGCCAGTGCGGCGCCAGCCAGCGCCGCAAGGCGCGCCTGCGCCTGCGCGGCCATGCCGGCCACGATCTGCTCGCAGGATTCGATGGCCCGGATCGCCGCGGCTGCCTGGCCGCTGGGCAGCACGCCTTCATCGGGGCATCCCTCCACCATGGCGCGCTGGATCAGCACCGGCGCGTTGGCGGCCATCAGGGTCTGGGCGGCGCTGTAGTCCTGCTCGCGCATCGCGCGCCAGGCGGTGGCCAGCATCTGCGCGCTGCGCATGCCGGTACGCGCCTGCCATTTGCGCGCGGCCGCCAGCGCCAGCCAGGTGCGCCGCAGCGGACCGGCCTTCTCCAGGGCCAGCAGCAGGTCGTTGTCGATCATTCGCTGCGGCAGGCCGTCAATGGCCAGCGATACGCGGATGCTGGCCGGGTCGCGCACCTTGACGTAGCGCTCCAGCGTTGGCGCCGGCACCGGCGATTCGGCCGACATCAGGAAGCGCGTGCCCATGGCCACGCCGGCCGCGCCGTAGGCCAGTGCCGCAGCCAGTCCGCGGCCGTCGAAGAAGCCGCCGGCGGCCACCACCGGCACGCTCACGCTGTCCAGCACCTGCGGCAGCAGCAGCGTCGTCGGCGTGCCGCCGGTATGGCCGCCGCCCTCGCCGCCCTGCACGGTGACCACGTCCGCGCCCAGTGCCACGGCCTTGGCCGCATGCTTGGCCGCGCCGACGGTCGGCATGCAGACCACCCCAGCCGCCTTGAGCTTGCCGATCATCTTCGCGTCCGGGCCGCGCCCGTAGCTGACGGCGCGCAAGCGATGGCGGATCGCCATCTCGATCACTTCATCCGCGTTGGGCTGGAACATGTGGAAGTTGATGCCGAAGGGCCGGTCGCTGAGCGCCTTCACGCGCAGGATCTCGCGCTCGACTTCGCCGGGCGGAATGGTGGCGCCGGCCAGGAAGCCGAAGGCCCCGGCATTGCCGCTGGCCGCCACCAGCTTCGCATCCGCCACCCAGCCCATCGCCGTCTGCACGATGGGGTAGCGGCAGCCCAGCAGGTCGCACAGCACGGTGTGCAGGCTCGCGGTGCTCATGCCTTGTCCTCGCCGCCGGTGCGTTGCGAAGCGGCCATGGCGCGCGCGTCATAGCCGCCGAGCTTGTCGCCGCTGACCAGTTCATTGTGCGCATGGGCGAAGTGGTGCCAGGCAAAGACGGCATCCATCGCGGTGCGCTTGCCCTGCAGGTCTTCCACATGGTTGACCGCCTGCTTGGTCAGCGTCAGGCCCAGCCGCGGCATCTGCGCGACCTTGGCGGCCATGCCGTAGACGGTGTCTTCCAGCGCGTCACGCGGCACCACGCGGTTGACCATGCCCATGCGCTCGGCGCGTTCGGCGCCCATGCGCTCGCCCAGGAACAGGAACTCCTTGGCGATGCGCGGATGCAGCTCGTAGGGATGCGCGAAGTATTCCACGCCGGGAATGCCCATGCGCACCACCGGATCGGCAAAGAAGGCATCGTCCGACGCCACGATCAGGTCGCACACCCACGCCAGCATCAACCCGCCGGCAATGCAGGCGCCATGCACCATGGCGATGGTCGGCTTGGGCAGTTCGCGCCAGCGCCGGCACATGCCCAGGTAGACCTCCTGCTCGCGGGCATAGAGGAACTCGCCGCCCGGCTTGTTGACATGGTCATACCAGAGCGAGGCACGCTCGAACGACACATTGATGTCGCGTCCCGGCGTGCCGATGTCGTGCCCGGCCGAAAAATGCTTGCCGGCCCCGCGCAGCACGATCACCTTGACCGCGTCGTCCGCGGCGGCGCGCCGGTAGGCCTCGTCCAGCGCGTAGGTCATCTTGGAGTTCTGCGCGTTGTGGAACTGCGGCCGGTTCATGGTCACGGTGGCAATGCCGTCCGCGACCTGGTAGAGCACCTCGGCATTGGGGCCAAGACTGATGGCTTCGAAAGCTGGCGTTGTCATGTCGGCCTCACACGCGTCCGGAAGGATTGCCGCGCACGATTGCCGCGCGCAGGTTGTGCGGATCAAGCTGGGCGATCAGCCGCAGCTCTTCCGGTGTCGGCGGCGCCGTCTCCGGCAGGGCCTCGCCGGGTGTATTCGCCAGCGCAAAGCCCGTGGCCGCCTGCACCTGGTCAAAGCTCGCGCCCGGGTGCAGCGAGCGCACGCGGATGGCATGGTCAGCCCCCCCGAAATCCATCACGCACAGGTCGGTGACGATCACGCGCAGGTCAACGAAGCTGCGCATGCCCTCCAACTGGCGGGCCGGGTTGTAGCCGGCACTGCAGACCATGTCGACTTCACCGGCGACGAACGCGCGCGTGCCGTGGGCCGGCACGAAGAAGGAATTGGCGTGGTGGATGCTGTTGCCGGGAAAGCCGCGTGCGCCCAGCAGCTGGGTCTTGGGCTGCGCATGCGTGCCGCCCAAGCAGGAAATATTGGTTTGGCCGAAGCGGTCGATCTGCGTCGGCATCACCAGCGCGTGGCGCCGCCCGCCCCACAGGCAGTCGAACACGCGCGAGTAGCCCATCCAGCCGCTGGCGCGCACCTTGTAGCCCGGCTCGCGCGGGCCCAGCGGCACCGGCGTTTCCACCAGGTAGGCCTCGCCGTCGGTCAGCAGCAGGCCCGGATTGTGCGCAAGCCGCGCCAGGCCGGCGGCGATGCGCGGGCCGGTGCCGATGCCGGTGGCCAGCACCTCGCCGTCGTCGCGCCATTCGCGGGCGGCGGCGGCAATCATCAGCTCGGCGCGGGTGAATTCATAAGTGGCGCTCACGGTCGCTCCTTGGGTTGGCGGGTTCAAAGTACCGGCAGCGGCAGGTCGTGCACATGGCCAAGGCCGCCGATGCGCTCCAGGTAGGCCGCTTCGCTCGCGCCCACCACCTCGTCGCGGTAGGCGCGGAAGCCGTCCTCGGCCTCGGCGCTGGCGCAGTACGCCTTCAGCGCGGGCAGGTCCCAGCCGTAGGCCGGCGCACAGGAAGTGGGATGGGCGCCGCCGGGCACGTGCACCACGCCGCTTACCAGCGAGCGCTCGAAGGCGTTGTTGCGCGCGCGCGCCAGGTCTTCATCCTCAAGGCGCGGGTGCAGCGTTTCGCAGCTCACATAGCAGCGGTGCGCGGCGCGTGCGAACCATTCATCGAAGAACGGATCGGGCCCGTCGATGCGGGTGTTGCCGAGCACATCGCTGTCGTTCACGTGCAACAGCGCGGCATCGAGCTTGATTGCCGGCATCGCCACCAGCACTTCGCCGTCGGCATAGGGCGAGCGCACCGTCTTCAGCTGGGGGTTCATGTCCAGCACGTCGGTGCCCAGCGCGGCGCGCGTCGGCAGGAACGGCAGGCGCGCGGCCGCCGCGCGCAGGCCCAACTGCAGCATGCCTTCATCCAGCTCCGTCACTTCCAGCACGCCGCGCTCGCGCGCCTGGCGGAAGTAGGGCTCGAGCGGAATCACGTCGAGCGAGACGAAGCCGAACACCAGCCGGCGCACCTTGCCGGCCGCGCACAGCATGCCCACCTCGGGGCCGCCGTAGGCGACCACGCTCAGGTCCTTCAGCGGCGAGCGCAGGATCTCGCGCACCAGCGCCATCGGCTTGCGGCGCGGGCCCCAGCCGCCGATGCCGATGGTCATGCCATCGGCGAGCCGGCCGACCACGTCGGCCGCGCTCATGGTCTTGTCGATTGTCTTGGTCATGGTGTGTTTAGCGGTATCCGATGCTGAAGTCGTGTCCCCACAGGCTGACGCGCGTGGCCTCGTAGGCCGCGTGGTGGCTCCAGTCCACCACCAGGCCGCCGTGGCCGAATTCGAGGTCGAAGCCGCCGGGGGTCTTCATGTAGAAGGAAGTCATGCGGTCATTGCAGTGCTGGCCCAGCGTGGCCGAGAGCGTCACGCCGTGCTGCTGCACGCGGTCCAGCGCGCGGCCCACCTCGGCCATGTCGGGGACCTCGGCCATCACGTGGATGCAGCCGGATTCCGACGGCATCTCGAAGATCGCCAGACTGTGGTGGCGGGCGTTGCCGCAATGCAGGAAGTGGATGCGCTTTTCCGGTTCGGCCGGGTCGTTGGTAAAGCGCACGCGGAAGATGTCGGACAGGCCGAAACCCATCACCTCGCACAGGAAGGCATAGGTCTCGTCGAAGGCCGGCGCGGGCAGGACCGCATGGCCCGCCCCCATCGGGTCCGTGATGAAGCGCGGCACGCCCAGCGGCGAGACAAAGCGCAGGAAGTCCGAGCGCATGCCCCAGGAGATCTCATGGCGGTTGCCCGAGGGATCGGAAAACCAGGCCATGGCCTGCACGCGGCGCTGTGCCAGTTCCGCGGCGCTGGCGTGCACGACCTCCACCTTGGCCTGGCGCAGCGTGTCGAGCGCATGGCGGTAGGCCGACTCGTCGGCCAGCTCCCAGCCCGATGCCAGGTAGCGGTCACGCGCGCCCGGCACCACCAGGTAGCGGTAGTCGCGCTCGTCCATCTTCACGTACAGCGCACCGCCGGGGGCGCCGGAACAGGCCATGCCCAGCACCTGTTCGGCATAGTGCCGCCATTGCCCCAGGTCGGTGGACTCGACCACGATGTAGCCTAGCGCACGGATATCCAACATGCCGGTCTCCTCAGGTTCGTTGCCACTGTTGGCTGATGGGACCATTCTTCCGTGCGCTGCGGCCCGGCACATCGTCCAGTGGGACTAGCCGGTCCGGCGCGGGCGTCAGGCCGCCGCCGGGCGCACGAGGTACTGGCTGGTGGGAATCACGTCGATCTTGTCGAAGTCGATGAAGCGCTGGCAGCTTTCCATCATGGCCTGCAGGTTGCGCTGGAACTTGCCTTCGTCGCCGGCCGCGTCGAAGAACGCCTGCGGGTCGGTCATCGCCGCATCGGGGAAGCCCTCTTCGACAATGGCGTCGTAGTGCGGCGCGGCGTAGGTGACCGGCCGCACCACCACGTTCTGCACGTAGAGGAAGTTGTCCTGGGTCTCGACCGCCACCGGCGTGTGGTGGTTGTGCCAGATGTCCAGCCAGGCCTGCGGCGTAAGCCGGGGCGGCCGGGTAAGGAAGGCAAGCTGCGCGAAGCCGGGCGTGCGTTCGCCCGGCGCGGCCGGGAAACGTGTATTGCGGATGGGCTGGGACTCCGTCACAAGGTAGCCGGCCATGCGGCCCACGGCGGCCTCGATCGCCTGGTCGAACGGCTGCCGCAGGCAGTCGATGGCGCTGTCCATCCAGACCGAGACCAGCCCATCCATCTGCGGGCGGGTATTCGCCTGGCGCAGGCCCGCGGCCGGCAACACCGCGTCATCGGCCACGTTCACCTGCAGTCCGCGCGCGCCCAGCGCCAATAGCTTGTCCGCAAGCGTCGTGCGCAGCCGGCGCGCGAACTCCCCCGGCTCGGTCTGAGATTCGCGCCAGACGATATAGATGACTTTTTCCATGCTCCACGCTCCCTGGTACTGGTGCCGGCCGGGGCCGGACAGGTTGATGCGTGCGCAGAACAGGACCGGGCGTGGACAGCACGCGCCGCTGCGTCCGTCTGAGGTGCCGTCCGTGTGCCGCGCCCGCTTGTCGGATGCATGCTAGGGGCGCGGATGGCGGGTCTCATCCTCCATTCGGACTAGGAGGACCGATCATCGGGCCATAAGGGCATTACGCGCGTCCTGGAACACGCGTGCGTGGATCAAGCCATGGCGCTCAGCCGAGCGTCACGACGCTGCTCAGCAGCATGCGCACCAGCGTGGCCTGCCGCGTGACCCCGGTCTTGGAGAAAATCGCGCGCAGGTGGGCGCGCGCCGTGTTCTTGCTGGTGCCCAGCGCCTCGGCGGCTTCGTCAAGCGTCATGCCGTCGGCAAGCACCAGTGCCAGTGCGGTCTCGGCGGGCGTGAGGTCGAACAGCTTGCGCACCACCTCGTGCGAGGCGCGCGACTTGCGCTCGGGATCGCGGATAAAGACAGCGCAGGCCGGGCGATGCCGGTGGTCTTCCGACCATTCGCTGAGCGGAATGGTGCGGATCAGCACGCCCAGCTTGCCGCGCCCCGAGGGGCGGGTGATCGACATGGCTTCGGCCAGCGCCGGCGCGCTGCCGTGGTGCCCCATCTGGGCGCGGCGCAGCAGGTACTGGAACTTGCGGCTTTCCTGTGCGTAGGCGATCTCGAAGTTGCCGCCATTGAGGCGGATGCCGTCGTTCTCCGCCAGGATCTCATCGGCTTCCGCATTTTTCTTCAGGATTGCGCCGGCTGCGTCGAGGATGACCATGCCCACCAGCATGCGGTCGATCGCGCCCGCATAGAGGCTGCGCTCCGATTCGACCACATCCAGCCTGGAATGCAGCCGGACCGCGCGCCTCAGGTGCGGCAGGATGGTGGCGCAGGCCGCCTTGTCCACCTCGGAGAAGTCCTGCGCGTCGTGCTGGCGGCAGACGCGCAGCCGGCACTCGACCCCGTCTTCGGTGCGGATGTCCGCGCCCAGCAGGTAGCGCACGCCAAGCGGCTGCAGGAACTGCCGGTAGATCTCGCTGCGGCACCAGTTGCCGGGGCCCATCGCTTCGTCGACCGTCACGGCCCGGTCGGTAGGCAGGTTGATAAAGGGATCGATGGCGTAGTAGTAGGTGTTGTACGACGCCTCGGCCTCCAGCGAAGTGCCGTGCTGCGACGCGTGCACCGCGATGCCACTGCGGTCGCTCGCGGGCGAGCGCAGGATGAAGCTCACATAGCTGGCACCAAGTTGCTTGCGCAGCATTTCCAGCGCGCGGCCCCAGGGCACGGGTTCCATCGGCCCTTCATAGACCGCCGCCAGCAGCGCGCTGAAATGCGGCAGGCTCAGTCCGGACTGCGCAAACCAGGGCGACGCCACCCCTTGCGCCTCAACGGTCGCCATCAACATTGTCTGTCTCCTGTTTCCACACCCCATGCGTGGACTGACCGGTGCTCTGCGGCACCTGGGCAGCGCAGATTATAGGGAGGCTGCCTGCCGATGTCCGTCACGCGGCGCTCTTGTTTGCCCTGGTTCGCGCCATCTAAGTGTTTTCCCTGACCTGCAATCGGACGATGCCCATCGCGCCTGCCGCCGATCAAATGGCCGCACACCACAGTGCAACCGAAGGAGAACGACTCAGATGGATTTCACCGACAAGACCGTGCTGGTCACCGGCGGCGGCGCCGGCATCGGGCTCGCCGCCGCGCAAGCCTTCCTGGAACAGGGTGCGCGCGTGGCGCTGATCGAGATCGACGAACAGCGCGCCGAGCAGGCCCGGGAGTTGCTGAACAAGCCCGGCACGGAAATGCTGGTGGTACAGGGCGATGCCACCGATGCCGGCATCGTGCGCGAACTGGCTGCGCAGGTCGAACAGCGTTTCGGAGTGCTGGACGTGCTGGTCAACAACGTCGGCGATTTCCTGCGCATCGCCAAGCCGTTCGAGCTCTATGCCGACGACGAGATCGCCAGCCTCTACGCCGCCAACCTGGGCCACGTCTTCACCGTCACGCGCGCCATGCTGCCACTGCTGCGGCGCAGTACTGCCGGCAGCATCGTCACGGTGTCGTCGATCGAGGCCTTCCGCGGCATTCCGTACTGCAGCGTCTACGGCGCCTTCAAGGCTGCCATCACCGGCTTCACGCAGAGCCTGGCGCTGGAGCTGGCGCCGGCGGGCATCCGCGTCAACCTGATCGCCCCCGAGACCACCGAAACGCCGCAGGTTCCGGTGTCGCAGATGGTCGCGGCGGAACACCAGCACCATATCCCGCGCTGGATTCCGCTGGGCCGCTTCGGCACGCCGCGCGACATTGCCGACGGCATCCTGTTCCTGGCCAGCCCGCGCGCGGCCTGGATCACCGGCACGGCGCTGCATGTCAATGGCGGCGCGCTGGCCGCGGCCGGCTGGTATCGCGACCCCAAGGGCGCGTGGACCAACATGCCGGTCATCGGCGGCAACGGCATGAACCTCTGATGGCCGCGCACCGCGGCCACACCACCCCACCAAGGAGACAAGCATGAAGATACTGATCGTCGGCGGCACCGGCATGATCGGGGGCCACGCGGCCCTGCACCTGCGCAGCCGCGGGCACGAGGTCACCATCGCGGGGCGCAACCGCCCCGCGGCTGGCACGGCGCTGGGCGGGCTGGACTTCCTGCGCTGCGACTACATCGCCAACGACGTGCCGGCCGCGCAGCTCGGCGCCTTCGACGCGCTGGTCTTCGCCGCCGGCAACGACGTGCGCCACGTGCCGCCTGGCGGCGACGAAGCCGCACACTGGGAACGCGCCAACATCGAGGGCGTGCCGCGTTTCCTGCGCGCGGCGCGCGCTGCCGGGATCCGGGTCGCCGTCTACGTCGGCAGCTTCTACCCGCAGGCGCAGCCGCAGCTGGCCGAGGACAACGCCTATATCCGCTCGCGCAAGCTGGCCGATGAAGGCGTGCGCGCGCTGGCCACCGATGCCTTCCGCGTGAGCAGCGTGAACGCGCCGTTCGTCGTGGGCACGGTGCCGGGCCTGATGGTCCCGATGTTCAAGGCCTATACCGACTACGCCCGCGGCAACTTTGCGCCGATGCCGGATTTCGCGCCGCCCGGCGGCGTCAATTTCATCTCGGCCACTTCGCTCTCGGAAGCGATCGAAGGCGCGCTGTTGCGCGGTGAAAACGGCAAGGCTTACCTGGTAGGTGACGAGAACCTGTCGTTCCAGGATTATTTCGGCGCCTTCTTCCGCGACGCGGGCCGCCCGGTGCCGCCTGTCATCGACCAGGAGCACCCGTTGCTGCCGGACTCGGCCATCTGCTTCGGCAGGGGCAACACCCTCTACTACGAGCCGGATGCGGCCGAGACCGCCCTGCTCGGCTATCGGCGCCGCGACATCCTGCGCACGGTCGGCGAGATCGTGGCGCAGTACAGCTAGCTCGGCGCTGCGGCGGCCTGCTTGCGCCGGCCGCCGCAGCGGCTCTTACAGCCCCGAGATCAACTGCGCGTTATCGATGCGCAATTCGGCGCCATTGATAAAGCGCGACGCGTCCGAAGCCAGGAACAGGACTAGGTTGGCCACATCCTCCGGCTGGCACATGCGTGCCATCGGGTCGGTGCCGATGCCGAGCGCGGCCGGATCCAGGTCCGGCACCAGCGCCTGCGTCATCGGCGTCCAGACGCCATCGGGATGGATCGAGTTGCAGCGGATCCGGTAGCCGCTTTGCTTGCAGTGCACGGCGACGCTGCGCGTCAGCGCGGTAACGGCGCCCTTGGCGCCGCTGTATGCGCACATCATCGGCAGCCCGCCCAGCGCCGCCACCGACGACATCACCACGATGGAGCCCCCGGCGGGGTTGCCCTTCATTGCCTGCACACCGAACCTGCAGCCCAGGAAATAGCCGTCGGCATTGACGCGCATGACCTGCCGCCAGCTGTCGAGCGAGGTTTCCTCGATCGACCCGAGCGGACAGATGGCCGCATTGTTGACCAGCACGTCGAGCCGGCCGAAGCGGTCCTGTGTGGCGGCCACGGCCTTGCGCCAGTCCTCTTCGCTGGCAATGTCGTGGCGCACGAACATGGCCGCATCCCCGATCTCGCGGGCCAGTGCCTGCCCGGCCTCCTGGTTGACATCGCTGATGACCACGCGCGCGCCTTCGGCCGCCAGCAGCAGCGCGTCGGCGCGCCCTACCCCGCTGGCCGCGCCGGTGACCAGCGCAACCTTGTCCCTGACTTGATTCATTGCTTATCTCCTTGGGTTGCCGGCTTCAGCCGGCTTCGGGAATCCTGCCGGCTAGCACGGCCTGCAGCGCGGCTTCGCCATACACCGCCGCCACGGTTTCATCGAGGATGGGATTGCCGCGCAGCTCGCTGCCGCCGTCCACGGCGATGCTCTGTCCGGTCACCCAGCCCGATTCCGGCCCCGCCAGGTAGCGCACCGCGCTGGCAATGTCGTCCGGTTCGCCGGCGCGGCCCAGCGGCATCTGCGCGACGAACTTGTCGAGGATGGCCGGGTTGTCGAACATCGGTCCGGTCGCGCCGGAGCGGGTGAGCCCCGGCCGCACCGCATTGACGCGGATGCCGCATCCCGCCAGCTCCTCGGCCGCGGCGCGCACGAACGCTTCCAGCCCCGCCTTGGCGGCGCAGTATGCCGACAGCCAGCGGCAGGTCATGCGCGCCGCGTTCGACGAGATACAGACGATCGCGCCGCCACGCGGTGCCATCAGCGGCGACGCGTGGCGCACCGCCAGGAACGCGCTGGCGATGTTCAGCTCCAGCTCCGCCATCAGCGAGGCCGCGTCATGCATCAGCAGCGGACGGAAACCGCCGCCGCCAACGGTCGCGACCACGATGTCGAGGCGCCGCTCCAGCTCCCAGGCCTGCTGCAGCGCGGCCTGCACGTCATCCTCGCGGCAAGCGTCGCCGACGCTGATTGCCACGGTGGCGCCGGCCACCTGCGCGCGCAGGCTGCGCCGTGCCGCCTCCAGCGCTTCGCGCCGCCGCCCCATGAGGACCACCGCCGCGCCGTCGCGCAGCAGCGCCAGCGCGCTGGCCGCGCCGATGCCGCCGGCGCCGCCGGTGACGAGGGCCGTCTTGCCTTCCAGTACACGGGTCGTCATCATGCCCCCCGCAGCGGCAGGTCCTGCGTCCAGTCCACCAACAGCTCGCGCGCGGCAATGCGCCACTGGCCGTCGCGCCGCACGAAGCGGTCCTGGTAGCGGATGCCCCAGTCCAGCTTGCGCGGCACGCAGTCCTGCTCGTACAGGTGGTTGGCCACGCAATAGGTCTCGCCGGTCGCGGTATCGCCATCGACTTCGACCAGTTGCTGGTGCACGTGATGCTGCGTGGCGCTGTACTGCCCGAGCGATGCCATGCCGTCAGCAATCGCCTGCGGTCCGTCCATGCGGAAGCCCGGCCCGCTCAGCCATGCGTCCGCCGTGAACAGCGCCGCTAGTTTCGGGAAATCGCGCCGGTCCACCGCCTGCGCATAGCGGCAGGTCAGGGCATGGATGGCTTCTTTGCACTCCAGTTCGGACATGGCCAGTCTCACTCCTTGTTGTGACCGCCAGCGCCGCGATACGCCGCGCGGGCAGTCGTTGGGATGGGGACTATCGTCGGTCTTGCCGGGCCGGGGGCCATCGTCCGCGTGGAGTATCCGGACCGGGTACCGAGTAGTCCGAACGAAGGATGTAACGACGCCGCGCCCGCCCCAAGCTTCGATGACATCAATGACACAGGAGACACACATGAAGCAGGCGGAACAGGCCATCGTCGCCGTCATCACGGGCGGCTCGCGCGGTGCCGGCAAGGGCATCGCGCTGGCGCTCGGCGCGGCAGGCGCTACGGTGTACGTGACCGGACGCACCGAGCAGGAAGGCAGCGCGCCGCTGCCCGGCACCATCCACGCCACGGCGCGCGAGATCGATGCGCTGGGCGGGCGCGGCATCGCGGTCGCGTGCGACCATCGCGACGATGCGCAGGTGGCGCGCCTGTTCGGGCGTGTGCGCGAGGAATCCGGTCGGATCGACATCCTGGTCAACAATGCGACCTTCCTGCACGACGAGCTCATCATGCCGGGGCCGTTCTGGCAGAAGCCGCTGGAGATGGCCGGCATCCTCGACGTGGGCCTGCGCTCAGGCTACGTCGCCAGCTGGCATGCCGCGCCCATCATGGCCGCGCAGGGCCGCGGGCTGATCGTGTTCACCTCGTCATTCGGCGCCAACTGCTATATGCACGGTCCGGCCTATGGGGCGCAAAAAGCGGGCATCGACAAGTTCGCGCACGACATGGCGGTCGACCTGCGGCCCTGCGGCGTCGCGGCGGTGTCGCTGTGGATGGGGCCACTGCGCACGGCCCGCACGCTGCGGGTATGGGAGAAGCATCCGGACAAGTACGCGGGCTTCGCGCCGGTGGCGGAGACGCCGGAGTTCACGGGCCGCATTATCGATGCGCTGTATCGCGATCCCACGTTGATGGACAAATCCGGCCGCGTGCTGATCGGCGCCGAGGCGGCGCTGGCCTATGGCATCGTCGATGCCGAAGGGGTGCAGCCGCCGTCGTACCGGCAGGCACTGGGCGGGCCGCCACCGGTGCATCCGGCGATTGTGGAATAGGAATTGGGCGCGCGCGAGCGTTGGAACTTGCCACCACCTCTTGCATGCGCTCCCCTCTCCCGCAAGCGGGAGAGGGGAGCAAACAAGCGCGGCCCTCCTACCCTCCCTGCGACAACAACCCCGTCGTGAACCCCGTCGACCGGATCAGCCAGGCACCATCAACCCGCACATACTCATCCGCATAGCGCCCGGTCAGGAAGGTACGCGAACCACTGGCATCATCCAGCGCCAGGTAGGCCAGATCCCAGCTACCCTGCGCCGTGTTGTCATCCAGCACACGGATATCCGCCTGCCCCGCAAAATGCATCTCCCGCAACGTCGGCCGGCACGCCAGCTCCGCAAAGCACTGCACCAGCGCCTCGCGGCCGGCAAAGCTGCCGATCCGGTCATAGTGGATATGCGCGTTGTCCGGCACGAAGCAGGCACGCATCGCGTCCGGGTCCTTGTCATCGCAAGCGCGCAGGTAGCGTAGCTTGAGCGCGCGGATCGCCTCCGCGGCTTCAAGCCGCGCGACGCGGTCGGCAATGGCAGCAATGTCGGTCATGATCGGTTCCTTGTTCATCAGGCTTCGCGCAACTGGTACTTCAGCACCTTGCCTGCCGCGCTGACCGGCAGCGACGTCACGAACAGCACCTCGCGCGGCACCTTGTAGTTGGCCATGTGCCGGCGCGCCCAGGCGATCAGGGTTTCGGCGTCCACGCGCGCGCCGTGGCGCAGCACCACGTAGGCACGCCCCACTTCACCCAGCCGCTCGTGCGGCATGCCCACCACCGCCACCTGGGCCACGGCCGGATGCGCCACCAGCAGCTTCTCCACCTCCGCCGGGTAGCAGTTGAAGCCGCCCACGATAAACATGTCCTTGATGCGGTCGGTGATGCGCAGGTAGCCGCGCGCATCGAGCGTGCCGACATCGCCGGTATGCAGCCAGCCGTCGCTGTCGATGGCTTCGGCGGTGGCTTCGGGCAGGCCGAAGTAGCCCTGCATCACGTTGTAGCCCCGCACCAGCACCTCGCCCGGCTCGCCGGTGGCGACCGGCTGCCCCTGCCCGTCAATGCAGCGGATCTCGATGCCCCGCATGGCGCGGCCGGAGGTGGCAGCGACGGTTTCGGCGTCGTCGCCGGCGCGGGTCAGCGTGGCAAAGCCGCACGACTCGGTCAGGCCGTAGCCGGTGATGATGGTGTCGAAGCCCAGTTCGTCGCGCATGCGCTGGATCAGCGCGGGCGCAATCGCCGAGGCGCCGGTCACCGCGACACGCAGTGATGACAGGTCGAACTCACGCAGGCGCGGCGCGTTGAGCAGGGTCTGGTAGAGCGTCGGCGGCCCGGGCAGCACCGTGATGCGTTCGTTCTCCACGCGCGTCATCACGGCCTCGGCGTCGAACACCAGGTGGGGCAGCACCGTGGCCCCGCGCGACAGCGCGGCGAGCCATCCGGCCTTGTAGCCGAAGGTATGGAAGAACGGATTGACGATCAGGTAGCGGTCGCCCGGCCGCACCCCGGTGATGGCGGCCCAGCCGTCGACGGCGCGCAGGTTCTGCGCGTGGTCGGTCATCACGCCCTTGGGGCGCCCGGTGGTGCCCGAGGTGAACATGATGTCCATCAGCGTGTCGCCGCGCACGCCTTCCTCGCGCTTGGCGAACGCCGCCATGTCCGCCTGTGGCGCCAGCGCGAGGAAGGCCTCCCATGCCAGCTCGTCGGGGCCCGGCGCCCGGCCCTGCCCGGGGCGCAGGATCACCAGCCGTTCCAGCGTGGCGGGGCGGTGCGGCGCCAGCATCTGCGGATAGCTTTCGCCGAGGAAACCGTCGACGCAGAACAGCAGGCGCGCGCCGCTGTCGGCCAGCACGGCACCGGCTTCGGCCCCCTTCATGCGCGTGTTGAGCGGCACCAGCGCCGCGCCTATGCTGTGCGTGGCCAGCGCAGCGATGATCCATTCGGAGAAGTTTGGCGCCCAGACGGCAACGCGGTCGCAGGGCTGCACGCCCAGCGCCATCAGCGCCCTGGCCGCCTGTATCCGGCTGGCGTCGAGCGCGGCGTAGGTGAGGCGCAGCCCGTCTTCCTGGATGGCGATGCGCTCGCCGTGGCGCCTGGCCGCGCGCCGCACCAGCTCGGGAATGGTCGCGGCAATGTCGTCGTTGGCGGCGGCGAGGTCGAGGTCGAGGCCGGCCGGTGCCGCAATGGCGTCGATGATGTCAGATGGGGTCATGTCAATCCGGGAACTTCAGGTGGATTTCGCCGCTGGACGGGCGGGCCTGGCAAGCCAGGGTCCAGCCCGCCTCCAGGTCGGCGCGGTCGAGCACATGGTTCTCGCCGAGCGTCACGTCGCCCTGCGTCACCTGGCACATGCAGGCGCCGCACAGCCCGGCGCGGCAGGAGTTGGGCGCGGCCACGCCGGCGCGCTGCAGCGCGTCGAGCACGGTTTCGTCCGGCGCCACGCTGACATGGTGGGTCTCGCCGTCGAGCTGCACGGTCAGTGCGGCACCGCGCATCGCGGGCGCGGGGGACGCCGGGGGTGTCCCCCGCGCTGGCGGCCCGCTTGCCGGCGCCTTTGCCACCGGCACATCGGGCAAGGACACGAAGCGCTCCACATGCAGCTGCCCGCGCGGCACGCCCAGTGCTTGCAGCGCGGCCTGGGCGCCGTCCATGAACGGGCCGGGTCCGCAGACAAAGCACTGTGCCACACTCCACGGCCGCACCAGTTCCTCAATCTGGCGCTGCGTCGGGGGCCCCTGCACGCTGTCGAGCCAGTGGATCACGCGCATCCGGCCTGGGTGGCTGCGCACCAGTTCGGCAAGCGCCTCGCGGAAGATGATGGAGCGTTCGTCGCGGTTGGCATAGACCAGCGTGACCGCGCCGCGCCCGTGGCGCAGCGCCGCCTTGGCGATCGACAGCACCGGGGTGATGCCGCTGCCGCCGGCCAGCAGCAGGAAATCGCCATGCAGCGCAGGCGGGGTGAACACCCCGGCGGGCGGCATCACCTCGACCGTATCGCCCGCGCCCAGATGGTCGCAGATCCAGTTGGACACGCGCCCGCTCTGCACGCGCTTGATCGTCACGCGCAGGGCGTTGTCCACCTCAGGCGTGCTCGACAGCGAATAGCAGCGCTGCAGCGGCACGCCGTCCACGGGCACGCGCAGGGTCAGGAACTGCCCGGGACGGTAGGCAAACGCATCGCGCAGGCCGTCCGGCAGCGCGAATACCAGCGAATGCGCCTGGTCCGTTTCCGTGACGACTTCGGCGATCTGCAGCCGGTGGAATTGCACTGGCGCCATGATGTCCTTCTCTTGCTCGGGGCGGGGTCAGGCCACGCCCATGATGGTCTGCGCATTGTCGATGCGCAGTTCCGCACCGTTGATAAAGCGCGATTCGTCGGAGGCCAGGAACAGCACCAG
Organism: Cupriavidus necator N-1; assembly: GCF_000219215.1. Taxonomy (NCBI): domain Bacteria; kingdom Pseudomonadati; phylum Pseudomonadota; class Betaproteobacteria; order Burkholderiales; family Burkholderiaceae; genus Cupriavidus; species Cupriavidus necator. The sequence continues at coordinate 624,972 of NC_015723.1, read as the reverse complement.
GTTGGCCACGTCGCGCGGATGGCACATGCGCTGCATCGGCTCGGCGCCGCCCACCTCCTCCGGCAGGGCCGTGGCACCGCCCGGCAGGAAGGCCGCGGTCATCGGCGTGAGGATGCCGTCCGGGTGGATCGAGTTGCAGCGGATCCGGTAGCCGCTCTGCTTGCAGAGTCCCGCCACCGCGCGCGTCAGCGCGGCCACCGCGCCCTTGCTGGCGCTGTAGGCGCAGAACGCACCCATGCCGCCCAGCGCCGCCACCGACGACATATTGACGATGCTGCCGCCGCCCGCCTTCATCGCGGCCACGCCGTACTTGCAGCCGAGGAAGTAGCCGTCTGCATTGATGCGCATCACGCGCTGCCATTGCTCCAGCGTGGCGTCCTCGACCGAACCCAGCATCAGGATGGCGGCATTGTTGACCAGCACGCTGGGCGCGCCGAATTGCTTTTCGGTGCGCGCCATCACCTGCTGCCAGCCCGCTTCGCTGGCGATGTCATGCGGCACGAACAGCGCGGTCTCGCCGATCTCGCGCGCCAGGGCATGGCCCGCTTCCTCGTTGAGGTCGGTCAGCACCACGCGCGCGCCTTCGCGCGCCAGCAGCAGTGCGTCTTCCTTGCCGACGCCGCTGGCGGCCCCGGTGATGATGGCGATCTTTCCTTCAGTACGTTGGCTCATGGGTAGTCTCCTCGTTGGTGTGTGCCTGCCGGTCGCCGGCAGGCTGTCGTGTCAGGTGGCGGCCCGCGTTGCGCCCCGACCAGATGCAGTCGGCAAGCGACAGGCCGCTTACGTAATGGTTGGATGCGATGCCGACGGCAGTACGGCCCACGGCATAAAGCCCTGGAATGGGTGCCCCGCCAGCGGCAGCCAATACACGGCCGCTGGACTCTTCCACTGACAAGCCGCCCAGCGTGATGGCAGGACACGGAAAGACGCGGCTGTTGGCCGAGATGTCGATGGCAAGCCACGGCCCGGTTTCGAGCGACGCGCACATCGGCGCCGACTTGCCGGCCGGATCGGGGATCTCGCCGCGGGCCGCGGCGTTATAGGCATCGACAGTGGCCCGCAGCGCCGCGCCGGGCATGCCCAGTTTGCTGGCAAGCGCCTCGAGGCTGGCGGCGCGCCGAGACCCCGCCAACATCAGCAGCGCCGCGGGCAAGGCCTGGAAGGCCCACAGCCGGCCGCCCAGGCATTCGCGCAGAGCGGCGCGCGCCAGTTCGCGGTTCAGGACCAGCCAGGCCCGCCCGCCGTGCCGTTCGCAGATGGCGTGACCAAGGGTGGCGCCGTAGGTTTCCTCGTTGCCGATGCGCGCACCCTGCGCATCGACCACGCAGCCGCGCGCCCAGTCGAACGGCGGATTGATGAAGCGCCATGCCGAGACCCGCTCCAGGTGCCGCGTGGCCGCGCCCGCCGACTCGCCGAGGCGGATGCCGCTGCCGTCGCAGCCGGTCGCGCCAAGGCGCCAGGTCTGCAGATACTTGCCGGCGTGGCGCGCCACCATGGCGCGGTTGAAGATAAAGCCCCCGGCGGCCAGCACCACCGCGCCGGTGCGCACCGCAACCGGGCGCGCATGGCGCAGTTCCAGTTGCAGCACGCGCTCGCGCAGCAGGTCGGCCAGCGCAGGCGCTGCGTTGTGCAGGCGCTCGGCCAGGCGCGCCAGGCGGGCGTGGCGCTTCTGGTGGCGGCCCGGCGGCAGCTGCCACAGCTCGATGCCGACGACCGCGCCGTCCTGGTCGAGAATCAGCCGCCGTGCCGCGGTCTGGCGCATCACCGTCACCTCCGGCCGGGCCTGCACGGCGGCGCGCAGCACGCCATACAGCATGCGGCCGGACATGCCGGGGCCTTTCACGCGGTGGCCGCGCGGCGCGGGCGCGGCATGCTGCGCATACGCGGCAACCGCTTCGTTGCCGGAGTAGTAGAGGTAATAGGGCTGCGCCGGATACGAGGTCTTGCGCGGCGGCACGGTGGCGGCAAAGCGCACGCCCAGGCCTTCCAGCCAGCCGATCATCTCGCGGCTGCGCTGGCAGAACGCCTGCAGCGTGGCATCGCTGACGACCCCGCCCGTCTCCTGGCGCAGGTAGTCCGCCATCGCCTGCGGTGTATCGGCATAGCCCGCGGCGGACTGGTAGGGCGTGCCGCCGCCGGCGTAGACCACCCCGCCGCTCCTGGCGCTGGCGCCTCCGCCTTCGAAGCGTTCCGCAACGATCACGCGCGCGCCGCCATGCGCGGCTTCCAGCGCGGCGCAGGCCCCGGCAGCGCCGAAGCCCACCACCACGGCATCGCAGGCGGCCTGCCACGGGTGTGCGGCCGGATCGTCCAGGCGCAGCGGCGCGTGGACCGGCGTGGCGGAATCGGTCGGAGGGTACATGCTGGCTTGCGCTCCCGGTTTAGGCCGAACACAGTGCGCCAAGCGGCGCGGACGTGGTATAGGCACCGTCGACATAGACCAGCGGCGACACCTCGCCAGCCAGCTTTACCTCGCGCAGGCGTCCGATGAAGACTGCGTGCGTGCCGTAGTCGAAGCGGCCATCCTGCTGGCACACCAGATTCGCCTGCGCGTCGCGCAGGCACGGCACGCCAAGCAGGTCGTCCTCCCACTCGCCACTGGTGAAGCGTTCCTCGCCCTTGAGCCGGCCGCTGCAATCCACCGCGATATCGCGGTGGTCGGCTGCCAGCAGGTTGATGCAGAAGTCCGCGCCGGCGTCCAGCGGCGGGTAGATCGACGAATTGCGGTTGATGCAGATCAGCAGCGAAGGCGGGTCCGCGGACAGCGAATCGACCGCGGTCACGGACATCGAATAGCGGCGCTCGCCATGGCGGCAGCTGATCACCGCCACCGAGCGCGCCATGCGGCGCATCGCCATCAGCATGTCATCGCGCAGCGCGGTGCTGGGTTCGAGGTTGGCGCTCATAAGGCCTCCTGTACGGTTTGAGCATGGGGCGCGGCGGCAGGCTGGCGCGCGTTCTGGGAGAGCACGTCGGCAGCAATAAAGCCGAAGGTCATGGCCGGGCCCAGGGTGGAGCCCGCGCCGGGATAGCTGGTGCCCATCATCGAGGCACTGGTATTGCCGATGGCGAAGAGCCCGGCAATGGCGGTGCCGTCGTCGCGCAGCACGCGCGCGCTGGCGTCCGTCACCAGGCCGCCCTTGGTGCCGATGTCGCCGGCATCGAGCCGCACGGCGTAGAACGGCGCCTTGCCGATCGGCGCCAGGCACGGGTTGGGCTGCACTGCCGGGTCGCTGTAGTAGGTATCGAACAGGTTGTCGCCCTTGCCGAACTCCTCGTCCACGCCGGTGGCCGCGTAGCGGTTCATGCGCGCCACGCTGTCGGCCAGGCCGCCGGCATCGACACCGATCCGCTGCGCCAGCTGTGCCAGCGAGTCGGCGCGCACCAGGATGCCGGACAGGCTTGCCGGAATGCTGCGGTCCGGCATGACCGAGCCGGGCAGGATCGGCCCGCACGGGTATTTGTGGCGGAAGGTGGCGTCGAACACCATCCACGCCGGCACGCTGCTGCCGGTCTTCTCGTGGTCGCGGTACATGGCGGGCACGAACTCGGAATACGGCGCGGCCTCGTTGACGAAGCGCCGGCCCTGCCCGTTCACCACCAGGCAGCCGGGCATGGCGCGCTCGATAAAGAGCGCGCGCTGCTTTTCCTCGCCCTGCACATGCACGGTGGGTGCGCCCCAGACGTGGGACATCAGCGCCACGCCGGCGCCGGCGGCCTGGGCGGCGCGGATGCCGTCGCCGGTGTTGTTGGGCGGCGTCGCGCTCCAGGCGGCCTGGGTCGGTTGCGGCAGGTACTGTTCGCGCATGGCCTGGTTGCGCTCGAAGCCGCCGGCGGCCAGGATCACGCCGCGCAGCGCGCGGATCTCCACCACGCGCCCGTCCTGCACCGCGCGCACGCCGCGGACGGTGCCGTCCTCGACGATCAGGTCCTGCAGCGCGGTATCGAGCCACAGCGGGATCGCGCGGTCCATCATGGCCCGCCGCAGGCCACCGACCAGGCTGTTGCCGAGCGTGAGCCGGCGGTCGCGCCGGGTCTTGCGGCGCCAGCCCAGGTCGAGCCAGTAGCGGGAAAACTGGCGCGCCGCCAGGCCCAGCCAGCCGGGCGCGCGGCACAGCAGCGCATGCGCCTCGGCCGAGGTCACGGCCACGCGCCCGCCCACCAGCGTGCCTGGCGACGGCGGCCGCAGCCGCGAGAATTCCTCGCGCAGCTGCGCGCCATCGAACGGCATCGGGTCGAGCGCGCGGTAACCCGGCATCGCACCCGGAACCTTCTGGAAGTAGTCCGCGTAGCGCGGCAGCGTGTAGTAGCGCACGCCGGCCTGCTGCTCCAGGTACTGGAGCATGCGGGGCGCCTGCTCAAGATAGGCGCGCACGCGCTGCGGATCGCCGTGCTCGCCGGCGCACGCCAGGATGTATTCCAGCGCCGTGGCGTAGTCGTCGCGCCCGCCTGCCGGCGCGATATGGTGGTTGAGCGGAATCCAGATGCCGCCGCCGGACACCGCCGAGGTGCCGCCGTACTGGCTGCTCTTTTCCAGCACCACCACCGACAGTCCGCGGTCCGCGGCGCGGCAGGCGGCCAGCATGCCGCCGGCGCCCGAGCCGACCACCACCACGTCAAACTCGCTGGGCTGCATGCGCGCTCTGCTCTGGCTCATATTGGGTCTCCGTGCCGGCGCGCGGCTCAGATGAAGAAGTCAGTGTTGGCGCGGCCCATCATCACGCCGCCCAGGTTCTGGCCGAAGCGGTCCAGGTTGTTGGCGTAGTGGGCGCGGGCCGCATGCAGGTCGAGGAAACGGCGCACCATCGGGTTGCTGCGGTAGATGCCGTTGCCGCCGGCATAGCGCAGCAGGCCGTTGGCCAGTTGCGCGCAGCGCTCGGCCACTTGCGCGGACTGGTAGCGGAAATGCAGGCGGCGCGGGGTCTGCACCTGGCCGCCTTCACGCGCAACGGCCAGCAGCTCGTCGAAGTTGCGTTCAAGGATGGTTCGCATCTCGTCGATGGCCACCTGCGCGTTGGCGCAAGCCATCTGCGCGCCGCCGTCTTCCGCAGTCTTGCCGCCACCGTTGCTGCTGACGCGGCCGTCGGCATAGGCGACAAAGTCATCGAGCGTGCCTTCCAGCGCCCCGATGCAGGCGGTGCACACCGCGCGCACAAAGATCTGCGCGAACGGCAGCCGGTACAGCGGCGCGTCATTGACCGCCAGCCCCGGGCTGGTGCCCATGGCGCCATCGACGGCGCGGTGGGTGCGGTAATCGGGCACGAACACGTCCTCGACCACGATATCGTGGCTGCCGGTCGCACGCAGGCCCAGCACATCCCAGTTGCGCACGATCTTGTAGTCGGAGCGCGGCAGCAGGAAGGTGCGGTAGTCATAGGCGCCGCCCGGCTCGGCCGGCGGCACCAGCCCGCCCAGGAAGATCCAGTCGCACAGCTCGCTGCCGCTGGAGAACTTCCAGTGGCCGGAGAAGCGATAGCCGCCTTCGACCGGCGTGACCTTGCCCACCGGCATATAGGTCGAGGCGATCAGCGTGGCAGGGTTGCTGCCCCACACTTCCTGCTGCGCGCGCTCGTCGAACAGCGCCAGCTGCCAGTTGTGCACACCGACCACGCCATAGACCCAGGCGGTCGACATGCAGCCCTTGGCCAGCGCCATCTGGATGCGGAAGAAGGTCTGCGGATCGAGCTCGTAGCCGCCGTGGCGGCGGGGCTGCAGCACCTTGAAGAAGCCCGCGGCCTGCATGTCGGCAATGGTCTCGGCGGGAATGCGCGCTTCGGCCTCGGCCTGCGCGGCGCGCTGGGCCAGCACCGGAATCATCTGTTCGGCACGCGCGATCAGCCGTGCCGCCAGTTCCTTGGGATTGTTGTCGTGATGCACCGCGGTCTCCTTGTTGCTATGTCGCTTTGTCTTGGGCTGGCATCGATGTTTGCACCGGCGGGGCGGGGTGCCATCGTCTGTTGGGACTAGCTATGTGCTTCAGGCCCTTCAGCTTCCGCTTGCGTGCTCCCTCTCCCGCTTGCGGGAGAGGGTTGGGGTGAGGGCGGGCGTGTCCTGCGAAGTAAGGCCTGCGGTATGCCACCGCCTACCCTCACCCCCTGCCCCTCTCCCGCAAGCGGGAGAGGGGAGAAAACCGCAGCGTTACGTAGCCGTGATCAAGCCAGCGCGCGCAGCTTCCGTCCCTGCTTGCGGAAGTGCGGGATCACGTGCTCGCCGATATTGCGGATGGTTTCCAGCTGCGCCCATTGCGGCACCGTGCCCATCTGGCAGATGAACAGGATCTCGTCGGCGCCGGAATCTATCAGGCGCTGCACGTAGCCGATGCAGTCCTCGACGGTGCCGTAGGCATGGTTGGGGTTGAGCATCATCATCGACGGGTCGCTGAAATCCACCGAGACCTTCTCGGAGGCGAACTTCGTGTTGATGACGGCCTTGCCCTGCGCGTCCGTGGCGGTGACATGCTCGTCGTCCCAGGTGGACGGGTCCGGCCGCTCGCCGCCGGCATACCAGTACGACAGCGACTCCATGAAATAGCGCTGGCCCTTGATGCCGATCTTGCGCGCGGCCAGGCCGTCTTCCAGCACGATGGTCGGGCACAGCGCGGCCAGGTGCTGGTGCGGGCGGAAGCCCACCTGGTCCTCCGGCTTGCGGGTCTCCCACGCGGTACGGTAGATTTCGTTCTTCCTGGCAACATCCTCGGGGCCGCCAAAGCCGAGCACCAGCGCGCCCATGCCGCGCGCGCCGGCGCGCTGCAGCGTGTCGGCATTGGTGCAGGCCAGGTACATCAGCGGGTGCGGGTCCTGGCGCGGCTTGGGGTGGATCGGGCGGCGCGGGATCTTGATGAACTCGCCGTCGTGCTCGATCTCGTCCTGCGTCATGATCTTCGGGATCAGGTACATCGATTCGTCGATCATCGGGTGCAGGCTGTTCAGGTCGTAGCCGAAGGTGCCGGCCTCCTGCTGGGTGCCGCCCTTGCCCACGCCGAAGTGCACGCGGCCGCCGGACAGGATGTCCAGCGTGGCGATGCGCTCGGCCACCTTGACCGGATGGTTCATCGCCGGCGGCAGGCACACCACGCCGTGGCCGATGCCGATGCGCTGCGTGCGCCCGGCAACGAAGGCCAGGAAGGTCTCCGGCGCGCTCATGTGCGCATAGTTGGTCAGTGCGGTGTGCTCGACCGCCCAGACCACGTCAAAGCCCATGTCCTCGGCCAGCACCACCTGTTCCATGATTTCATCGAACACCTTGTGGTCGCCGGCACGCGAGGCATCGACGGTCTGGGCTTCATAGATCAGTGAAAAACGCATTGCAGTCCCCTTCTCTGGCATTGATGGTTCAGGACCGCCGCCGGGGCGCCGCCGGTTGCCGCGCCACCGGCCCGAAGCGGCCTGTGTGATCGCAGTGTGGTCGGCGCAAGGCGTTGCAACATCGTCTGATTGGATTATGAGCAGGACATGGAGCATCCCTATCATTGGCCACGGGCATCACGCCCGCTTTCACCAGGAGGATCAGGACATCATGCAAGCCAGGCTGCTGCTTTACCCCGTCGCGGACATCGACACCGCGCTGCCGTTCTTCACGGAAGGACTTGGACTACCGGTGAAATTTCGCGACGAAAGCCGCTATTGCGCGCTCGACGCGGGCGCGCTGACGCTGGCGCTGGTGGCCGGCGAGGAACGCCTGGTGGACCAGCCCGCGCTGGCCTTCAAGGTGGATGAGGGTGACGATATCGCCGCGGCGATGGCGCGGCTGGTCGGTGCCGGCGCCAGCGTGACGCTGCCCGCGGCGCAGGGGCCGCATGAGACGCGTGCGGTGCTGGAAACGCCGGAAGGCTTTGCGCTGGTGCTCAGCGCAAAGCCTTGACGTGCGTTACGTCGCTTAGCCCAGCGAAATCACGCTGCTCAGCAGCATACGCACCAGCGTGGCCTGCCGGGTCACGCCGGTCTTGGAGAAAATCGCCCGCAGGTGCGCGCGCGCCGTGTTCTTGCTGATGCCGAGCTCGTCCGCAGCCTCATCGAGCGTGAGCCCGTTGGCCAGCTGGAGCGCCAGCTGCGTCTCCGCCGGCGTGAAGTCAAAGAGCTGGCGCACCACCTCGTGCGAGGCCTGCGAGCGCCGCTCCGGGTCGCGGATGAACACCACGGAGGCGGGGCGCTTGCGGTTGTCCTCGGACCACTCGCTGAGCGGGATGGTGCGGATCAGCACGCCCAGCCTGGCGCTGCCGGACGGGCGCGTGATCGACATCGCCTCCATCAGCGCCGGCGTGGTGCCGAGGTGGCCCATCATGGCCTGGCGCAGCAGGCGCTGGAACTTGCGGTTCTCCTGGCCGTATTCCACGTCCAGCCCGCCTTTGGCGACGCGGATGCCATCCTTGGCGCCAAGGATTTCATCGGCGGCGGCATTGGTCTTGATGATGGCGCCGGACTCGTCCAGGATCACCATCCCGACCAGCATGCGGTCGATGGCGCTGGCATACACCGTGCGTTCCGATTCAACCACGTCGATGCGCGAGTGCAGGTCCACCGCGCGCTTCAGGTGCGGCAGCAGCGCGGTGCACAGCGCCTTGTCGGCGGCGGAGAAGTCACGCCCGTCATGCTCGCGGCACACGCGGAAGCGGCATTCGACGCCGTCATCGGTACGCAGGTCTGCGCCAAGGATGTAGCGGATGCCGATGTCCTTGAGGAACTGCTGGTAGAGCTCGCTCTGGCACCAGGCGCCGGGCCCGAGATGTTCATCGATGGTCACCACCCGGTCCGACGGCAGGCCGATGAACGGGTCGAGCGCGTAGTAGTAGTTGTTGTAGGAGGTCTCGCCGGGCAAGGTCGAGCCATGCTCGGACGCATTGACCATCAGCCCGGGCCGGTCCGTGGCCGGCGAGCGCAGGATCAGGGTGCAATAGTTGGCGTTGAGCTGGCGGCGGATCTGTTCCAGTGCCTTGCCCCAGGGCACCTGCTCCATCGGGCCCTGGTAGATATTGCCCAGCAATGTGCTGAACTCCGACAGCGACACCGTTGCCTGTGCGAACAGGTGTGCGGTCGCCTGGTTCTGGCTAACCTCCATCAGCATTTCCTCTGTCTCCATTGTGGCGTGCTCAGCGCTTCGGACTTGCCGGGTCGGCGCTGGCCTGCTACGGGCTCTGTGGCCCTTTTTTGTGCCCTGATTATAGGGACGGCATAGGGGTCGCGGCTTGCCCCCGCCTTCATGGTTTGCCCTAGTCAAGACCGGCTACAAACGCTGGCCGGACTAGTCTTGCGGGACAGGCCAATCCTCACGCGCCGGCGGGCCGAACACATACTCCAAACAGACTAAGGACAGACCCATCCAGGGCGTTCAAGGGCAAACCCCTAGACACCATGTGACGCCGCCCTCCTACCCAAACAGACGATGCCGTGCCGCCGCGCTGCCGTTACAAGTCAGCCATGCGCGGCGATCCCCGCCGCCTTCTTTTCACGGAGAACCATGACCATGGCGGCAGACCCGCGGCAGCAGGCCGCAGTGATCACCGGAGCGGCCAGCGGCATCGGCCGCGCGCTCGCGCAGGCCCTGGCAGCGCAAGGCTACGCGCTGGCGCTGGCCGATATCGACGCCCGCGCGCTTGAAGCGGTGCGCGAGACGCTTGCCGGCCAGGGGGCAAACGTCATCGCCGTGCCTACCGATGTCTGCGACGTGCGGCAGATCGAGCACCTGTGCGAGGAAAGTTTCCTGCGCCTGGGCCGTGTCGACCTGCTGGTCAACAACGCCGGCGTGCTCGCCACCGGCCGCTGCTGGGAGCTGCCGCCGGAGGTGTTCGACCACGTGATGCGCGTCAACCTGTGGAGCGTGCTGCACGCGCTGCGCTGCTTCGTGCCGCGCATGGCGGCGCAAGGCGCCGGCCATATCGTCAACGTGGCCTCGATGGCCGGCCTCGCCGTGGGGCCTTGGCTGGCCCCCTACACGCTGTCCAAGCAAGCGGTGGTGGCGCTCAGCGAAGGGCTCGCGCTGGAGCTGCAGGCTGCGGGCCTGCCGCTGGGCGTGTCCGTGGTCTGCCCCGGTCCGGTGGCCACCGGCATCGCGGCCGGCCTGGACGGCGGCGGGCCGCAGGAGGTGGACCAGATGAACGGCGCGCTGCGCAGCGGCATTGCCGCCGGCATGACGCCGGACGCGGTCGCGCGCTACATTCTGGACGGGGTCTCGGCCGGCCGGTTCTGGATCCTGCCGCACGAGCAGGCCGTGCAAGCGGCGCTGGCGCGCGCGCAAGGCATTGCCGCCGGCACCCCGCCGGCGTTCGCGCTCTGACACCGATTTCCCCACTGCAATCCAGGAGACCCCATGCCGCTCGATCCCCAGGCCCGCGCCGTGCTTGAAGCCATGGCCGCCATGCCCAGCCCCGACTTTTCCACCCTGCGCGCCGCCGACTACCGCGCCGCGCTGGCGGCCATGCCCGCGTTCGCGCCCGGCGACACCGTCGCCACGCAGCAGGACCTCACCATCGTTGGCGCCGCAGGCCCGCTGCAGGCCCGCCTGTACCGGCCCGACGACAGCACGGCACTGCCGCTCGTGGTCTATTTCCATGGCGGCGGCTTTGTCCTCTGCGGCCTCGATTCGCACGACAACATCTGCCGCAGCCTGGCGCGCCGCAGCGTCGCGCTGGTGCTGTCGGTCGACTACCGGCTCGCGCCGGAAGCACGCTTCCCCGCCGCCGCCGACGACGCCGTCGCGGCCGTGCGCTGGGCCGCCGCGCATGCGGCGCAACTGGGCGCCGACCCGGCCCGGCTGGCTGTGGCTGGCGACAGTGCCGGCGGCAACCTTGCCGCCGTGGCCTGCCAGCAGTTGCGCGGCAGCGGCATCGCGCTGCGGCACCAGCTGCTGCTCTACCCCTACCTGGACTGCAGCGACGCCGCGGCCGCCAGCGCCAGCTATCGCGAATGCGCGCAGGGCTACTTCCTCGGCGCCGCGGAACTTGACTGGTATCGCGCCCAGTACCTGGCCAACCCGGCCGACGCCACCGATGTGCGCGCCAGCCCGCTGCACCAGCGCGAGCTGCATGGCCTGCCGCCGGCCACCATCATCACCGCGGAATACGACCCGCTGCGCGACCAGGGCGAGGCCTATGGCGAGGCCCTGCAGCGCGCGGGCGGCGGCGCCGCCGTGCGCCGCTGGCCGGGCCAGTTCCACGGTTTTATCAGCATGCAAGGGATGATCGATGCCGCCAGCGATGCGCTGGATGCTGCCGCTACGTCGCTGCGCCAGGCCTTTGGTGGCAACGCCCGACAGGAGGCAGCATGAGCCCCGCCACCCCCCTGCCGCCGATGGCCGACGTGCTCGCGGCGCTGGTCGCGGGCCAGCGTGTGCTGGTGATCGAAGACGAGACCGACGAAGCCACTGGCTGCGTCCTGGTTGCCGCGGAACGCGCCAGCGAGGCCGATGTCAACTTCATGGCCGCCGAGGCGCGCGGCCTGGTCTGCATGGCGATCACCGAGGCGCGCCGCGCGCTGCTGCAGTTGCCGCCGATGGCCGCAAACCACCGCCAGCGCGAGCGCTACACGGTGTCGATCGAAGCGGCCAGCGGCGTCAGCACCGGCATTTCCGCCGCCGACCGCGCGCTCACGCTGCGCGTGGCGGCGGCAGCGCGCGCGCAGCCGCATGACCTGGTCCAGCCCGGCCACATCTTCCCGGTGGTGGCGCAGCCCGACGGCGTGCTGCGCCGCGCGGGCTTTGCCGAGGCCTGCTCCGACCTGCCGGCGCTGGCCGGGCGCGTCGCCGCCGGCGCCTATGCGATGCTGCTCGATGACGATGGCGACCTGCTGCGCGGCCCCGCGCTGCTAGCCTTCGCGCGGCACCATGGCCTGCCGGCGGTTTCGATCAGCGGGCTGATCCACCACCGGCTGCTGACCGAAAGCGCACTGCGCCGCACGCATTCGACGGAACTGGCCACGCCCTACGGATGCTTCACCGTGCACGCCTACCATGACACGCCGGTCGATGCGCTCCATCTGGCGCTGGTGCTGGGCCAGCCCGATCCTGGGCAGCCGGTGCTGACACGCGTTCAGACCGTGGAAATGCAGCGCGACGTGCTGGGCTTCGGCACGCCGGCCCAGCCCGCGTGGAACCTGGAGCGCTCGCTCGCGCGCATCGGCGCCGAAGGTTGCGGGGTGCTGGTGCTGCTGGATGAACGTGAATCGCCGCAGCAGCGGCTGGACCGGCTGGCAGCGCCGGCCGGCGCCTCGCCGGCGCCGGCCTTCGCGCAACGCGCGCTGGGGGTCGGGGCGCAGATCCTGCGCGATGTGGGGGCGCACAAGCTGCGCCTGCTCAGCCATCCGGTGCCGTATCGCGCCGTCACCGGCTTCGACCTGGAGGTCACCGAGTTCGTGCCGCCGTGCTGAACTGTCAGGAACGGCAGCCGAAGCAATCGGCAAAGCTGCGCGTGAAGCGCTCCACTTCGGCGTCTGGCAGGTGGTTGATGCCGCCTGCCAGGCGCCGGCCGCCGCCGGTCTCGAAGCCGCGGCAGAAATCGGCCGCCCCGGTGGCGCTGTGCGCGGGCACCCGCACGCTGACGGCAAAGCCGCCGCCGGACTTCGGCGAGAGCAGGCCGATGGCGTCGCCGGGCCGGCCGCGCACCAGTTCATTGGCCAGCACGCCGATCGCGCGCCGCGCCCACGGCGCGTCCGGCAGCACCAGCAGCGCGGCGCCGGGCACTTCGTGCGCGGGCGCCAGGCAGCGCCCGCGGGCCATGTCGTCCTCATATCCCTCGCACAGCACCGCATAGGCCCCGCATTGCGCGGCGAACGCCAGCGGGTCGGCAAACGGCAGCATGTGCCGCGCCAGCTCGGCGGGATCGAAATGCAGGTCCGCCACGCACTCGCCATAGGCGTTGTAGTTCAGGCACGTGCCCAGCTGTTCCAGCACCGCGGTTTCGCACTCGCCCAACCCCGCCTGCGCCGCCAGCGCGCGCGCCACGCCGCCCAGGTTGTCGCCGAACGCGGCGGTGATCGCCCAGCGCCGGTGGCAGCCGTCCAGGTGGCGGTCGACCAGGATACTGGTGCAGACCTCCGGCCCCTCGTCGATATGCGCGCGCAGGCCGGCATGCCCGGGCAGTTCGCCGGCATGGTGGTGGTCGAAGTAGTCCACCCGCGCACCGGCGCCGAGCAGCCGCATCAGGCCATCGCGGTTCTGCTCGAGCGAGATGTCCAGCGCGGTCACGGTGTCGCCCGGCCCGGCGTCGATGCGCTCGAGCAGCCGGATATCGCGCTTGACGCCGGTGACCAGCGTGGCGTCGCCGGCATCCGCCAGGCGCAGCTGCTGCAGGGCGCACAGGCCGTCGGCATCGCCGTTGAAGGCAAAGTAGCGTGTCATGGCAGGTGTGGTCAGGACTCAGGGCATGAAATCGCCGCCGTTGGCATCCAGCGAAGCGCCGGTGATGGCCCTAGCGTAGTCTGACACGAGAAACAGCGCCGCGCGCGCGCAGTCGTCGTCGGTCGGCATGCGGCCCAGCGCAATCTGCGCGGCCACCGGCGCGATCACGGTGTCCTCGCTCACGCCCTGCTCGGCCGCGGCGTGGCGCACATAGCCCTGCACCGGCTCCCCCCACATCCAGCCCATGAAGATGCTGTTGGCGCGGATGCCATGCGGGCCCAGTTCGCGCGCCAGGTACTTGACCGCCACTGCCAGCGCGCCCTTGGACGCCGCGTAGCCCGATTCGCCGGGCATCGGCTTGCGCGTGGCCTGGGTGTTGATCATGACAATGGCGCCGCCGCCCTGCGGCTTCATCAGCGCCGCCACCTCCTGCGTCAGGGTCATGGTGCCGAACACGTTGGTGTCGAACACCTGGCGCCAGACATCCAGGTCGGCCGCTTCCACCGGCTCGGGGAAGTTGCCGTGCTGGAAGGCGCTGTTGACCAGCGCGTCGATGCGGCCGAAGCGGCGCATGGTCTCGCTGGCCAGATGCCGGGACTGGGCCCGGTCGGTGATGTCGGTCACCACCTTGAGCACTTCGCAGTCGGCGCCCAGTGCGTCGATGCGGGCCTGGGCGTCGTCCAGTTTCGCCGCGGTGCGCGCGGCGATGGCAACGGCGCGGGCGCCTTCGCGCGCCGCCTCCACGGCCAGCTTGACGCCCAGCCCGGGGCCGATGCCGGATACGATGACGATCTTGTCCTTCAACAGCATGGTGTTGTCTCCTGTGATGCGCAGTGCGCTGTCTTAGTTTTGCTTCAGGATGTGCCGCGCGCGGTAGCCGGCGAAATCGCGTTCCAGTTGTTCCTGGCTCAGGCCGAACTGCTCCAGCGTATAAGCGTGCGCCGCGCGCTGGTTGCGCGGGTTGCCCTCCATCCATGCCCAGATGCCGGCGCGGGCGGACTCGGTCAGCGGCATGCCGGCAAAGCGGTAGACCGCCTGCGCCACGCCGAAGGGATCGCTCACCGTATCCTCGAAGCGCACGTCGAGGAAGCGGTCGGCAGGCAGACTGTCGCGCACCGTCATGGCATGGGCGGTGGCGCGCTGCATCTGCCCGCCCCACTGCCGCCCCACCGTGACGGCGTCGGGCGCATCGGCGTATAGCTTCCACAGCGTATGCGCCATGCTGGCCATCGACGGAATGGTCTGGGCGGGGTCGCGATGGGTCAGCACGACCTGCGCGCCGGGGAAGACCCGGAACAGGATTTCCAGCGTATGCAGGTGCTGCGGCGTCTTCAGCACCCACCGCTGCGCCGGCGCCTCGCCGCGCTGCCGCTTCTGCCACTGCAGGAACTGCAGCATGGTCTTCAGGTAGGCATAGACCTGGGTGCGGTCGTGCCGCGCCAGCCAGTCGGTATAGGACGGCACGTTGGCGTAGGAATCCATCGCGCACAGGAAGGAATGCTCCATCAGCATGAATTCCTCGTCGGCCGCCATGGCGTCGAGCGGATGGATGGCGAGGATGTCCGGGATAAAGCGGATCATCTGCGCCACTTCCTCGCGCGCCAGCCCGATGCGCCGGCCGGCGTCGCGCACGTCCTCGCCGGGCAGCGGCGCCGGGTAGCGCGTTTCCCACCACGCCGCCGAGTGGAAGCGCGCGTCCGTGGCCAGCATGCGCTGCAGCAGCGTGGTGCCGGTGCGCGGCAGGCCGACGATCACCAGCGGATCGTCGACGCCCTCTTCCAGGATCTCGGGATGGCGCCGGCAGTAGTCCTGGATCACCAGCCGATTCACCAGTTGCGCCTGCAGCTTGCCTTGCAGCATCTGCGCGCCCTGCGGCGACAGCCCGGCTTCGCGTGCAAGCGAGTCGGACAGCACCTCCAGCGCCTCGCGGTAGTCGCCCGGGCCAAAGTCAGTCAGTCCGCCGGCCTGTTCGCTGGCCTGTGCCAGCAAGCGCTCCACGTCAAGCACCGTGGTGTGTTCGGATGCGATGGTGTTCATACGTTCTCCCTGCATTCATTCCTGAGCGATTCAAGCTTGACCACGCGCGTGCGTGGATGCACCGGCTGCGCCGCCCCCACCCAGCGCCAGCACATGGTGCCGTTGCGGTGGCCCGCGGTCTCCAGCCAGTTGGGCAGGCCAGGATCGCGCGCGCTGAGGATGACGGTGACGCCGCCGCTGGCATCCAGCCGGGCACTGTGCTTGTTCAGGCAGATGTCGTGGTAGCGGTAGTCGAGCGACTCCATCCAGTAGTTGTTGATCTGGAAATTCCAGAAATCGCAGGCCGGCACCCGGTCCACCTCGACCACCAGCGCTTCGTCGTCCGCCAGCGCCCAGCAGGAGTGGTAGTAGAAGATGTTGGGATCGCCGCCTGCGGCCTGGCATACGGCCTGATCGGCGGGCGGCAGTGCGTTGACATGGCCGCCATAGCCCTGCGCCCAGTCGGCGAAGATGCGCGCGGTGCCCTCGACAAAGCCCGCGGCGCGCAGCAGGCCGCCGTGCAGGCGCTCGGCATCGAGCACGGGCGGCTTGTCGCTGCCATTGAGGCGCTCGATGTGCAGTTCGGCCGGGGTCTCAGCCTTGCGGTCCATAAAGGTCTGCCGCACCACCAGCGCATTGGTGCCCGGCTCCATGCGCACCCAGTTGCCTTCGTGCTGGCGCGCGCTGAGGACGATTTCGAAACTGCCATCCGCCGCCACTGCCAGCTTGTTGCTGTCGAGAAAGCCGGTCTGGACCATGCGCCCGTCGGTTTCGTAGCCGCCCTTCTGCGTACCGAAACTCAGGTAGGCCACCGTGCCGCGCCGGCCGCGGATGCGGTACTCGGCACCGCCGTCCAGGCGTGCGTAGCGATAGAGATTGTCCGGATTGTCTGCGCCGATCTTGGCGGTTTCGTGCGACGGTGAGAAGAAGTCGGGAAACGCCGGATCGGCGAATTCCACATGCATCTCCAGCGCAATGCGCAGCAGGCGGCTCAGGTAGCGGAAGCCCTCGGCGCGCGTGAGCGCGTCCGCCGGCGCCTCCGGGCGCAGGATCTGCTGCCCGCTGCGCTTGAGGACCTCGCAAAACTCGGCCCAGGTCTGGCCGCACAGCAATTGTTCTTCGGCGGAGTTCGCCATCTGCCTGCTCCCGTGGTTCGTCGGCGAAGCAACGATACCCAGCGCGGGGCCGCCCCAGCCTCGTCCGGGTGGACTAGGAAATGCGCGCCGTGTCCCGCCATTTCTTAGTCCGCCCGGACGAAGTGGCGAAGGGCCCCGGCTCGCTACCTTGTGTCCATGCCTGACCGCCGCGACATCCCTGCACGGCGCCGGCAAACCAAGAGGAGATCCCGATGTTGACCCACCTGGAGCAACTGGAGGCGGAGAGCATCCACATCATGCGGGAGGTGGTGGCGGAATGCGAAAACCCCGTCATGCTCTATTCCATCGGCAAGGACAGCGCCGTGATGCTGCACCTTGCCATGAAGGCCTTCCACCCCGCGCGGCCGCCGTTCCCGCTGCTGCACGTCGATACCACGTGGAAGTTCGGCGAGATGATCGCATTCCGCGACCAGACCGCCGCGCGCCTTGGCCTGGACCTGCGCGTGCATGTCAACCCCGAGGGGCTGGCACGCAATATCAGCCCGCACGAGCACGGCTCCGCCGTCCATACCGACGTGTGGAAGACCCAGGGCCTGAAGCAGGCGCTGGACCACTACGGCTTTGACGCCGCCTTCGGCGGCGCGCGCCGCGACGAGGAAAAGTCGCGTGCCAAGGAGCGCGTGTTCTCGGTACGCACCGCCCAGCACCGCTGGGACCCGAAGATGCAGCGGCCCGAGCTCTGGCGCCAGTACAACACCCGCAAGCGCAAGGGCGAAAGCCTGCGCGTGTTCCCGCTGTCCAACTGGACCGAGCTGGACATCTGGCAATACATCTACCTGAACGACATCCCCATCGTGCCGCTCTACTACGCCAAGGAGCGCCCGGTGGTGGAGCGAGACGGCACGCTGATCATGGTCGACGATGAGCGCCTGCCGCTGCGCCCTGGAGAAACGCCGCAGCTGCGCAAGGTGCGCTTCCGCACGCTGGGCTGCTACCCGCTCACCGGCGCGATCGAGAGCGAGGCCGACACCCTCGGCGGCATCATCCAGGAAATGCTGCTGGCGACCACCTCGGAGCGCCAGGGACGGTTGATCGACAGCGACTCAGCCGGTTCGATGGAAAAGAAGAAGCAGGAGGGATACTTCTGATGGAAACCCTGATCGACACCGCGCCCGCGCTTGCGCAAGACGCCGCGCAAGCCACCGGCACCTCGGGCGAGATCGCCCACTACTTGCGCGCCCAGCAAAGCAAGAGCCTGCTGCGCTTCATCACCTGCGGCAGCGTCGACGACGGCAAGAGCACGCTGATCGGCCGGCTGCTGTATGAATCGAAGATGCTGTTCGAAGACCAGCTCGCCCAGCTGGAAGCCGACTCGAAGAAGATGGGCACGCAGGGCCAGAACCTCGACTTCGCGCTGCTGGTGGACGGCCTGGCCGCGGAGCGCGAACAAGGCATCACCATCGACGTGGCCTACCGCTTCTTCGCCACCGACAAGCGCAAGTTCATCGTGGCCGACACGCCGGGGCACGAACAGTACACGCGCAACATGGTCACCGGCGCTTCCACCGCCGACCTGGCCATCCTGCTGGTGGATGCGCGCCGCGGCGTGCAGACCCAGACGCGCCGCCACAGCTACCTGGTGGCGACGCTTGGCATCCGCCGCGTGGTGCTGGCGGTCAACAAGCTGGACATGGTCGACTACTCGCGCGAGGTCCATACGCGCATCGAGAACGAGTACCGGGAGTTTGCCCGGCAGATCGGCCTGACCGATATCACCTGCATTCCGATGTCGGCCCTGCGCGGCGACAACATCACCGAGCCCAGCGCCAATACCCCGTGGTACCACGGCCCGACGCTGATGGCCCACCTGGAGAACGTGCCGATCGACAATGCGCCCGTGCAGGGCGAATCGTTCCGGCTGCCGGTGCAGTGGGTCAACCGGCCCAACCTGGACTTCCGCGGTTTTGCCGGCACCGTCAGCGCCGGCGAGATCCGCCGCGGCGACCGCGTGCGCGCGCTGCCCTCGGGCCGCGAGAGCCGCGTGGCCGGCATCGTTGGCGCCGCCGGCGCGTGCGAGCACGCCATGCGCGGCCAGGCGGTGACGCTGACGCTGGAGGACGAGATCGACATCAGCCGCGGCGACGTGCTGGCCTGCCCGGAAGACCCGCCGGCGGTGGCCGACCAGTTCGAGGCCACGCTGGTGTGGATGAACGAGGACGCCATGCTGCCCGGGCGCCCCTACCTGCTCAAGCTCGGCACACGCACCGTGGGCGTGACCGTGGCGCAGCCCAAGTACAAGGTCAATGTCAACACGCTCGAACACCTGGCCGCGCGCACGCTGGAGCTGAACGAGATCGGCGTGTGCAACCTGCACCTGGACCAGCCGGTGGCCTTCGATCCCTACGCGCGCAACCGCGAGCTGGGCGGCTTCATCATCATCGACCGCCTCAGCAACAACACGGTCGGCGCCGGCATGCTGCGCTTTGCGCTGCGCAGGGCGCAGAACGTGCACTGGCAGGCCATCGACGTGGACCGCCGCGCCCATGCCGCACTCAAGCACCAGTCGCCGCGCATCGTCTGGTTCACCGGGCTCTCCGGCGCAGGCAAGTCCACCATCGCCAACCTGGTGGAAAAGCGCCTGCACACGCTGGGCCACCACACCTACCTGCTCGACGGCGACAACGTGCGCCACGGCCTGAACAAGGACCTGGGCTTCGCCGAGGCCGACCGCGTCGAGAATATCCGGCGCGTGGCGGAAGTGGCAAGGCTGATGCTCGATGCGGGCCTGATCGTGCTGGTGTCCTTCATCTCGCCGTTCCGCTCGGAGCGCGACATGGCGCGCGCGCTCGCCGGCAACGGCGATTTCGTCGAAGTCTTCATCGACACGCCGCTGGCGGTGGCTGAGCAACGCGACCCCAAGGGCCTGTATCGCAAGGCGCGGCGCGGCGAGCTGAAGAACTTCACCGGCATCGACTCGCCGTACCAGCCGCCCGAGCGGCCCGAGATCCGCATCGACACCACCGTCGACACGGCGGAGCAGGCGGCGGAGCGGATCGTGGCGTGGCTGCGGGAGAAACCCTAGGCCGAACGGACGATGAGGCGACGGACGGGGTCGGTACGATGGGACAGGGATTCCTGCCCTGGACTGCCGCCACGTCTGGCGCAAGTCATTGCCTTTGCATGACCGATTGGATGCTCCCTCTCCCGTTTGCGGGAGAGGGTTGGGGTGAGGGCGGGAATGTCCACGATCGGGCTGGTGGTATGCCACCGCCGGCCCTCACCCCCTGCCCCTCTCCCGCATGCGGGAGAGGGGAGCAAACCGTCGCACCGCCATCATGCTGCCAGACCCCCTGCCGGCCGCCGAGCTGAGCGCCCTGCTCGCCCAGCTCTACCAGGGCCCGACCGAAGCCGTGCCCTGGGCCGGCTTCCTGGAAAGCGTGCGCCAGCGCCTGGGCGCCACCTTCGTCACGCTGGTGCTGCGCCACCCGGCCACCGACCGGCCGGGCCTGATCGTCAATGCCTCCGACTACGGCCCGCACCTGCCGGGCGAGCCCTCATACAGCGAGCAGTACTACGCGCTGTGCCCCTTCCTGGACCTGCACCCGGACCGGCTCTTCAGCGCCGACGAACTGTTTGGCGAAGCCGGCTGGCTGGCGCATCCGTTCTACACTCAATACCTTCAACCACTGGGCCTGCGCTATATCCTGGCGGCCAACCTGGTCACGCCCGACGGCGTGGAGTGCGCGCTGTTCATCAGCCGCACCGACGCGGGACAGGACTTCGGCGAGGCCGACAAGGCACTGCTGCACGGCCTGCTGCCGCACCTGAAGCGCGCAGTGGACCTGCATGCCGCGCTCGACGTTCTTGCTTCTGAACGGTCCCTGTACGCGGATGCCGTCGACCGGCTGCAGGTCGGCACTGTGATCCTGGACGAGCACGGCAGGACCATCCGGACCAACGACGTCGCCGGCCGCCTGCTGCAGGCGCGCGACGGCCTCTACCTGTCAGACGGCGCGCTGCACGCGCACTGCCCGGTGGAAAACCGCAGGTTCCGCAAGATCCTGGAAGGCGCTGCCCAGGCCCACGCGCTGGCCGCACCGCGCAGCGAAGTCACCACGCTGAGCCGGCCCGCCGCGCCCACGCCCCTGAGCGTGCTGGTGCGGCCGATCCCGCTCAGCTATCGCAGCGAAGACAAGTCACGCCGACCCGCAGTGGCGGTGTTCATCCGCGACCCGGCAGGATCGCCGCGCAACACCCACGCCAACCTGCGCAAGCTGTTCCACCTGACCCCGACCGAGATCGAACTGGCTTTACTGATGGTCGACGGGCTAACGCTGGATGAAGCCGCGATGCGGCTTGGCGTCAAGAAGAACACGGCGCGGGCACACCTGCGGGGCATCTTTGCCAAGACCGGGGCAACGCGGCAGGCGGTGCTGGTGAAGATGTTGCTGTCCAGTGTGGTGGGGATGGGGTGAGGGCTTCTTACTCCAAGCGGACGATGCCGGAATATCGCCGGACTGCTTTAATTCTCCCAATCTACCGGAGACAAGTCGATGACCGACGATGCAGTGCAGCTTGCCAATCTCCTCTACATCTATGCCGAGCGCATGGACGCCGGTGATCTGCCCGGGGTCGCTGCACTGTTCGAACACGCAGAGATCGAAACCGGAGATGCCGTGCAGCGAGGTTCCGCGGCCATGCTGAAGCTCTGGCAAGCCTATGTGAAATTGCACGCAGATGGAACGCCCAGAACCAGGCATGTCATCAGCAATCCGATCATTGAGATTGCTCCGGACCGCCTGACAGCGACCGTCAGATCGTACTATACGGTCCTTCAGGCAACCGACCGTATCGCGCTGCAGGTGATCGCGGCCGGTCGCTATCATGACGCCTTCGAAAAGGTCGAGGGACGCTGGCGCTTCAGTCGCCGCAATTATGCGGTGCTCGATCTGAGGGGTAACCTGACCGATCATCTGCTCGTGCCGTCTGCCTGAGGGATGCACGGCGGCATTCCGGGCAGGACGAAATGCCAGCAAATGCTAGGCAAGCAACCGCAAGGCATCAGCGAGCGAGAGCACCGTTGTGCGCGAATCGAACGCGGTTGAAAAGAGATGATCGTGCACGACCTGATCCGGGTCGGAGCAGCAATCCTTGACCGTGAATAAACGGAAGTCCGCATCGCTCGCGTACGCGACCGACGACAGCACCACACCGGTCGACGCAATGCCCACCATAAGCAGGGTATCGATACCCTGCGCGGAAAGCCGCACCTGCAGGTCGGTACCAAAGAACACGCTGGCACGATGCGCGATGATGAGCGGCTCAGTGGCCTGCTGGCCGAGTTCCGGCGAGATCTGGTCGTCGACGAAAAGACCAAGCTGCTTGATTCCCTGCCCGTTCCTGTTCAACGGACTGACTTCCGGATAGCCTGGAGCAAAGTGGATCTTGGCGAAATAGACGCTGACGCCCCGGGCCCGTGCAGCGTCACACAGCTTGCGCGTATTGGAGAGCAAAGCGGGCGCGACCGAGGGAAATAACGCCAGGATGTCGGTCTGGTAATGCATGACCACCAGCGCAGTTTTCGCTGGAACGATTGCCGGAATCTGCATGGTCACGCTGTGCGCATCAGCGGCGCTTTCCATGCCCTGTTGATGGCCTGCTGAACCGACGGGTCCATGTTCAACGGGTGGCGACATATGGCTGCGCGATAAGGAATGATGATCGACTCTACCACGACCAATCGGTTGGCCGTTCCGGGTCTCCCTGAAGCGCTCCAGCAGGTGATCGATGATCGGGCAAGCCAAGACCTTGATTAAGTTGCTACTCACAACTATATTGGTTGCGAAACGCAACTCATAGGAGGGCGCCGGTGGACCTTGTCGATATTCCAGCCAAGTCTCGAGAAGCGACGATTCTCGAACTTCGCGACTTTTCCCGAAGACTGGTTCGCGAGCTCGGTTTCATGCGAGCCACCCTGGCCGATAGCGACCTTGCCCCGTCGGCGGTTCACGCGATCATGGAAATCGGGGCGCAGCCAGGGATCAGCGCAAAGGATTTGGGCAACATCCTGCGCCTGGACAAATCGAACACGAGCAGGCAGGTCGCAAGGCTGGAGGCTGGCGGACTCGTGGAGCGCAAGACCGCAAGCGAAGATGCACGTTCATCCGAGCTGTACCTGACCGAGGCCGGGCAGAAGCTTAGAAAGAAGATCGACCGCTTCGCAACGGATCAGGTGTCCAACGCGCTTCGGCGGATGGTTCCGGCTGACCAGCAGGCCCTGGTCCGCTCTCTCGCGCTGTACGCCGACGCACTTACGCAAGGCAACGCGGTCAAGACCGCCCCCGCAGATGCCGTGCCCGGACGGATCCTGGAGGGCTACCAACCCGGCTGCATTGGTGACGTGGCAAGCTTGCACGCCCGGTTTTACTCGGAGCATTGGGGCTTCGGCGCGTTCTTCGAAAAGAAGGTAGCGACAGAGCTTGCCGAGTTTATCGGCAAGATGCCAGCCGATGATAAGGCGCTGTGGCTCTACGCCGAAAACGGCCGGTCGCTCGCCTCGCTCGCAATCGACGGGGATGATGAACAGGGCATCGCCCATTTGCGCTGGTTCATTGTGGATGACACATTGCGTGGTTCCGGTGTCGGACGGCAACTGATGTCACACGCGATGAAATTTGTCGACGAGCGATATCGCGAGACCTACCTATGGACGTTCAAGGGATTGGATGCGGCACGCCATCTATACGAGTCATTTGGTTTTCAATTGGTGGACGAATCCGAGGGGACGCAATGGGGAACCCGGGTCACCGAGCAACGGTTTAGCCGTTGCCTGGCATGAGCCCAGCCTTGATGCGACCGCTGACCTGCCCTTGTCTTCATGAGTAATGTCGCCGTGCAGGCGTGAGCCGCAGAGCGTGGCCCGGCAACGGCGCGTCAAAACATACACTGGAGGGGTGGCGTCTCACATGGAATACCGTCGCCATCCCCATCCATCTTTACCGCCGGGCAGTTTTTCAGATAGAAGCGCGCTTCCGCGCAGGATGCCATCTGGCTGCAGTGCTGTTTGCCCTCGCAGCGAAATGCCGGTTCCGCCGTGGCTGCCACGGCTGAAACCTCGATCTGCTGTGGCTCGGCCTGGGCAACGGGATTTACCAGAGGCGCGTGCGTTTTGTAATAGATGAAGGCGGCCGCGACGGTCGCAACTACCAGCAAGCCCTTATACATGTTGACCCCTATCCTTCTTTTTCTTTTTGGAAATGGAAGGATGCCACAACAGCGTCGTTGTCGGTCAGGCGCCCTGCCGCTACTCTGCCAGCCTTGCCGCGACCTCGCCTACCATGTCGTGCAACTCTGAGCCCAGCTTTTGCCGCAACGCGCGGTGGGCGGGCTGCCACAGCGCCAGAGCCTGCTGCAACTTAAAGGCGCCGGCCTCTGTCAACCACACCGCGCGGCGGCGGCGATCCGCTTCGGACGTGACGACTTCCACCAGCCCCGTGCTGACAAGCTGATCCACATTCCTCGACATTGTCGATTGATTCAGTCCGGCTCGTTGCGCCAACGAGCCAAGGGTGTCGTCTGTTGCTGACGCGATCAGGCACATCAATCCAAATTGCGTGCTGGACAGGCCAGACGAAGCCAGGGCCTCATCCAGCTCCGCTGTAATTCTGCGCGCCAACAGGCGCGACCACCAGCCGAGATCGACATCGAGAACCGCAGCGGCGTCTGCGCGCAGGCTCCTGGCTCCTTGCCTTCGCTTTTCCATGTCGATACTATATGCAGATGCATTGTTTGTATCTGCATATAATACCAACGAAGAGGAGATCTGACGAGATGGAATATCGATATGGCCTTGCCTCACCCGCCGACGTCGCAAACATGAACGGCCGGGCAATTCTTCAAGCCATTGTGGACGGTCACCTGCCACAGCCGCCTATCTCACAGGTCCTCGACTTCTGGTTAGTTGAGGTCGGCGACGGATTCGCCGCGTTCGAAGGCGAGCCGTCGTCCAGACTGCTCAATCCAATGGGTTCGGTGCACGGCGGATGGCCTCTGACGCTGATTGACAGCGCAGCCGCGTGCGCAGCCAACTCCCTTCTTCCCGCCGGCACTGGTTACACCACTGTCGAAACCAAGGGAAATTTCTCCCGGCCGATCAAGCCTGATACAGGCAGGGTCCGTGTCGAAGGCCGCGTTGTCAGCCACGGCCGTCAAATCATTACCGCGGAAGCTCGCGTGCTTGCGAGGGACGGGCGCGTCCTGGCCCATGGCACGTCTACGCTACTCGTGCTATCGCCTGCGCGGGAACAATAGGCGAACCAAACGAAAGTCTGGGGAAGCCGGCTTGAGTCAGGCTGGCGACCACAGCCATTCGGCAATGGCTGCAGGTTGGTGAGGCGCTTTCCATTCGGAATCTGACAGGCTAATGTTGAATGATGTTGCTGGCGGACGATGGAGGCGGATATGGGCATGGTCTCAATAGAACCCGGCAGCTATCACGTTGCGCCGCCGCAAAATCCCGGCGAAGTCATCGATCTGATCCGGACGCACGCAATCCAGGTCGTTGACCTCAGGTTCACCGACTTGCCCGGCGTGTGGCAGCACTTCTCGATCACGCTGCCGGAAGTCAACGACGACTTGTTCTCGGCCGGCATCGGCTTCGACGGGTCTTCCATTCGCGGGTTCCAGGAAATCCATGAGTCCGACATGCTAGTCAGGCCTGACCCGGCCACGGCATTCATCGATCCGTTTTGCGCAGCACCAACGCTGGCGCTGATCTGCGACGTGCTGGACCCTGTCCTGCACCAGCCGTACTCACGCGATCCGCGCCACATCGCACGCAAGGCAGAGTTGTATCTCCGGCAAACCGGTCTTGCCACGGTTTGCTACCTTGGCCCCGAACTGGAATTCTTTATTTTCGACTCCATCCGCTTCGGACAGGACCAGCACTCTGGCTACTACCATGTCGAATCCGCCGAAGGCGAATGGACCTCGGGCCGTGACGAAGGCGCCTATGGTGGCGGCAATCTCGGCTACAAGCAGCGCTACAAGGGAGGGTATTTTCCCGTGCCGCCGAGCGATACGCTGCAGGACATCCGCTCCGAAATCGTGCTCGCGCTGATGCAGGCCGGCATCCAGGTCGAGGTGCATCACCATGAGGTCGCCACGGCCGGCCAGAACGAAATCGACATGCGCTTTGCGCCACTGATGCGCATGGCAGACAACGTGATGATGTACAAGTACATCTGCAAGAACGTTGCGCGCCGCCACGGCAAGGTCGCCACCTTCATGCCCAAGCCCCTGTTTGCCGACAACGCGAGCGGCATGCATTGCCACCAGAGCCTCTGGCGCGACGCCGAGAACCTCTTCTATGACAAGAACGGTTGGGCGCAGACGTCCCAGATGTGCCGTTGGTATATAGGCGGCTTGCTCAGCCACGCCCCCGCGCTGATGGCTTTCTGCGCACCGAGCACAAACTCCTATAAGCGACTGGTGCCCGGATACGAGGCGCCTGTCAATCTGGCCATGTCGCAGCGCAACCGATCCGCCGCGGCCAGGATTCCAATGGTTTCGGATTCCCCGAGCGCCAGGCGCGTTGAATTTCGCTGTCCTGACCCGTCGGCCAATGCCTACCTCGCCTTCTCGGCAATGCTGCTCGCCGGCCTGGACGGCATTGAAAACCAGACGGACCCCGGCGACCCGCTCGACAAGAACATCTATGATCTGCCACCGGAGGAAGCCGCCCGCATCCGGCAGGTACCAGGCTCCCTCGAAGAGTCGCTTTGTGCGCTGGAAGCCGACTCAGCGTTCCTGCGAAAAGGTGATGTTTTCACTGAAGACCTGATCAGCACCTGGATTGACTACAAGCGCACGCGCGAGATCGATACATTGAAGGTGCGGCCGCACCCGTGGGAATTCCAACTCTACTTCGACATTTGATCACCGTAGGTGGCGCTGGGACGACGAACGCTGGCGGCCCAGCCGGTGATGGAAGACTGTGCATCCCGCCGGCCGATCGTTAGTCCACGAGGAAACGTTCGCATAGCAGGGCCCAATACGCCGCACCGACAGCAATGTTCCCGTCATTGAAGTCGTAGCCGGGATTGTGGACCGAGCAGCCTCCGACCTTTCCGCCTTCGCCGTTTCCAATCCACAGGTAGCAGCCGGGCACGGCATCCAGCATGAAGGCAAAGTCCTCACTGGCGGCAATGGGCGACGCCTGGCAATTGACGTGGCTCGGGCCCAGTAACTCCAGGGCGACCTGGCTCGCGAACGCCGTTTCAGCCGGCGTATTCACCAGGACTGGGTACCCGCGCTGATAATCGACCTGCGCCGTGACGCCATAGCTCTGCGCCTGCGCCGATACCAGATCCCTGACACGCTGTTCGATCTGCTCTCGCACATCGCGGTCCAGTGCGCGGACACTCAGCCTGAGCACGGCATGCGAGGGAATGATATTGGAGACGGTACCGGCCTGGAACGCGCCCACGGTAATGACCGCCGCTTGCAGCGGATCGACATTGCGCGCCACGATGGTCTGCAAGGCCATCACGATGGAGGCGCCGGCCACGACAGGATCGGCCGCGTGGTGTGGGATCGCTGCATGGCCACCGACGCCTTCCAGCGTAATGGTCACGTTGTCGGCCGAAGCCTGCGCCGCGCCCTCACGCAAGAGCAGACGGCCCGATGCGGTGCCCGGTACATTGTGCATGGCGAAGACGGCATCGCAAGGGTACTTCCTGAACAGTCCGTCCTCCATCATCTTCTTTGCACCGCCCAACCCCTCCTCTGCCGGCTGGAAGATAAGGTTCAGGGTTCCACTGAAACCGCCGCGCCGGGCGAGATACTTTGCTGCGCAAAGTATCATGGTGGTATGCCCATCATGCCCGCAGGCGTGCATTACGCCGGGATGGCAGCTGGCATAGGGGAGCCCTGTGGCCTCTTCTATCGGCAAGGCATCCATGTCGGCGCGGATGCCAAGGCTGCGGTTGCCCGTACCGCGTCGAAGGCGGGCGACGACACCCGTTGTCCCCAGCCCGCGCTCGACCTCATAGCCCCATTCGGCGAGCAGGCTGGCCACGATGTCGCTGGTGCGATGTTCCTCGAAGCCGAGTTCCGGATGCCGGTGCAGGTCACGGCGAACTGCTACGAACTCTTCGGCGCTGTCCCGCAGCGCGGCCAGGATGGGATGCATGGCGTCCTTATTGCGGCTGCAAGCCGATGGCGCGGGCAATGCCGCGGTATTGTTCGATGCTCTGCTGATAGGCCTTCTGACTTTCTGCAAGCGACACCGGCTTGGACGCAGGCAGGTTCGCGGTATCCAGGCTGGCACGCACCGAGGGGTCGGCCAGCGTATGCACAATCGCGTTGTGCACTGCTTGCACAACCGGCTCGGCAGTGTCCTTCTTCACGAAGATCCCGGCCCAGGTTGAATAGTTGAAGCCCCGCAGCGCCTTGCTTTCATTGACGCTGGGCACCGACTTCACTGCATCCACGCGTGTGGGCGACAGGACCGCCAGCATCCTGACCTGGCCGGTGCGCATGCGTTCGATATCAGGCTTGCCAAACGGCGAGATAAAGATATCGACGATTCCGCCAACGAGGTCCTGGATCACGGGCGCGCCGCCCTTGTATGGCACGTGAGTCATCGGCGCTCCGATGGTTTGGGACATATGCGCCCCCAGGAGGTGATAGAGCGAGCCGATGCCGACGCTCGCGTACGTCAGTGGTTTGCCGGCCTTGGCTGCCTGCGCGGCATAGGCGGCCAGTTCGTCGACATCCTTTACCGGCAGATCCCTGCGCACCAGGATGGCAAGATCGACAGCGCCGACCATATGCACCAGCCGGAAATCCTCGCTCCTGAATTTGATTGCGGCATTGGCCAGCGGCGTAGTGATGAGTTCGCCGGGCCCTGCCTGCAATAGCAAATGGCCGTCGGCCGGTGCGTGAAGGACCTTCTGCGCGGCAATTGCTCCACCAGCTCCCCCGAGGTTTTCGACGATGACCGGCTGCCCGAACTGCCGGGCGAGGGGCCCGTTCAGGTTCCGGGCAACAACGTCGGAGAGGCCGCCCGCCGGGAACGGCACCATCAGCGTTACCGGCCGGTCAGGAAAGCCGTGTGCCGGCGCCAGGCCGGCAAAAAGCAGTGCTGCAACCAAGCCGCCGAGCCAACGGCGGCCGACGTTCTTGAATCGGGTCATGGCTGTCTCCTCAATCCGTGTTCTTGTGGAATCGGATCGTAAAGTGCCATCCATCATGCGTCCAATGCATTATCAGTCTAAAATTTATTCAAAAATCTCATTACAAAGTGCGCAATGCATCTTAAACATCTCAAGCATCTGCTGATGGTGGCGGATATGGCATCCTTCAGCCAGGCGGCGCAACGCCTGCACCTGACCCAGTCCGCGCTGAGCCGGAGCATCCAGACGTTGGAGGATGAACTGGGAGGCCGCCTGATCGACCGGCACGGCAAGCGCAATGTGCTGACCCCATTGGGGGAGCTGATTGCCAACCGGGCCCGGCGCATCGTGTTCGAGGAAGCGGAACTGCATCGCAGCGTCGAACTGTTCCACCACCACCACCTGGGTGCCATCCGCGTCGGCCTGGGCGCCGGGCCGGGCGCAGTGCTGGCGACGCCGTTTCTGCGATTCATGGCCAGGCACCATCCCGGCATACAGGTCAGCGTGTCGCTTGGTACTTCCGATGCGCTGATGATCCAACTGCGTCAGCGATCGCTTGATGCAGTCGTCGTGGAGGTGAGCAGCGTGGCGCCAGCAACGGACCTTCGCCACGAGTTGCTGAACGCGTTGCAGGGTCGCTTTATCTGCCGCACAGGACATCCGCTTGTGCAACAGGCCGCCGGCGGAGACGCTGTGACGTTTGACGATGTCATGCGTTATCCGCTGGCTTCCGCCCCGCTCAGCACGGAAGTCGCGCGCAACCTCGTGAAGCGCTTCGGACCGCGCGCCGATCCGGAGCATTGCCTGAGCCTCAGGTGCGAGAATGTCCGGAGCCTGGTCGAAGCTGTGCTGGATTCCGACGCGATACTGTTCAGCATCGTCGCGGCAGTGCGTGCGGAGATTGCCGCAGGAAAACTATGCGAACTGGACACTACCCCAGCGGTCGATGACGGCCCCCGCTATGCCTTTTTCACCCTGGCGGGGCGAACCGAGGCACCGAGCATGGAAATATTCCGGAAATTCATGGACGAGCATTTGCGTGACTAGCCGCCGCTAGGCGCACCGTCATCTCCTGGCAGGCCGTGCTGACGGTGAAATGCGTCCTGTGGGCCGTCGGTGACCGGCATCACGGCACATCCATGTCATCAACAACTCGCGCTGGCCGACCCCGCTGCGCGCAGATGCTCCAGGAGCGTCCTTGCCTCCGGCAGGAGACCCGCTTCGTCCCTCACGCCCAGCCAGAGAATGCGTGATGCCCAGGCGTCGGACAGGTAGACGGCATGCAGCCCGGCACCCAGCAGTTCGGGCCGGACCGCGCCATCTGGCAGGACGCCGATGCCCAACCCCGCCTCGATCATCCGGCAGATCGCATCGAAGCTGCTGACCTGGATCCTCAGCCGCACGACCTTGTCCAGTGCCGATGCAGCGGCGGTCAGACGCTGCAGCAGCGAGCTGCCCTGGTTGAGGCCGACAAAGTCGTACTCCAGGGTTTCGTCGAAACTCACTTCCGAGCGCCCGGCCAGCGGATGTCCGGCAGGCACCAGGACGACCAGGCGGTCGCGCCGATAGACGGACTTCCTGATGTCATAAGCCGGCACGTTGTCGGCGAACACGCCGATATCGGTTTCACCGGACAGTAGCGCCACCACCACGTCCTGGCTCAGGCGCTCCTCCAGGCTGATCCTGATCAGCGGCTGCGAGACGAGGAAGCTTGCCAGGTCGTGCGGAAGAAACTGGATCACGGCTGACGTATTGGCCCAGACCTTGACGTGTCCGCGCACGCCGGTGGCGAAGTCGCTCATCTCGCCCGCCATCTGGTTGACCTTGTCGAGCACCATGCGCGCATGCTGGACCAGCTCATGGCCAGCGGGCGTCAGCTCAAGCCCACGCCGAACGCGCAGGAACAGTGCGCATCCCACCGTGCGCTCAAGGTCCGCGATCCGTTTGCTCAGGGCCGAGAGCGTCATGTGTGACTTGTTCGCCGCCTGCGTCAGCCCGCCGCACTGGGCCACCAGCTGGAAGACACGCAGGGACTGGAGATCGAAATGGGCAGGATTGATCATCGTATTGCACTGGCGAAGCGCGCTGACCGGGTTGAAAGTCAGGAAAGGCTAGTAAGCCGATCGCGCCTTGTCAAATGGCACGCCCGCCCCCCGGCATCTCAATGCAAGCCTTGATCCGCCTGGGATAGCTGGCAAAGCGGCGGGTTGTGCCGGTCGCGGGGCTCCCTAGCGGCAACACGGGCCACCTTTTCCTGCAAGGAAAGGACGGTTGAGAATCCATCGATTACCAGGCAACGGCTTTTGACCCACTATCTCCAGCACACAGCAGGAGCTATGGAGATGGAAACAAGCAAGTCAAAGCCCCTTGCCGGCGTACGCGTCCTGGAACTGGGGCAACTGATCGCCGGGCCGTTTGCCGCGCGCATGCTGGCGGCGTTCGGCGCGGAAGTCATCAAGGTCGAGCCGCCCGGCACGGGCGATCCGCTGCGCAAGTGGCGGCTGTTGCATGAAGGCACCTCGGTCTGGTGGGAGGCACAGTCCCGCGACAAGCAGTCCGTCACGCTGGACCTGCGCACGGCGCAAGGCCAGGAAGTCGTGCGCAAGCTGGCCGCGCAAAGCGACGTGCTGATCGAGAACTTCCGCCCGGGCACGCTGGAAAACTGGGGCCTGGGCTGGGACAGCCTGCGGGCGGCCAACCCCGGGCTGGTGATGCTGCGCGTGTCCGGCTATGGCCAGACCGGGCCCTATCGCGACCGGCCGGGCTTCGGCGTCATTGGCGAAGCGATGGGCGGCTTGCGCCACCTGAGCGGCGAGCCGGGCCGCACCCCGGTGCGCGTGGGGGTATCGATCGGCGACTCCCTGTCCGCCCTGCACGGTGTGATCGGCATCCTGCTGGCGTTGCGGCACCGGGAGCAGAACGGCGGCCAGGGCCAGGTCGTGGATGTGGCCTTGTACGAGTCGGTGTTCAGCATGATGGAGAGCCTGTTGCCGGAATACTCGGTGTTCGGCACCGTGCGGCAAGCGGCCGGCAGCAGTCTTCCCGGCATCGCGCCCACCAATGCGTACCGCTGTGCCGACGGCAAGTACGTGCTGATCGCCGGCAATGGCGATGGCATCTTCAGGCGGCTGATGGATATGATCGAGCGCCCCGACCTGCGCGACGACCCGGCCCTGGCCCACAACGACGGCCGGGTCAGCCAGGTTGCGATGCTCGACGCCGCCATTGGCGAATGGGCGGCACAGCGCAGCCTCGAAGCGGCCCTCGACGCCCTCAATGGCGCCCGCATCCCCGCGGGCAAGATCTACGACATCGCCGATATCGCCAGCGATCCGCACTACCGCGCGCGCGACATGATCCTGGACGCGCAATTGCCGGACGGCACACCCGTCCAGTTGCCCGGCATCGTACCGAAGCTGAGCGCCACCCCCGGCGCACTGCCCAACCCCGCCCCCGCGCTTGGCCAGCATACCGACGCGGTGCTGGAAGGCCTTGGCATCGGCGCGGCGCAGCGCGAGGCATGGCGCGCGGCAGGGATTATCTGACAAGGAGACCGGCATGACTGCCAGAAAGGTTTACATACATGAAGTCGCCACGCGAGACGGCTTCCAGAACGAGGCCCGCTTTGTCGAGACCGATGACAAGGTCGCCCTGATCGACGCCCTGAGCGCATGCGGCTATGCCAGGATCGAGGTGACTTCCTTCACCTCGCCTAGGGCGATTCCCGCGCTGCGCGACGCAGAAGCGGTGATGCATCGCATCGCGCGGCGCGAGGGTGTGGTCTACACGGTGCTGGTGCCGAATGTGCGCGGCGCCGAGCGCGCGCTTTCCTGCCAGGTGGACGAGGTCAACCTGGTGATGTCGGTCAGCGAAAGCCACAACCGCACCAACCTGCGCATGTCGCGCGAGCAATCGTTTGCCCAGCTTGCCGACGTCATCCGCGTGGTGAGGGAGACGCCGACCGCGATCAACATCTCGCTGTCGACCGCAATGGGTTGCCCGATGGAAGGCGACGTGCCGCTGGAAAACGTGCTGGGCTGGATGCAGCGCTTCGCTGACCTGGGGGCTCACGGCGTGACGCTGTGCGACACCACCGGCATGGCGTTTCCGTCCCAGGTCGCCAGGCTGTGCGAAGCCGCGCGGCGGCAGTTCCCCAGCCTGGCGCTGACCCTGCATTTCCACAATACCCGGGGCCTGGCGCTGGCCAACACGCTCGCCGCGCTGGACCAGGGCATCGACCGCTTCGACGCTTCGCTGGGCGGCCTCGGTGGCTGCCCGTATGCGCCGGGCGCGACCGGCAATGTCTGCACCGAAGAACTCGTCCATATGCTTGAACTGGACGGCTATGACACCGGCGTCGACCTGGCGGCCATCCTCGATGCCGCCGCGCGCTTGCCAGGCCTGATCGGCCATGACGTCCCAAGCCAGCTGCTGAAGGCCGGCCGCCGCCTCGACCTGCATCCGATGCCTGCCGCCGACGCGATCCCCGAACAGCGGGCTTTCCAACCCTGACACCTGCCTGGAAACCATCATGTCCCTGATCGATCATCTTGACCATCTGGTGCTCACCTGTGTTGACCTCGAAGCCACGCGGCACTTCTATACCGAAGTCATGCAGATGCAGCCTGAAACCTTCGGCAACGGTCGCCTGGCTTTCCGCTTCGGCAACCAGAAGATCAATCTCCACCAGCGCGGCGCCGAGTTCGAGCCCAAGGCACACCTGCCCGTTCCCGGCTACTCGATCTCTGCTTTATCGCTTCGGTCCCGCTCGACGGCGTCATCGCCCATCTTCAGCGATGCCAGTGGCCCATTGTCGAAGGACCTGTGGCGCGCACCGGCGCCACGCAGAAGATCCGCTCGGTCTACGTGCGCGATCCGGACCTGAACCTGATCGAGATATCAGAACTGGTCGACTGAAGATCGGCCAACCCGACAAATCGATGGAGGAGACCCCCATGAAACGCATGACGATCGCCGCGGCCGCCCTGGCAGCCCTGGCTGCGGCCGCCCCGGCCCATAGCGCCAACGCCTACCCCAGCAAGCCGGTCACCCTGGTGGTGCCCAGCGCACCGGCCGGATCCACCGATATCGTGGCCCGCCTGGTTGGCGAACAACTGCAGGCCGCACTTGGCCAACCCGTGGTGGTGGACAACAAGCCCGGTGCCAGCGGCAATATCGGCACCGAAGCCGTGGCGCGGGCCGCGCCGGACGGCTATACGCTGCTGCTCCAGTATTCCGGCTACCACGTCGGCAATCCGGCGCTGTTCCCGCAGATCCGCTGGAAGCCGTCCAACTTCGTCCCGGTGGCGCTGGTCATGCGCGCGCCGCACGTCATCGCCGTCAGCGGCAAGCTGCCCGTGACATCGATAGCCGAACTGGTCGCCTACGGCAAAAGCAATGGCAAAGGCCTGTTCTATGCCTCGTCCGGCAATGGTTCGATCCAGCATATCGCCGGCGAGATGCTGGCGCGGCAGACCAGGGTGCCGATGACGCACGTACCGTACAAGGGCGCCGGGCCCGTGATCACCGACCTGATCAGCGGGCAGGTCGACATGTTCATCACGACCCCGCCCAGCGTGATCGGGCATGTGCAAGCGGGCAAGATCAAGGCGCTTGCCTATGCCGGACCGAAGCGCCATCCCTCCATGCCCAATGTGCCGACCACCGCGGAGGCTGGCCTGCCAGGGTATGAGGTGGAGTCCTGGTTTGCACTGTTTGCGCCGGCGAATACCCCGCCGGCCATCGTCGAGCGCTTGTCCCAGGAGGTGAAGAAGATCGTGGCCAGCGACACGTACAGGAAGAAGATCGAGGAACAAGGCGCCTTCGCTGCCTACATGGGGCCGCAGGAGCTGGGCAAGTTCATCGATCAGGAACTGGCATCCTGGTCGCGTGTGGTCAAGGCATCGAATATTCGCGCGGACTAAGTATCGTCGATGCGTGGAAGGTCTCCCCAGGTGGGGAGACTTTTTTGCTATACGCCCGGGCGGTTTTCCTGGCGGCTGGCCGCGAGGTAAAGGCGGGCAAGCTGGCACGCAGCATCCTCAAGCAATGCCGCCGCATGCTCCATCGCAAAGCGGATCGATACCGGCCCCTGCTGGATCGAGATGCACCCGTCGAAGGCGTCGGCCAGCCCGGCATCGGGCTCGACGGCCCCCGAGAGCAGCGTCACCGGCACACCCGCCTGGCGCGCCATGCGCGCGATCATGGCAGGACCTTTTCCCATCATGGTCTGCGCATCGGACCGTCCCTCGCCGGTAATGACCCAGTCGAAGGCGCCGAGTCCGGCATCGAGGCCGGCAGCTCCCAGCACAAAGTCCGCGCCGGGAACGATCTCGGCGCCGAGCAGGCGCAACGAAAAGCCGATGCCGCCGGCAGCGCCGCTGCCTTGCGCATCGGCAACATCCTGCCCGACGACGGCCGCACATCGCTTTGCAAACCGCTCCAGCCGGGCATCCGCAGCGGCCAGGTCTTGCACGCCCTTCTGCGGGCCGAAGACAAAGGTCGCACCGTTTGGCCCGCAGAGCGGATTGTTGACGTCGGACAGGCCCAGCAGCCGGACTCGGCCAAGCTGCGCAGGCTGCAGATACGTTGCGGCGCAGATCGCGTCCAGCGTATCCAGGGTTGGCCACAATGCGTTGCCCTGCGCATCGGTAAAGCAAAAACCGGTTTCCGCCAGCAGGCCGGCCCCTGCGTCATTGGTGGAAGATCCGCCCAGTGATCACGATGGTATCGACACCCTGCTCAGCGATCCCGCGGATGACATGACCGATTCCCCTGGTCGTGCGTTGCCCCGGCGCCACCAGGGCGTGCGGAAGGCCGACAATCTCAGCCACCTCGACGATCGCGAGCTCGCCAAACTCCTGCGTCCGGCCGCGGAAGTACCGCACCGGCTTTGGCACGCCATTGGCATCGGTGGCAACCACCTCCTGCCACACGCCCACAAGCGAGGCCGCCAGGACTTCGGCGGTCCCTTCGCCGCCATCGGCAATCGGTGCCACGGTGACATCCGCACCAGGCACCGCGCGCCGGATGCCGGCGCGGATGCAATCCGCCACCTCAGTCGCGCAGAGGCTGCCTTTGAACGAGTCAGGCGCAACCAGCACCTTGAGTCCTGCTGATTTCATTTTGGGCTCCATCCATCGTTGGCGGGGCACCTCATCCGCCCACCACGTTCCTGGGCGCTCCTTGCGCGAAGGCACAGATATTGTCGATAAGCTGGTCGGCCAGGCCTTGCACGGCCTCGTCGCTGGCCCATGCAACGTGCGGGGTCAGGATGAAGTTCGGCGCATCCTTCAACTGATGGAACGGGTGTTCCGCGCCGGGCGGCTCCTGCGTCGCAACGTCAAAGCCGGCCCCGGCCACCATTCCGGATTGCAGCGCTTCCACCAGCGCCGCTTCATTGACCAGCCCGCCTCGGGCGGTGTTGATCAGCAACGGACGCCGTTCCATCTTCGAGAACTCAGCGGCGTCGATCAGGTTGCGTGTCTGCGCCACCAGCGGGCAATGCAAGGTGATGATGTCGCTACGACGCAGCACCTCGTCGAAAGGCGTGTAGAGCGGGCCCATGCCCTCGCGTCCCTTGTGGGCCGCAAACAGCGGTCGCATGCCCAGCGCACTCGCCATCCTGGCCACCGATTGGCCGAGCACGCCGTCGCCGATGATGCCAAGCACCGACCCGTGCAAGTCCTTGATCGTGTAGTCAAAGAAGCAGAAGGATCCGGATTCCTGCCAGCGGCCGCGCCGGACCGCATCGTGGTAGGCGGCCAGGCTTCGCCGCAGCGCGAAGATCAGGGCAAAGGTATGTTCCGGCACCGTATGGACGGCATAGTTGCGGATGTTGGAGACGACGATGCCGCGGGCGGCACAGGCTTGCAGGTCGACGACATCGGTGCCGGTTGCCGCGATGGCGATGAGCTTCAGGTTCGGTGCCTGCTCAAGCTGCCGGGCATCCAGCTTCACCTTGTTGATGATGACCACGTCCGCGGCGGCAATGCGCGCGGCGACGTCCTCGTCAGCCGTTTCCCCGTAGAGTTCAAGCTCATGCGGGAACGGCAGCGCTCGCAGCGTGGTCTGCGGCGAGATGGTGGAACGGTCCAGGAATACGATCTTCATTGCATGGCTTCCAGGTTTGCGGGTCGGCCGCAGCGTGCCGATGTGAGGCACGGCTCATCGCACTGGCGCGTAAGGACGGGCTGCGGTCGAAGGGCGGCAGGCATCTGCCGCGCTATTGCGCCACAGACATGATGAGGGGAAGGCAGGCCGGGCTGGAATCGCGGCTTTCTCCACCGTCCTTTCTCAAATGGAAAGGGACAGGCAGCATCGGCCCTGCATGGCGCGGCACATTTCGGCCCGGGCTGACACGAACTACGAGAGGGCCGCGGAAATGTCGTAGCAGCGCGACGGCATCACATTTCCTGGCCATTCGCGGTAGCTATCCTGGCAGGGGGACCGAAATGAACACCACTGCAAAACTCATTCCCTCAACAGAGCTGGCGCAACAAAACCCCGTCCGGTTTCCCAATGAAAGCGCGGAGTACCGCAAGGCGCGCAATGCGTTGCTTGCGGAGGAGATCGAGCTGCGGCGCCACATCGAGCGCGTGGCCGAACAGCGCCGCGGCCTGCCCGCGGGCGGCGAGGTCGCAAAGCGCTATACCTTCCAGGGAGAACGCGGTCCGGTCACGCTGGCCGAACTGTTCGGCGACAAGGACACCCTGGTCATCTACAGCTATATGTTCGGACCGCAGCGGGAACAGCCTTGCCCCATGTGCACATCGGTGATGGCGTCGTGGGATCACAAGGTTCCGGACATCGAGCAGCGCGTGGCGCTGGCGATGATCGCCCGCTCACCCATCGATCGCCTTGTCGCCGCCAAGAAGGCACGAGGCTGGACCAAGCTGAAGGTCTATGCGGACGTGGATGGCGATTTCACCCGCGACTATGTCAGCGCCGAGGATGCCGACGTCCCCGCCTACTCGGTCTTTACGCGCCGGGACGGCAAGATCCGCCATTTCTGGAGCAGCGAG
The DNA here is from genome assembly GCF_000219215.1 of Cupriavidus necator N-1. Classification (NCBI taxonomy): domain Bacteria; kingdom Pseudomonadati; phylum Pseudomonadota; class Betaproteobacteria; order Burkholderiales; family Burkholderiaceae; genus Cupriavidus; species Cupriavidus necator. The sequence continues at coordinate 587,334 of NC_015723.1, read as the reverse complement.
ATGTACGCCCTCTCGGCCGACCCGGGTCAGGACCCGCGCGGCGCGCCGGACCTGGATCCGCTGTGGACCCTGCTGGACACCACGCCGGAAGGCCGGGGGGCGGACTGGTATCCGAAGCTGGGATACCCGGAAGGGAAATAATCGTCCCTCGATGGAAGGGTCAGGCTTCGGGTTGGTGGCAAACCACTTCGATGTTGTGCCCGTCCGGACCAATGACGAACGCTGCGTAGTAGTTGGCGTGGTAGTGCGGGCGCAGACCAGGCGCACCATTGTCTTTGGCACCCGCCTCCAGGGCCGCGCGATGGAAAGCTTCGACTTGCTGGCGATTCTCGGCCGTGAACGCCAGGTGTAGATGCGCCGGCTTCTCCTCGGTCTGGAACAAGCACAATGAAGCCTTCCCCTTTGGGCAAAGCTCGACACCATACGTTGGCGGCCCCTCCGAGGCAACAGCTACGCCGAGCGGTTCGAGTGCCTTGAGGAAGAACGCCTTGCTCGCTGCATAGTCGCTGACTCCGAATTTGACGTGGTCAAACATGAGTTCTCCTGAAGTATGTAGGCCTGCGCGCGGCCCGACGTTTGCGAGAGACGGCTCTTCCTCAAGGTCCGCGCCGCCACCCCGGAGTTTGGCGTTGAACCAAAAAAAATGCCAGCCATCCCGGATGGCCGGCACCAAGCTCACAGCAGTTGGAGACTGAGACCCCGCCGCGCGCCGCCGCCGCCGGACAGCGCGCCCTCGGGGCAAGCCTCAATCTGCATGACCTCGACGACTTCGCCTTCGTCCACCCGGACTCGTCCGTTCGGGGTATGCGAAGCCCACATGCACGGCTCTAGTGTGTCCCTTCCCAATGACTTTCATGAAGGAGGGGCCAATGGCCAAAGCGGAGAATCTCGTGACGTCGATCCAGGTGGAGATCGACGCGCCGGTAGCGCTGGTGTGGGAAGTGCTGACCGACTTTGCGCGCTACGCGGAATGGAATACGTTCTGCCCGGGGCTGGAGACCACCGGTCGTCTCGGCGACATGGTGTACATGCAGGTGCGTATCCCGGGCACCGACCAGGTCATCCCGGTCAACGAGTACCTGGTTGCGTGGGAGCCGGAGCGCCTGCTCTCGTGGGAGCAGCGCCCCACCGACGAGAACAAGGATGCCGCCCGGCGCGACCAGTACCTGGAAGCCGCCGGACCCGGGCGCACCCGCTACTTCACCACTGACCTGTTCCTCGGGCTGAACGCGGAGACCATCATGCGCGAGCACGGTGCCTGGGTGAAGCAGGGCTTCGACCAGGTGGCACGGGACGTCAAGGCGCGCGCGGAAGCGCTGAATGCGCAACGGCAGGCTGGCCGGCGCTGACAGGCAGATGCTGGTCGATCGGCCTGCATCTGCAGGCCGATCGACCGGTCATTGCGGAGGTCTCTGGCTCAGCACCACCAACGCCGCGGTGCCGCGGCTGCGCACGCAGGCGTCGTTGCAGTGGTCCTGCGCCGCGTCGGCGGAGGCCACGCTGACAGCGGGCATCTCGCCCTGGCTGCCATGCGCGGTGGCAAGGTCGCCGCCCACGGCAATCGCCCAGGCCGCGCCCATCGCGGCGCCGGCACCGGCCAGGCCCGCCGCCCAACGAAATCCGAGCCGCTTCATCGCTGTCTCCTTCGCACCCTTGCTGGGTTCCCATACTTTTGAAAGCATCGTAGTCAGCGCCGGCCCGAAACTCTTCGTCCGAGCAGACTAGGGGGTATCCCGCAGCAGCGCCGGATCGAAAGTGGCGTCGGGTCGACAGGAAGGGATAGCGGACAGGGACGGATGCGGCGGCACATCAGGTCCTTGATACAGCCGGGCCAGCGCTGCGGCACAGCCGGACAGCCCGGACGGGGCCAGGTGCATGGCGTGCGCGCTCAGCAGGCCCCACAGGTGCGCCACCAGCAGGCTGGCCAGGCCGGGGGCCGGCAGCAGGCCAGCGAATGTTGCGCGCAGCGTCTCGACGCCCGTCAGCACGCGGGCGCGCAGCGGGCAAAGCTCGCAGTCGTCGCCGCACTTGTGCTGCAGCAGCGCCGCCAGCAGGCTGACGTGGCGCGCCAGGTCATCGCCATGGAGCAAGGCGGCCAGCGCTTGCTCCAGCGTGCCTGGCCCGCTGCCGGCGCGGCCCTGCGCCAGCAGCGCGAGGCGGGCGGTGAAGTCGGCTTCGGCGCACGACAGCAGCGCGCCCAGCAACTCGGTGCGGGAATGGAAATGCCCATAGACGGCCCCGCGCGTCATGCCGATGGCGCGAGCCACGTCGTCCACGGTGACGCAATGCAGGCCGCGGTGCCGGATCAGCTGCAGCGCGCTGGCCAGGATGCGCGCCCGCGTGACGGCGGCATCCTCGCGGGTGTGGCGGGCCATGGGCGCGGCCGGCCTACAGGAAATGCACGTCGTCCGGCCCCCAGTGGGCGCGCATGCTGCGGATGCGGCCATCCGCGCCGAACGTCATGATGTCGGTCACGTCGATGCGGGCCGGCCGCCCTTCCAGGCGGGCGCGCACGGCAAAGGTCAGCGCGGCGGAGTCGCCGTGCGAGCCGCGCGGCGGCACCACCACCTCCAGGCGCGCGCCCAGCGCGGTGGTGTGCTGGTAGAAGGCCAGGATGGCCGGCTTACCGGCGATCGGCTGCGCGCCGACCGGGTCTTCGACGGTGGCATCGTCGGCGTAGAGCGCGGCAACGCCCTGCGCGTCACCGGCATTGAAGCGATCGACATAGGCGAGCAGCGTGGCTTTCATCGCGGCGCTATCGGGCATGGAGTTCTCCTTGTGGTTCTAGCGTGCGGTGTAGCCGCCGTCGATCACCAGCTCGGCGCCGGTGACATAGCGCCCGGCGTCGGACACGAGGTACAGGATGCCCGCGGCGATGTCGCGCGGCTGGCCCACCTTGCCCGCGGGAGTCTGCCCGCCCAGGTAGTCAAACAGCGCCTCGCTCTGCCCCGAGGCCTGGGCCACGTGTTCGAGCATCGGCGTGCGGATATAGCCGGGATGGATGGAGTTGGCGCGAATTCCTTTGCCGGCGTAGAGCATGGCATCGGTCTTGGCCATCATCCGCACCGCGGCCTTGGACGCGTGATAAGGCGGCACGTCCGGCCCACCGGCGATGCCGTACATCGACGACACGTTGACAATGGCGCCGCCGCCGGTGCGCTCCATGTGCCCGATGGCGTGCTTGGTGCACAGGAAGGTGCCGGTCACGTTCACTGCCATGACCTGCTGCCATTGCTCCAGCGCCAGCTCATGGGTCGGCGCATTGGGCCCTTCGATGCCGGCGTTGTTCACAAGGATGCCAAGGCCGCCAAAGCACGCCGCGATCTCCGCGAACACGCGCGCCACGTCGCTTTCGCTGGTGACGTCGAGCTTCCAGAACGCGGCCTCGCCGCCCTCGGCGCAGATGGCTTCCGCGGTCGCCTTGCCGTCGGCTTCTAGTACGTCAAGCACCGCGACCTTCGCGCCGGCAGCTGCCAGCACGCGGGCGGTTTCCGCGCCGATGCCGCGCGCGGCACCGGTGATGGCTGCAACCTCGCCACGCAGGTCGAACAGGCTATACGGGTATTCCATGATGTCTCCTGGGTCTTGTTGTGTGGGCGTGCGAGCCAATTATGCCGCGCCGCCCTGGGCGGTATCCGCCAGGAAGCCGAGACATTCACGGTTGAAATAGGCGGCGTGCTCAACCATCACCCAGTGGCCGCAGCGGTTGATCATGACGAAGCGCGCGTCGGCGCAGCCGGCCAGGAATTTGGTGGCGCCCGAGGCAGGATTGAAATGATCCTCCGTGCCCCAGAAGCCAAGCACCGGGCACCGGATCTCGCCCAGCCGCGCGGTCAGGTTGGGCACCTTCATGGTGGCCAGCACCTCGCGCGGCTGCTCGCTGCACACCGCCATGCGCTCGTCGACCAGCGCGTCGGTGACCAGGCTGGCGTCATGCACCAGCAGTTGCAGCAGCTGCCGCATGGTGTCCGGGTTCATGTGGCCGCCGGTAAACAGCGACACCATGCGCTGGATTCCCTCCATCTGGAAATAGGTCTCCCGCTCTTCCACGCCGCCGGGCGCCATCATCACCAGGCGGCTGACATGCTCCGGGAAGTCCAGCGCGTACTGCAGCGCGATGGCCCCGCCAAGCGAATTGCCCACCAGCACGCAGCGCGGCAGCTCCAGTGCCAGCAACTGCTCACGCAGCGCGGCGACGAAGAAGTCCAGGGTGTACTCGACATCGTCTGGCTTGGACGACAGGCCATACCCGGGCAGGTCCACCACCACGGTGCGAAAGCCCGCCTCGGCGAAGGCCGGCGCGTTGTGGCGGAAGTTGCTGTGCCCGCTCGCGCCCGGCCCGCTGCCGTGGATAAAGACCAGCGGCTCGCCGCTGCCGGAGTCCAGGCAGTGCAGGCGCAGGCCCGTTGACGTGGTGGTGAAGCGCCCGACCGGCAGGTTCGGGTGTGGGGACAAAGGCGTGTGCTGTGACGTAGCGGACATGAGGGCGTCTCCCGTGGTTTGCCCAGCATATTGCGCAGCGCCGCCAGCGCGGGCATCGTTCATTCGGACTACGAGCCGGACTGCCACTTCTCCTACGATGGGTGCTCCATGCATCAAGGGGGACCCATGACAGGATTCAACTACACCGGCCAGACTGTGCTGGTCACGGGCGGCATGCGCGGCATCGGCCGCGCCATCGGCGAGGCCTTCCTGCGCGCCGGCGCGCAGGTCTTCGTATGCGGCCGCACCGCGCCCGCTGACGACAGCGAACTGCCGGCCGCGGATGGCCGCAGCGCCCGCTTCATCCCGGCGGACATCCGCGACATCGAACAGGCCGATGCCATGCTGGCGCAGATCGCGCAGGCCAGCCCCACGCTCGACGTGGTCATCCACAACGCCGGCGGCTCGCCGTTCGCGCTGGTCGCGGAGGCCTCGCCACGGCTGCTGGAATCGGTGATCCGGCTCAACCTGGTGGCGCCGCTGCAGCTCGCGCAGCGCGCCAATGCACGCATGCAGCAACAGGCCGGCGGCGGCACGCAGCTGTTCGTGGGCAGCGTCAGCGCGCTGCGTCCTTCGCCCGGCACGGCGGCCTACGGCGCCGCCAAGGCCGGCATCCTCAATGCGGTGCGCACGCTCGCGGTGGAATGGGCGCCCAAGGTGCGCGTTGCCGCGGTCAGCCCGGGCATGGTGCTGACCGACACCTCGCAGCAGCAGCACTACGGCGACCCCGAGGCGTTGCGCACCATGGCCGCGACGGTGCCGCTGGGCCGGCTCGCGCACCCGGACGACATCGCCGGCGCGTGCCTGTTCCTGGCATCGCCTCAGGCGTCGTACGTGTCGGGCGCCAACCTTGTGATCGACGGTGGCGGCGAGCGCCCGGCCTTCCTCAACGCGGCTTCGCTCAATCGCAGCTGAGCGGCTACCGCCCGTAGGGAAACCGCCTAGTCCGTTCTGCCGATTTGTGCATGGCCGCCCCTCTCTACGCTTGCGACCAGGCGAGCGCCATTCGAAGTGCCAGGCAATGAACCAACACCGACACCACGGGGAGACCACCATGCACCATCCACCATCCGGCCCACTGAAACGCCGCAACCGGCTGCGGCCAATCGCTGCCGCGGCGGCACTGGCCGCGCTGCTTGCAACGCCGGCCAGGGCGGGCGAAACCATCGATCTTGGCCATGACACCACGCTCGACTACAGCGTCACCGCCTCCTACGGGGCGGCGGTGCGCACCGGCCACCAGAGCAACACGCTGCTGAGCCCGGCCAATATCAACGGCGACGACGGCAACCGCAACTTCAAGCGCGGCGACATGATCGCCAACCGCGTCTCGCTGCTGGGCGAAGCGCATGTCAAGCACGATGCCTTCGGGGCACTGGTGCGCGGCAGCGTGTTCCAGGACTGGGCCTATAGCGGCACCAACTCGAACAATGCGCCGTTCACGGTCAACCACAGCGGCCCGTTCAACCAGTTCACCGGTTCCGCGCAGGACTATCACGAGCACCGCGCGCAACTGCTCGATGCCTATGTCTATGGCGCGACGCCGATCGGCGACACGCAGCTGAGCTTCAAGCTGGGCAACCAGGTGGTCGCCTGGGGCGAGAGCCTGTTCTTCGCCAATATCGCCGGCGCGCAAGGGCCTGCCGATGCGACCAAGGCCTTCGTGCCGGGGGCCGAGGTCAAGGACATCCTGCTGCCGGTGCCACAGGCTTCGCTGCAGCTGCAGGTCACGCCGGCATTCAGCGTGATGGGCTATTACCAGTTCACCTACAAGCCGAACCAGATCTTCGCGCCGGGCAGCTATTTCAGCACCTCCGACGTGGTCGGCCCGGGCGCGGAGTTCATTATCGGACCCGGCTTCAATATCCCGCGCGGCCCGGATATCCGCCCCTCCGACTGGGGGCAATGGGGCGTGGGCGCGCGCTTCCGCGTATTTGAAAGCACCGAGATCGGGCTCTACCAGCTGCGCTATCACGACAAGAACCCGAGCGTGGTCACCTCGCTCTTCCCCACGCTGCAGTACCAGCAGAAGTTCTACGGCGGCATCAACCTGACCGGCGCCAGCTTCTCCACGCAGGTGCTGGGCGCCAACGTTGCCGGTGAAGTCAGCTACAAGGACGGCGTGCCGATGCTGGTAGACGTGGCCGGCTCGCCCACCGCGACACGCGGCCGGGCACTGCAGGGCCAGCTCTCTGCCATCTACTCGGTGGGCCCGACCTTCCTGGCCGACTCGCAGACGCTGCTGGGCGAAGTCGCCTACCTGCACGTGCTGGGCGTGGACCCGGTGATGGGCTTCGGCAAGCTGTCGAACACCCGCAACTCGGCGGCGTTCCAGGTGGGCTGGTCGCTGACCTACAACAATGTGTTCGATGGCTGGGACATGTCAGTGCCACTCACCTACGCTCAGCAGTTCAGCGGCCAGTCTGCGGTGGCCGGCGCCTTCGGCACGCTGATGGGCTATGGCGACAAGCGCGCCAGCGTCGGGCTGACCTTCAAGTACCTGAACAACCTGGAGCTCAACCTGACCTACGCCGCGTTCATCGGCGGGGCCAACATCGCCAACCGTCCGCTGGCTGACCGCGACTACGTAGCCTTCAACGCCAAGTATTCGTTCTGACCTTTGTCCTGACCCGAACTGCCGCGGCGCGCTGCCGCCGCGGCAGCGCGGCCCGACCTCCCCTGCCATGAACGCCGACCTGATCACCACGCTCAGCAATGAACTCCACCATGCGCTGGTCACGCGCTCGCCGGTGCCGCCACTCAGCGGCCGCGGACTGGGGCTCGACGTCCACGCTGCCTATCGCATCCAGCAAGGCTTTATCGCCCACCGGCTGGCGGCCGGCGACTGCATCACCGGCAAGAAGATCGGCGTGACCAGCGAGGCCGTCCAGCAGATGCTGGACGTGCACCAGCCGGACTTCGGCATCCTGCTGCAGAGCATGCAGTACGCAGCCGGGCAGCCCATCCCCACCGATACCCTGATCCAGCCGCGCGCCGAGGGCGAGATTGCCTTCTTCCTGCGGCGCGACCTGCGCGGCCCGGGCGTGACGCGCGACGATGTGCTCGACGCCACCGAAGCGGTGGCAGCCTGCTTCGAGATCGTGGATTCGCGCATCCGGGACTGGCGCATCCGCATCGAGGACACCGTCGCCGACAACGCCTCTTGCGGCGTCTATGTGCTCGGCGAGGAACGCGTCTGCCCGCACGCGCTGGACCTGGGCGCATGCGCGATGACCCTCGAGAAGAACGGCGAGTGCGTGGCCACCGGGCTTGGCAGCGCCGCGCTGGGGCATCCCGCCGACGCGGTGGCGTGGCTGGCCAACACCTTGGGCAGCTTCGGCATTCCCCTGCTGGCCGGCGAGACCATCCTGTCGGGTTCGCTGGCGGCGCTGATTCCGGTGCAGGCGGGCGACCGGCTGTCCATGCATATCACCGGCATCGGCGGCTGCAGCGCCATGTTCTGCTGACTTCCTGACTTTCCTGACTTTCCTGACTTCCTGACTCTGCCAAGCGAGACCCCATGAACAAGATCCGATGTGCCCTGATCGGGCCCGGCAATATCGGCACCGACCTGCTCTACAAGCTGCGCCGCAGCGACATCCTGGAACCGGTCTGGATGGTCGGCGTGGAGCCGTCCTCCGAAGGCCTGGCGCGCGCGCGCGAGCTGGGGCTGAAGACCACCAGCGACGGCATCGACGGCCTGCTGCCGCACCTGGAGGCCGACGATATCCGCATCGCCTTCGATGCCACCTCCGCCTACGTCCATGCCGAGCACTCGGCCAAGCTGACCGCGCGCGGCGTGCGCGTGATCGATCTGACGCCGGCGGCGATCGGGCCGTTCTGCGTGCCGCCGGTCAACCTGGACGCCCATATCGGCAGCAACGAGATGAACGTCAATATGGTCACGTGCGGCGGGCAGGCCACCATCCCCATGGTGTACGCGGTATCGCGCGTGCAGCCGGTGGCCTATGGCGAGATCGTGGCAACGGTGTCGTCGCGCTCGGTCGGGCCCGGCACGCGCCGCAATATCGACGAGTTCACGCGCACCACGGCGGGCGCGATCGAAGCCGTCGGCGGCGCGCGCCAGGGCAAGGCCATCATCGTGATCAACCCGGCCGAGCCGCCGCTGATCATGCGCGACACCATCCACTGCCTGACCGACGATGCGCCCGACGTTGCCGCGATTACCGCCTCGGTGCACGACATGATTGCCGAAGTGCGCAAGTACGTGCCCGGCTACACGCTGAAGAACGGCCCGGTGTTCGACGGCAAGCGCGTCTCGATCTTCCTGGAGGTCGAGGGCCTGGGCGACTATCTGCCCAAGTATGCCGGCAACCTGGACATCATGACCGCCTCGGCCGCCCGCACCGCCGAGTGCATCGCCGCCGCCATGCGCGCCGGCAGCGCGCAAGAAGCCGCCAACGCCTGAGGAGCCAGCCATGGTCCAACGCATCACCCTGCACGACATGACCCTGCGCGACGGCATGCACCCGAAGCGCCACCAGATCTCGCTGGAACAGATGAAAGGCATCGCCCGCGGGCTGGACGCCGCCGGCGTGCCGCTGATCGAGGTCACCCACGGCGATGGCCTGGGCGGCGCCTCGGTCAACTACGGCTTCCCCGCGCACAGCGATGAGGAATACCTGCGCGCGGTGCTGGGCGAACTGAAGCAGGCGCGCGTCTCCGCGCTGCTCCTGCCCGGCATCGGCACCGTCGACCACCTGCGCATGGCGCATGAGATCGGCGTGCATACCATCCGCGTCGCCACCCACTGCACCGAAGCCGATGTCTCGGAGCAGCATATCGGCATGGCGCGCAAGCTGGGCATGGATACCGTGGGCTTTCTGATGATGGCGCACATGGCACCGGTGCAGACATTGGTGCAGCAGGCGCTGCTGATGGAAAGCTATGGTGCCAACTGCCTGTATATCACCGACTCGGCCGGGCACATGCTGCCGCACGATGTAACCGAGAAGCTGGGCGCCGTGCGGCAGGCGCTGCGCCCCGAGACCGAGCTGGGCTTCCACGGCCACCACAACCTTGCCATGGGCGTGGCCAATTCGCTCGCCGCGATTGCCTGCGGCGCCAGCCGCATCGACGCCGCCGCCGCGGGACTGGGCGCCGGTGCCGGCAATACGCCGATGGAAGTGCTGGTGGCCGTGTGCGAGCGCACGGGCATCGAGACCGGCGTCGACGTATACCGCATCGCCGACGTGGCCGAGGACCTGGTGGTGCCGATCATGGACCACCCCATCCGCATCGACCGCGACGCGCTCACGCTGGGCTATGCCGGCGTGTATTCGTCCTTCCTGCTGTTCGCCAAGCGCGCCGAGGCCAAGTACCGCATTCCCGCGCGCGAGATCCTGGTCGAGCTCGGCCGGCAGCGGCTGGTGGGCGGGCAGGAGGACATGATCGAGGATACGGCGATCACGCTGGCGCGCAAACGGGGCCTGCTGGTGCCGTGACGGTGCCGCCCCGGCTTCCATCAAGCCTGGCGGCGCCGCTGCGCGGCCGGGCACTGCTTGCACCACGCATAAGAATAAGGAGACAGGTTCCCATGCTTCGACTTCGCGCCTGCCTGCGGCTCGCTTCCCTCGGTATCGCGGCCGCCGCACTGGCTGCCGCGGCCAGCCCCGCCCAGGCACTCAATGTGCTGCTGACCAATGACGACGGCTGCGCCGCGCCTGGCATCAGCGCGGTCCGCAAGGCCCTGCAGGACGCCGGCCACCGCGTCATCACGGTAGGCCCGGCCAGCAACCAGAGCGGCTCGGGCGCTGCCTATGCCGTGCCCGACGGGCGCACCCGGCTGGTGGTCGATCCGCTCGCCGGCAGCGCCGACACGTTCTGCGTGCACCGGGTCAAGACCACCTTTGTCGCGGGCAGCGCGCTCAATGCCACCAACCCGGACTACCTGGGCAGCGGCTCGCCGGTGGACGCCACCGCCATGGGCCTGAAGATCGTCGGACCGGAAAGCAGCTTCGTGCCGGACCTGGTCGTCTCCGGGGCCAATTTCGGCGAGAACCTGTCGGACTCCATCCCGCACTCGGGCACGGTGATGAACGTGCTGTTCGCCGCGCGCCGCGGTGTGCCCGGCATTGCGCTGAGCGTCGGCGTGGACTTTGCCGAAGCACGCACCGGCTTCGGCAGCACCGTGGCTGCGTTCCCCAAGGCCGGGGCCTTCCTGGCCCGCGTAATTGCCAGCCTGGAAGCCACGCGCACTGCCGGCCAGCCATTGCTGCCGGTGGCCCACCCGCTGAGCATCAACTACCCGATCGTCGCCGGCGGAACCCCTGCCGGCGTGCGCCTGACCACGCCTGGCACGGTGGATTCCTTTACCACCGCCTACAAGCGCAATGCCGACAACACGGTATCGATCGACGTGGGCGCGCCGGAGACCGAACTGGCAGCGCTGGCGCGGATTGCCGAGACGCCGGCCTTCCTGGCCAAGTTCATCACGATCTCGCCGCTTGACGTTGACTTCCGCCCGACGCCGCTGGCGCGCGGCCTGTTCAACCGCTCGCGCCGCGAGCTGGCCACCCTGGCACCTTAGGCGGAGCAACCATGGGCAAGGACCTTCGATCCTGGCGCCACCTCGTGCTCGCATGCGGGGTCGCGGCTGTCGCAGCATGCGGGGATGACCATGTGCCGGAAGTGAGCGGCACGGCTGCGGTCGGGGCCGCGCTGGCAGGCGCTACCGTGCAGTTGCGTGATGCGCAAGGACAAGTACGCAACGCAAGCACCGATGCAAAGGGCGCATTCCGCCTGGCCCGGGTGCCGGGCGGGGCGCTGATGGTGCGCTGCGAGGGCGGACTCGCGCAGGGCGAGCCGAACCCCCTGCGGCTGCATGGCCTGGTGCTGGGCGGGCGCACCGTGAACTGCTCGCCGCTGACCGAACTGGCGTTGTGGAAGCTGCTGGGCGGGCCGCCGGGCCAGGCATTCGACAGTTTCGGACAGGGGCGCGCCAGGGACCTGTCTGCCGACGCCATGGCCGAAGCGGAGTCCTCCGTGCTGGCGGCGCTGGCAACAGGAGCCGGGGTCGATATCGACCCCGCTGCCGTACCTCGGCGCTGGCATGACACGCCGCTCGAGGCCGGCAATGCCAGCGATCCCCATGATGCCGCGCTGGATGCGCTGCGCGACGCGATTGCCGACCAGGCTTCCATGGACTTCATGGGCGAGATGGTGGCGCGCGGCGTGTGCGTGGCCGACGGAACCTGCGGGTGAGGCGGTTGCCGCTGCGCCGCCAACAGGTAGCCTGAAGCGGCCGGTTTGCCAACCGCAAACGCCGCCCCCTTGCCAGGGGCGGCGTTTCTGCTTTTCTATATCACCCCTGAATCTTTTTTTAGACCCGGTGGAAATGTGGCTCGCGCGGTGCTTTCTAGGTCTACACTGCCCCGCACAGGCTTGAACATTGCTCCGAGTTGCAGTGCAGGTGGCGATCAGGGTATCTGCCGGGCGGAGCCGGGACATGGCTCGAAATTCCCGGTAAATCCGTGCGCAGCGCAGCCACCACGCCCTCGCCGGCGCGGCACCTGTAACCGGACGCATGCTAAGAACCCGCATCCTGCATATGATCCGCCCCGCTCCGCTCCTGGTCGCCGTCACGGCGCACTGCCTTCCGCCTCGTGGCTGGCGGCACGGCGCAACGGGCGCTGACATGCGGCGCACGCTGACGGGCCTGACCCGATGGCTGCTCGCCGGTGCGCTGGCCTGTGCCTCGCTGGCCGCCCCGGCTGCCAGCGCCCCGGTCTGCAAGTGGGCGGACTGGGATGCCTTCAGGCAAACCCTGCTGAGCGCCGACGGCCGCGTGATCGACGCCAGTACCGAGAACCAGGCCACGGTGTCTGAAGGCCAGGCCTACGGCCTGTTATTTGCCCTCGCCGCCAATGACCGCGCCAGCTTCGACAAGCTGCTTGCGTGGACCGAGAACAACCTCGCTCAGGGGGACCTGATCGCGCACCTGCCGGCCTGGATCTGGGGACGGCTGCCGCCGGAGCAGGCCAGGTCTGCCGGCAAGGCCGCGGACAGCTGGGGCGTGATCGATGCCAACCCGGCCTCGGACGCCGACCTGTGGCTCGCCTACACCCTGCTGGAGGCCGGCCGGCTCTGGCAGGAGCGGCGCTTCACCGCGCTCGGCACGCTGATGGCCCGGCGCATCCTGCGCGAGGAAACGGCGGTGCTGCCAGGCCTGGGCCGCACCGTGTTGCCCGGAACGCAGGGATTCAAGCTGAGCGAGCGCCGCTGGCGCCTCAACCCAAGCTACGTGCCGATGCAGGTCATGCGCCGGCTGGCCACGTTGCTGCCCGATGAACCGGCCTGGCAGCAACTGGTGGCCAGTTCGGCCAGGCTGATGCTGGACACCGCACCGCGCGGCTTCTCGCCGGACTGGGTGGAATACGAGACCGGGCGGGGCTTCCTGCCCGATGCGCAAACGCAAGCCGAAAGCGCCTACAACGCGATCCGCGTCTACCTGTGGGCCGGCATGCTGGCCAGCGACGCGCCCCAGCGCGCCGCTCTGCTGCGCGCCTTCACGCCGCTGGCGGACTACGTGGCGGCCAAGGGCTTCCCGCCCGAACGCGTGGATACGCAGACCGGCCAGCCCGGCTACTACACGCAGGTGCTGACGCTGTTCGGCCTGGGCTACCTCGACGGCCAGTTCCGCTTCGCGCGCGACGGCGCGCTCGTCCCCGCATGGGAGACCGGATGCCCCGCGCGCTGACAGGCGCTAGCGAAGAAGGCGCACGAAGGCTGAGGCTGGCATGGCTGTCAAGATAGCCTGCGAGGCGCCGTAATCGCTAGAATGCGAGTTAATGCGCAGCGGTGCGCGTTGGTCTGATTCCGGAGCCGGCATGGAACCCCTCTCTTTTGAATTCGTCACCGTTGAGGAAGCAAAGAAGGTACTGGACGGTGCGCCGCCATTGCAAGCCGAGCCTGACTGGAGCGGCGTGCGGCGAGCGCCGTCGCCGGAAGATACCTTGCTTTCAGATGTCGCCATGCGGTGGCTGGCGTCGCTGCCGGCCGAGGCGCGCCCCGTGGAGCTATGCCGCCGATATGCACGCATCGGCAACCAGTTGGCTGCGCTTGCTGCCAATCCGGCGGCTCTGCATGCTTTCCTGGTTGAGTTGCTGATCGATAAGCGGGGTGGGCGGCAGGGGTTTCCGGATGGGATTGCGTTTGAATTGTCGCGGTTGCATGAATATGTGGTGCGACTATTGCCCGGGTTGGGGGGTGAGCAAGGGTGGAGTGAGTTGGCGGATTGAGGTGGGCTTGGGTTGTGCGCCATGCGGTCGCTTGTCGCCCTTGGCATGCGTGGCTGTTTCGCCGGCGTAGCCGGCGACTTACTTCTTGTCCAAGCGACAAGAAGTAAGCAAGAAACGCGTCGCCTATGCGGCTAGCAATCAATTACGCGGCGTCGGTCATATGGGCGGCGGTGCTTGCCGTTTGGATGTGGTCGCGGTTCGACCCTGCTAACGCCATGTGAGTGTGTGCGGACCTGTCAGAAATTTTGTGTTTAGGGCATAACATGTCGATAAGGAGCATGTATGCCACGCAAGACGAAAACCAGCCAAGCCGCAGACCGTGAGCTGCCGGCCATTCCCGAGGACCTGATCGCCCATTTCGTGAAGGGCCCCATGACCGCCGAGGCGGTTCAGGACGCCTCGATGGCGTTCAAGAAGGCCCTGATCGAGCGCGCCTTGGGCGCCGAGCTCGGCCATCACCTGGGCTACCAGCCGGGCGCGGAGCGCCCGGCCGGCACGGCCAACCAGCGCAACGGCAAGAGCGCCAAGACCGTCCTGACCGAGGATGGCCCGCTGAGGGTGGACATCCCGCGCGACCGCGATGGCAGCTTCGATCCGATCCTGATTCCCAAGCACGAACGGCGCTTCACCGGGTTCGACGACAAGATCATCGCCATGTACGCCCGTGGCATGACCGTGCGCGAGATCCAGGCGTTTCTGGCCGAACAGTACGGCACCGAGGTCTCGCCCGAGTTCATCAGCTCGGTGACCGATGCAGTGATGGACGAAGTCACTGCCTGGCAGGCCCGCCCGCTTGAGGTGATGTATCCGGTCGTGTTCTTCGACGCGCTGCGGGTCAAGATGCGTGAGGACGGCGTGGTGCGCAACAAGGCCGTCTACCTGGCCTTGGGCGTGCTGCCGGACGGCACGCGCGACATCCTGGGCCTGTGGATCGAGACCACCGAAGGTGCCAAGTTCTGGATGAAGGTGTTCAACGACCTGAAGACCCGTGGCACCCAGGACATACTGATCGCGGTGACCGATGGTCTTAAGGGCATGGAACAGGCCCTGGCCGCGGTGTTCCCGAACACCACGCTGCAGACCTGCATCGTGCATCTGATCCGGAACAGTTTGGAATACGCCAGTTGGAAGGAGCGCCGGGCCGTGGCTGCGGCGCTCAAGCCCGTGTACACCGCGCCCACCGTGGAGGCTGCGCTGGCCGAGCTGGCGGCCTTCGAGCAAGGGGAATGGGGCAAGCGGTACACCCCGATCGCCGCGTCCTGGCGTCGCGCGTGGGACCAGGTGATCCCGTTCTTTACGTTCCCGCCGGCGATCCGCAAGATCATCTACACGACCAACGCGATCGAGAGCGTCAACGCCCAACTGCGCAAGATCATCAAGACGCGGGGTCACTTCCCCAGCGATGAAGCGGCGACCAAGCTGCTGTGGCTGGCCCTGCGCAACATCACCGGGAAGTGGGGCAGTTCAACGCATGACTGGAAGGCTGCCATGAACCAGTTTGCAATCCTCTACGAGGAGCGCTTCACCCATCCACATCGTTGAGATAATACTGGCTCACCGGTCGAAATGACGATGAGCCTTTAACTGCCCTGCACACAAAAAAACTGACAGGCCCGTGTGTGCCAGTGCCTGCGATAACCGGCTTTTGAACGATCCCCAAGTCGGGCGGTGGCCCGCGCTCTCCAGCGATATCGCATCAACGCCTTCGGCTGCGCTCCGCGCAAGCGCCCAATGACCGTCAGCGCATTTTGAGCCTGCGCAGCAGCCGTAGGCGTCCCCGCGATGCCGTCGGCAGCAGGCGGCCTACGCCCTGCATGGGGATCGTTCAATAGTGGGTTAACGTAGGCACTGTCACTGACTCACATGGCGTAGCAGGGTCGAACGGGCACCCACGCCCAAACGGAAAGCACCACCGTGCGAACTACCACCACCGTGGAATTGATTGCCAGCCGCTCTGGCGACGCGTTTTTTGGTTACTTTTTGTCGCTCGGACAAAAAGTGACTCGCCGGCTACGCCGGCGAAACAGCCACGCCCGCCAAGGGCGACAAGCGACCGTAATGGCACCAAGCCCAAAACACAATTAAACCGTCGCCGCAGTCCCCAGAATCGCCGTAGCCTGACTAGACAACGTCCCTCCATTCCCATGCACCACGGCAACTTCGGCACCCTCCACCTGCCGCTCCCCACATTCCCCCCGCAACTGCCGCACCGCCTCAATAGTGATGAACATCCCATACATCCCAGGATGCACGCATGACAACCCACCGCCATTGGTATTCACCGGCAGCCGCCCACCCGGCGCAATGCCGCCGCCGCTGACAAACTGACCGCCCTCGCCCTTGGCGCAGAACCCCAGGTCTTCCAAGAACAGCAGCGTATTGATGGTGAACGCATCATAAAGCTCAGCCACATCGACATCAGACGGCTTGAGGCCCGCCATGGCGAAGGCGCGCTCGCCGGATTCCTTGGCGGCCGTGACAGTCAGGTCCGGCATGCACGAGATCTGGCGGTGCCACGTGGCGGTGGCATTGCCCAGCACATAGACCGGCGGCTTGGCCAGGTCCCTGGCGCGGTCCGCGCGCACCATCACATAGGCACCGGCGCCATCGGTGACCAGGCAGCAGTCACGCACTGACAGCGGGTCGGAAACCATGCGCGCATTGAGCACGTCGTCGATGCTGAGCGGGTCCCGCATCATCGCTTCCGGATTGAGCTGCGCCCACTTGCGCGCGGCCACGGCGACCTCGGCCAAGTGCTCGCGCGTGGTGCCGTACTGGTGCATATGGCGCGCCGCGGCGAGTGCATACGACGTGATCGGCTGCAGCGGGCTGTACGGGTGCTCATACGGCTGCGGGTCCAGCACCGCGCGCACCTTGGAGATGCCGGCGCGGCCGACGGTGGAGGTGCGCTGGTTGCTGCCGTAGCAGACCAGCACCGCATCGCACTGGCCCGATTCGAGCGCCATCATCGCCGGCAGCATGTGCGAGACAAAGCTGGAGCCGCCGATCATGGTGCTGTCGACAAACTTGGGCTTGATGCCGAGGTACTCGGCCACCGGCATCACCCACATGCTGGCGCCGACGCTGGCAGTGGCGATGCCGTCGATGTCGCGCATCGACAGGCCCGCATCCCTGACGGCGGCCTTGGCGGCCTCCACCAGGATTTCCATTTCCGTCTTGCCGTGGGCCTCGCCCATGCCCGACTGGCCGACCCCGACAATGGCGACGCTGCCACGCAAATTGGACAAACTCATGGCTTCAGCCCTCCACCGGATCGAACACGACGAGAGCGGCCTCGCCTTCCTTGCCCTGCGCCACGCGCGCCTGCACGCGCATGCCGATGCGCACGCTGGCGGGCGCGATGCCTTCCACGCGGCTCATCATGCGCACGCCCTCATCCAGATCGACCAGCACCACGTTGTAGTCGCCGCCGGCTTCCGGCTTGCGGCGGATCACGCTGGTGGAATAGACCGTGCCGCTACCCTTGGGCGCGACCCAGGCGAGCGTGTCGCCGCCGCAGTGCGGGCAGATATTGCGCGGGAAAAACACGTGGCGCTTGCAGTCCTGGCAATGCTGGATGCGGAACTGGCCAGCGGCGAGCTGCTCCGCATAAGCCTTGTCCGGACCCACCGCCGCTTCTTGTTGGGGCATGGAGTCTCCTTCACTTTTGATGGTGCCGCCATGGGCTTTCCATGGCACGGCAATGAGCTTGCCGCAGTCTGTGCATTGCAACAATTCACATCTGCCAAAGGCTGGATTTTTGAATGCGGAAAGCGCCGCGCTCAGATCACCAGTTCGATCACAAACGGCCCCTTGCGCGCATTGGCCATGCGGAACAGGTCGGCAAAACTTTCCATGTCCCTGGCCTGCGCGCCCTCCACGCCCATGCCGTTGGCCAGCTTGACCCAGTCCAGGTCGGGATTGCCAATGTCCAGCATGTCCAGGGCGGTCTTGCCCGGGTTGGCCCCCACGCCCGCCAGCTCGCCCAGCAGGATGGCGTACTTCCGGTTGGCCAGCAGCACCACGGTGACATCGAGCTGCTCGCGCGCCATGGTCCATAGCGACTGCAGCGTGTACATGGCCGAGCCATCGGCCTGCAGTGCCACCACGCGCCGGTCCGGCGCCGCCACCGCCGCGCCCACGGCCAGCGGCAGGCCTTCGCCGATGGCGCCGCCGGTCAGCTGCAGCCAGTCGTGCGGGGCCGCATGGACCGTGCCGGGATAGAAGGCGCGGCCGAAGCTGATGCTCTCTTCCACCACGATGGCTTGTTCGGGCAGCAAGGCGGTCAGTGTCCGTGCCACCGCCTCGGACGTGACCGCGCCGCGCGCGGGCTCCACCGATGCGGGCGCCGCGGCAGCCGGCAGTGGCGCATTGCGTGCGCCCACCTCGTCAGCCAGCCGGGACAGCGCTTCGGCCAGGTCTTCCTCCGGACGTGCCAGCACATGGATCACGGCATCTTCCGGATACGGGCGCGGCGACTTGCCCGGGTAGGCAAAGAACGTCACCGGCGCCGGTGCGCCGACCAGGATCACGTTGCGGATGCCGGCCAGCTTGTCGCGCGCGACGTCGCCTGAATATGGCACGCGGTCCACCGCGAGGCGGCCGCTGCCGCGCGACACTCGCGCATTGGACATGGGCGAGATCAGCCGGGCGCCGGTCGCTGCGGCAATGCGGTGCGCATCGGCCAGCGGCGCCTCGCGCAGCGCGCTGCCCCCCAGCACGACCAGCGTGGGCTGGCCCGAGCGCAGCACGCGCGCGGCCTGCTGCACGGCGTCGGGCGAGACCTTGGGCACCGCCAGCGGCGGCAGCGGCGCGGCCACCACGCCGCCAGCATCCCAGCACACATCGGACGGCAGGATCAGGCTGGCGACCCCGCCCGGCGCGGCGCATGCGGCCTGCACCGCGGACGAGGCATCGGCGCCGACGGACGCAGCCTGCGTGGCCGTGCGCGTCCACACGGAGACAG
This sequence comes from Cupriavidus necator N-1, assembly GCF_000219215.1. Classification (NCBI taxonomy): domain Bacteria; kingdom Pseudomonadati; phylum Pseudomonadota; class Betaproteobacteria; order Burkholderiales; family Burkholderiaceae; genus Cupriavidus; species Cupriavidus necator. The sequence continues at coordinate 568,626 of NC_015723.1, read as the reverse complement.
GACGGGCCCAGCCTTCGGTATCCGCGGTCAGCGGTGCGTCCAGCGGCCGGTGGTAGGTGGCCTGGTCGCCGATGATGTTGACCACCGGCGTCTGCGCGCGGCGCGCGTTGTGCAGGTTGGCCAGGCCGTTGGCCAGTCCCGGGCCGCAATGCAGCAGCGTGGCGGCGGGCTTGCCGGCCATGCGCGCATAGCCATCGGCCGCGCCGGTGACCACGCCTTCGAACAGGCCCAGCACGCAGCGCATGCCCGGGATGCGGTCCAGCGCCGCGACGAAGTGCATTTCGCTGGTGCCCGGGTTGGCAAAGCAGGTGTCCACGCCGTTGGCGAGCAGGGTCTTGACCAGGCTCTCGGCGCCGTTCATCGGTTGGGTAGTTTCCATGTCTCGGGTTCCGCTCAGGTTCTGGGTCAGCAGGTTGGCATTGGTTGCACTGGGGGCGTCAGGCCGGGCGCGGCCGCGCCGCCAGCAGGTCGAAATCCAGGCAGACAAACTCGGTCGGGAATTCGATGCGTGCGTAGTAGACGATCAGCTCGCCGCGCTCGCCCGGGACACAGGCAAAGCGGCGCAGCTCAGCCACCGGCGCGCCCACGGCAAGCGCCAGCGCTGCGGCGGATTCGGCCCCGGCCGCGACGATCGACAGGCGCTGGCGCGCGGTGCTGACCGACAGGCCGGGGAAGCGGTCCAGCACCGGCACCGAGGCGCCCTGGCGGAAGGCCTCGGGCTCGCGCGCAAAGACGCCGGCTTCGATATAGACCTCGCCCACCGCGAACGGCCGTCCTTCCAGCCGGTGCAGCCGGCGCAGGAAGTGGTAGTCGGCGGCGCGCTCACCGGGGCACGGCATGCCGAGATCGGCGGGCAGCGGCACGTTGCCGGCCGACTCGACCATCGCTTCGGTGTCCAGCTGCGCGCCCACCGCCACCGCCTCGTCCCAGCTGGTCGACAGCGACACCTGCCGCCGCGCCTGGCACGGTGCCCTGACGAAAGTGCCGCGCCCGCGCGCGCGCTCCACCAGCCCTTCTTCGTCGAGCATCGACAAGGCATGGTGCATGGTCATGCGCGCCACGCCGTACTGGCGGCACAGTTCCTCCAGGGAGGGAATGCGCTCGCCCTGGCGCCAGGCGCCGCTTTCGATCTGGCGGCGGAAGATGGTGGCCAGCTGCAGGTAGACCGGCTGGCGGCTGCGCGAGAGGAGTTCGCTGGAGGTGGTGTCTGCCATGCGGCAAGGGAGGTCGGGAAACGGGCGATGCAGTGACCGCCCAAAGGCAGCCAAGTCGGATGACTATATGAAAGTCTATAAACCTAGACTACTCGGGTTAACGCCGATCCATGCCTCTCCGGTTTTGCCAGGCCCGGGCATGCATTCCGGGCGTTTGTCGACCGGGCGTCACGCGCCGAAACGTGCAGGAACCCCCACTTCAGCGCCCACCCTGCCACTGCCCAAGCGGACAGAATGCCACCATGCCCCAACCTTCCCGGGGGCAGGCGTGGCTGCCGCTTGCGGCCATCTCAAGGAGTCAATTTATGTTGATGCGAGACGTGATCCCCCAAATCCTGAACCGCGGCACGGCCCAACTGGCACCCGACGCGTTCGAGACGGCTTCGCACAAGACCTTCCACCATGCGATCGACATTTATCTCAAGGATTCCAATGCCTTTATGAATACCTACTTCGCCCGCTACTTCGAGTGGCAGGGCATTTGCCGGGAGCGGTGGTTCCATGAATGCATCCACGACAACCTGCTGGCCGCGGGCGGCGTCTTCGTGACCAAGCGTGCGCACCAGGAGTATGTCGAGGAGACGTTCCCGTTCCAGCGCGTGGATTGCTACCTGAACACCTTCCAGGTCCGGCAATGCTCGGCCTACCTGCTGTTCCGGTTCTGCGTGGGGGGCAAGCCGGTGTCGCTGGGCTACCAGCAGATCGTCTTCGCCGACCGGGAAAAGCGCATCACGCGCTTTCCGGCGGGCATCATCGAGCGGGTCAGGGAATATGAACTGGTGCTGCCGGCACTGGCCAGCTGAGCCAGGCGGCTGACCCCGTGCGAGTCTGAATCCGGCACCGCCGGCCGTGGGTCAGCCGGCGGTGCTGGTGCGCAGTCGGCTGTCGGCCATGGCGGTGAAGCGCGGCAGCCTGAGCGTGAAGGTGGTATGCACGGCCGGCACCGACTCGCACTCAATGCGCCCGCCGAAGGTCTCGATCACGCGCCGGCAGAAGGCCAGGCCCAGGCCGGCACCGGTGCCATGCGCCTTGGTGGAGAAGAACGGATCAAAGATGCGCGGCATGACGTCGGCCGGAATGCCCGGGCCGGTGTCGCGAAAGCGGATCACGTGGTACTGGCCCTCGGTCGCGCCGGTGATGTCGATGTGGCCGCCGCCGGCCGCCCTGATCGCATGCAGCGCGTTCTTCAGCAGATTGAACAGCACATAGACCAGCAGCGTGTCGGAGCCGACAAAGCGCCAGTCCTGGTCGATGCCGCGAACCTGCACGCAGCCGCGCTCCTCGCCCTGGAACGGGTAGCGCTCCAGCGCCGCATGCACGCAGTCGGCAATGCCGTGTGGCGCAAAGCTGCTGCGGTCCAGCCGCTCCAGCGTGACCGAGGCCAGCGCCATGTCGATCACGGTGCTGGTGCCATCGACTTCCCGCGTGATGGCGCCGACCAGGCTCGACACGCGCTCAAGCTGGCCGGGCCGCATGCGGTCCTCGTACAGCCCCTGCTGGACCGCCAGCTGGTAGCCGTGCAGCACCTGCGGCCAGGTGCGCGCCAGCTCCTGCGCCTGCATGCGGATGGTCGCCAGCGGCGTGCGCACCTCGTGCGCCACGGTGGCGGCCAGCGAATACGGATGCATCAGGTCGTAGCGCACCACGCTGACCGCCAGGATGCCCAGGCTTGCCGCCACGAACACCACGCCCGGCGGATAGAAGGCCGCGCCGTAGTTGACGGCGTAGTCCACCGCCGCCAGCGAATAGAGCGCCACCGCCACCAGGCACAGCTTGTAGCGCTTGCGGCGTTCAGCCGTTGCATTGTGCCGCGCCGCCACCAGCAGCCAGGCGCTGCGCAGCGCCACCAGCACCGTCTGCAACAGGTGCAGCGGATGCAGCGGGCCGGCCTTGGGATAGTCGCCGAAGAAATAGCTGTAGTAGCCAGAGACCACCTGGTTGGTGGTCAGCAGCAGCACCGCCAGCACCAGGCTCAGGCCGTAGGAGGCCAGCAGCAACGGCCGCTCGCGGCGGCACTCGGTGACTTCGGCAATGAAGTGGTAGAACGTGGTCGGCAGGAACAGGATGAAGAGGTAGCCGAGCCTGGCCAGCGCCAGCGCCACATCGGGATGCGAGGCCTGGAACAGGAACACCCACGTGCCCTGCCAGGCGAAGGTGGTCACGCACAGCAGGAAGAACGAAGTGGAGACGCGCGTCACCCCCTTGGTCACCAGCACATAGAGGCCGTAACCGAGGAAGATCGACGAGACGAAGGCGGGCAAGGCTGCGTACATGCGGAGCGCGAAAGCAGGCCGGATGGATGGTGGGGTCGGCGACGCGACATGGTATGCCCTGCGCGGGTGGCGCGTGCATCATTTGGTTGCATTCAGAGCTAATCCGCGCTTAATGCTGCGCGATTTACGCCGAAACACCCCTCGTTCCGGGGGTGCCTGAGGGGAATCGAGTACGCGCCACACAAGAAACAAGGCGGGGCGCCCGCTGGCGACCCGCCTTGCCGTGCTGCCACGCCCTGCTTACCAGCGCGTGTCCCGTTCCCACGCCTTCATTTCTTCCTCGGCGCGCTCCTTGGTGTAGCCATAGCGCTCCTGGATGCGGCCGGCAAGCTGATCACGCTTGCCGTTGATCTGCGCGATGTCATCGTCGGTCAGCTTGCCCCACTTCTCCTTGACCTTGCCCTTCACTTGTTCCCACTTGCCTTCGATCTGGTCCCAGTTCATGTCGTGCTCCTTCATCCGGTGGCAAGGGGGCGCCATCAGAGGCGTCCCCTTGCGTGTGGTGCGGTGCGTGTCCCGCCATTGCTGGCGGGACACCGCGAAGGCTTACTTGCTGTACTTGGCCTTCACATCGGCCTGGCACTTGTCCTTGGACTCGCCCGAGAGCGCGTCGCAGCGTTCCTTGTCGGCCTTGTAGGCGGCGTCAGTGGCGTCCTTCTTCGCGTCGGCGCGGGCTTCCGCCACGTCGGCACGCGAACCGGTCGCCGCGGCCTTGTCGACCTTGGCAGCCATCAGTGCCTTTTCATGGGCGGCCTTGGCGTCCTTCTTGCAAACGTCCTTGTCATTGCCCTTCTTGTCGTCGCACATTTCCTTGGCGACGTCATAGTCGCGGTCGGCCTTGACCTTCTCGGCCTTGGCCATCGACTTCTGCGTGCCGTCGCGGCGGGCTTCTGCCTGGGCCTTGGCCACATCGCGGTCGCGCTTGGCCTCGGCCTTGCAAACGTCCTTGGCGTTGGCCTTCATGCCATCGCACTTGGCGGAGGCAGCCTTGTAGTCCGCATCAGCCTGCTTCACCGCGGCGTCATAGTCCGCCTTTGTCCCGGTTGCAGCCGTTCCGGTCGTGGTTGCTGGCGCGGTCATCTGGGCCAAAGCAAATCCCGCCGGTGCGGCAACCATCATCGAACACACTGCTGCGGTCAGCCATTTCTTCAACATGTCGATCTCCTTTCCGGGTGGATGCGTCAGGGTACGCATGAGAGGCCGGCGGCTATGCTGCTGGCCATGCCGTAAGTACAGAGTAGGCTCGGGGAAATATGGGAAGCAGGCGTCCGGCTCCGAAAGGAGCGTCAGACTATTCCGACATTGCGATTCGGGCGACGCACACGGCGGGGCATGCACCGGATTGCGGAGGGACTTGTGGAATGCGCCTTAAAAGAAAAAACGCCGCCCGGTGTGGGGGCGGCGTCATGCCTGGGGCCTGTCTGCAATGCCACACAGGCCGCGACCGCGGCCCTGTCATCAGCCCGCAATCGATGGCGTCAACCGGCTCTCGTCGGGCTTGTCGCCCTCCTCGTCCGGCCAGTTGCGGCCCACCATCCATTCATACAGGGTGGGCAGCACGATCAGCGTCAGCATGGTGGCGGTAATCAGCCCGCCGATGATGACGATGGCCAGCGGGCGCTGCGTCTCCGAGCCGATGGCGCGCGAGATGGCCATCGGGAACAAACCCAGCATGGCCAGCAGCGCGGTCATCAGCACCGTGCGCAGCCGGTCCATCGAGCCGGTCAGCACGGCCTGGCGCACCGGCATACCTTCATCGCGCAGCTGGTTGAAGTAGGTCACCATCACCACGCCGTTGAGCACCGCCTGGCCGAACAGCGCGATAAAGCCGATCGCCGCCGACACCGACAGTGGAATGCCGGTCAGGAACAGCGCGAACACGCCGCCGATCAGCGCGAACGGGATGTTCGAGATGATCAGCGTGGCGCTCTTGAACGACTTGAACGCATTGAACAGCAGCAGGAAGATCACCAGCACCGACAGCGGCACCACGATCGAGAGCCGCGCCATGGCGCGCTCCTGGTTCTCGAACTCGCCCGACCAGCTGATCTTGACGTCCTCGGCCTTGACATTCTTGGCCACCAGCGCCTGCATGTCCTTCACCACGCTGCCCATGTCGCGGTCGTGGATAAAAATGCCGATCGAGGTGGTGCGCTGGCCGTTCTCGCGGCTGATGTTCATCGCGCCGGATGCCGCGCGGAAGGTCACCAGCTGTGACAGCGGCACCTGCGCGCCGTCCGCGGTCTGCATGAAGATATTGGGCAGGTTCGGCAGCGCGCGCTCCGACGGCTTCAGGCGCACGGCAACGCTGAAGTGCTTCTCGCCCTCCCACAGCTCGGTCGCGGCCTTGCCGGCCAGCGCGGTTTCCATCAGGTCCTGCACGTCGGCCACGTTGATGCCGTAGCGCGCGGCCTGGGCGCGGTCGAACTCCAGCACGTACTGCGGCAGCTCGCCGTCGCGGTCGATAAAGGCCCGCATCACGCCCTTGACCGACTGCACGTTGGCCAGGATCTGGTCGGCCACCTGCTTGTTGTGCTCAAGGCTGTCGCTCTGGACCTTGATCACGATCTGGCCCTTGATCTGCGAGATGCTCTCCAGGATGTTGTCACGCACCGGCTGCGAGAAATTGGGCTCGATGCCGGGGAGCTGGCGCAGGTTCTTGTCGATCTCGCCGATGATGCCGCGCTTGTTGAAGCCGTCGCGCCACTGCTTCTCGGGCTTGAGGTCGACCAGGATCTCGACGGTGTTGATCAGCTTGGGATCGGTGCCGTCATCGGGGCGGCCCACCTTGGAGATGGTGGTGTTGACCTCCGGGGTCTTGCGGATCACGCCGCGCAGCAGCCGCGCCTGGTCGCGCGCTTCATCGATCGAGACCGACGCGGGCAGGTCGAAGCTGACCCACATCGAGCCTTCGTCCAGTTCGGGCAGGAACTCGCTGCCAAGGAACTTGCCCACGCCCACGGTCACCACCAGCAGGCCCACCGCCGCGCCCACCACCAGCTTCTTGTGGTCCAGCGCCCAGGCCAGCATCGGCTCATAGAGCCGCTTGCAGTGGCGCACGATGAAGTTGTCGTCGTGCGCGATGTTCTTGGTGAGCAGCAGGTGGCACAGCAGCGGCACCAGCGTCAGCGAGAGGATCAGGGAGCCGATCAGCGCGCCCGTCACCGTGTAGGCCATCGGCGCGAAGATCTTGCCCTCGTGCCGCTGCAGCGTGAAGATCGGGATGTGCGCCGCAATGATGATGACCATCGAGAACACGGTCGGACGGCCCACTTCCGTGGTGGCCTGCAGGATGGCGAGGAGGCGCGCCTTGCTGTCCTTGATCTGCTGCTCCTTCAGCTCGCCCAGCCGCTTGAAGATGTTCTCGACCACGATCACCGCGCCGTCGACGATGATACCGAAGTCCATCGCGCCAAGAGACAGCAGGTTGGCCGGAATGCCCACCCAGGTCAGGCCGATGAAGGTCGACAGCAACGCCAGCGGGATGATCAGCGCCACGATTGCCGCGGCACGCACGTTGGCCAGGAACAGGTACAGCACCGCCATCACCAGCAGCGCGCCTTCCACCAGGTTGCCGAACACGGTGTGCAGGGTCTTGTCGATCAGCGTGGAGCGGTCGTAGTACGGCACGATCTTCACGCCCTTGGGCAGGATCTGGTCGTCCAGCAGGTCGATCCTCTTCTTCAGCGCCTCCAGCACCAGCGACGGGTTCTCGCCCTTGCGCATCACCACGATGCCCGAGACGATGTCGTCCTCGTTGTCCTGGCCCATCAGGCCTTGCGGCGGCGCGCTGCCGACCCTCACGTCGGCGATATCCTTGACAAGGATGGGGGTGCCGTTGTTCTCGGCCACCACCACGTTGGCGATATCGGCCGAGGTACGGAAGCTGCCCAGCGAGCGCAGCAGGAACTGCTGCCGGCCGTGCGCCACGGCGCCGCCGCCGGCGTTGGCATTGGCGCGCTGCAGCGCGGTGAACAGCTGCGACAGTGAGATCTTGGCATCGCGCATGCGCGCCAGGTTGGGATTGACCTCGTACTGCTTGATGGTTCCGCCGATGGTGACCAGGTCGGCCACGCCCGGCACCTGGCGCAGGTTCTTCTCCACCACCCAGTCCTGCAGCGTGCGCAGCTCTTGCGCGGTATAGCCCTTGCCGGTCAGGCGGAAGCGGTAGATCTCGCCGATCGCGGTGGACAGCGGCGCCAGGTCCGGATGCACGCCGTCGGGCAGGTCCACGCTGCGCAGGCGCTCCAGGATCTGCTGGCGCGCGGTCACGTCGGTGGCCTTGTCATTGAAGGTCACCATCATGAACGACAGGCCGAACTGCGTATGCGAGAACACCCGCACCGCGTTGGGCGTGCCGGCCAGCGCGGTTTCGATGGGGATGGTGACCTGGCGCTCCACCTCTTCGGCGGCGCGGCCCGGGTACAGCGTGATGACGTTGACCTGGATGTCGGAGACATCCGGGAAGGCTTCGATCGGCAGGTTCTTGAACGCGGCCAGGCCGCCCCCGACGAAGATAAGCAGGCCCAGCCAGACAAAGAGCTTCTGGTGCAGGGCAAAGCTGACGATGCGCGAAATCATGTGGCGGCCGTCCTCACTTCTTCTCGGACGCACGCGCCGCGTTCACGGCCGTGGCATCGCGCAGGATGTCCTGCAGGTAGAGGTTGCCGTCGGTGATCACGGTCTCGCCGTCCTTCACGCCTTCAAGCAGCTCGGTGGTGCCGGGCAGCGTCACGCCCACGCGCACCAGGCGGCGCTCAAAGGTATTGGCGGCGGTGCGCACGAACACATAGTTGCGGTTCTCGGCCAGGAACACGGCCTTGGACGGCACGGCGATGCCCTTGAACGATGCGGCCGGCAGCTTCGCGGTGACGAACATCTCCGCCTTCAGGCGGCGCTCCGGGTTGGGCACCATCAGCCGCACCTTGATGCTGCGCGCGGTGGGATCGACATAGTCGGCGATCTTGATCACGGTGCCGGAGAAGGTCTCTCCGGGCCAGGCAGCGGTGGTCAGCTGCACGTCCACGCCCGGCTTGAACAGGCTCAGGTCAGCCTCGCCCGCGTCGACCTGCGCCCACAGCGTGGTCGGATCGGTCACCAGGAACAGCGGCGCGGCGGGCGGCTGGTCGGGGCGCAGTTCCATGCCAAGGTTGATGTTGCGCTCGACCACCAGGCCGTCGATCGGGCTGCGCAGCGGAAAGCGCTGGTTGACGGCGCCCGCGCCGCCTGCGGCCGCGCCGTACTGGCCCAGCGCCGCCTGGGTGCGCTGCAGGTCCGCCGCGGAACGCGCGGCGTCGGCCTGCGCCTGTTCCAATTCCTTCTGCGCGATGATGCCGGCGCCGTACAGCTCGCGCTGCCGTGCCAGCGCCTTGGCCGCGACCGCGCTGTCGGCGGCGGCCTTGCGCGCATCGGCCTGGGCTACGCCGAAATCAGGCGAGGTCAGGCTGGCCAGCGGCTGGCCCGCTTTCACGGTGGTGCCGGGCTGCACCAGGATCTCGGTGACGCGGCCGGCAAACGGCGTCGACACGCGCACGGTCTTGTCCTCGTTCCACACCAGCCGGCCGGGCAGGCTCAGCATGCGCTCGCCGCCGGTCTTGGCGGCTTCGCCGGCGATGCCCGGCAGCGTCTTCACGCTGGCCGGGAACTGGATGGTATTGCCGCTGACCTTGGGCTCGTCATCGGCCTTGGGCGCTTCAGACTTGCCGCAGGAGGCCAGCGCCAGCGCGCACAGAGACAGGGCAGCAACCCGTGCGGGCAGGCCGGCGGGGAAATGGACGGAAGACATGCGGCGGGACATGCGTGACAGGAGAGAGTGCATTGGATTCGCTGGAACTGCGGTTCAGGGACGCGAGGTGGTCGTCGCAGTGCCGGTCGTGGAGGTCTGCAGCGCGGCGCGGTAGGCCGACAGGGCCTTGGCGTAATCGCCCTGGGCGCTGACGGCGTCGAGCCGGGTCTGGCGCAGCGCGCGGCGGGCATCGAGCAGGTCGAGCACGCCGGTGGCGCCCTTGCCGTAGGCAAACTCGGCGCTGCCGGCCACGCTTTCGGCAGCGGGCAACACGTCGTCGCGCATCTGCCGCAGTGACTGGCGCGAGGCTTCGAGCTGGCTGCGCAGCCGTTCCATCTCATTGCCGGCTTCAAGCAGCACGCGGTTGCGCTCGTCCAGCGCGGCGTAGTAGTCCACCTCGGCGCGGCGGGCCTCGCCGCCGTTGCGGTGGCGCACGTACAGCGGGATCGTCAGGAACACGCCGTAGCTGTTGCCGCTGCCATTGGTATTGGTGGCGGAGACCGGATAGTGCTCAGCCTGCGCGCCCACGGTCACGTCAGGCACGCGGCCGGCGCGTGCCAGGTCGCGGGCGGCGGCGGCCGCCGCCAGGCGGGCCTCGGCCGCGGTCACGTCGGGGCGGCGCTGCAGCGTGTCGGGGTCGACCTGCGGCACGGGGGTATCCAGCGGCGGCCAGTCCGGCACCAGCCGGTTGTCGGCGAGCGTGCCGGGCACGCCCATGGCCTGCGCCAGCTGGGCCTTGTCGCGGCTGTGGTCGGCCATGGCCTGGCGCATGTCGTTCTGCGCGCGCAGCGCGTCGAGCTGCAGCTTGGTCACTTCGGCGCGCGAGACGTCGCCGGCCTTGAGGCGGGTCTCGCTGGCCTGGCGGGTGCGGTCGTACAGGCCCAGCATCTCCCTGAGCACGCCCACGCGCTCCTGGCTGATCACCGCCTCATAGAAGGCCTGCTCCGCCCCGGCGGTCTGCTGCACCACCACCGCCTGCACCACTTCGCCGGCGGCCGCGCTGGCCTTGCGCGCGGCGTCCACGCGCAGGCCGCCCTTGTTGGCGGTCTCGATCAGCTGGTCCACGCGCAGGGTGGAGTCCACGGTCTTGCTGCGCAGGTTGCCCGAGCCGATGCCGGCATGCGGGTTGATGTTGGTCACGCCCAGGCTCAGCACCGGGTTGGGCCGCTGCGAAGCGATCTGTATGTCCGCCTGGCTGGCTTCGACGCCGCGGCGGGCGGCGATGATGTCGCGATTGCAGCGAAGTGCGTCCAGGCGCACCTGCGCCAGGGTCAGCGTCGCGCCGGCCGGCGGCGGCACGCAAGGACCGGCAGCATCTGCGGAATCAGCGGAAGGAAGCGGATCGGCGGGGCGTTCGGCGGCAAGGATTGCCGCGGGCCGGGCCAGAACCCCCAGTACCAGCAGGGCACCCACGGCAATACGGGAAAAGACAAAAGGCACGGTCAGTCAGGCTCAGTTCGACAACGGTCTGCGGTAAACGACCGTGCCCGCCGAACGGTGCACCGGGGCGGCAAATATTCATCCGACCCCGATCCCGCCAGTGCGGTCGCGAAGCGTGGCTGTCTTGGTGCGCCCTCGCCTGCAGTCCTGATGCATCAAACGCCACCCGGACACGATCTCCCGCACGCATTCAAACCGAATCGCATTACAAACAGCTTTCATTGGGCTGACAAAAGCCTTTAACTACGCGAAAACCCTAGCCAACCGGAAAAAACAACCACCGCTGCGGGCCGTTGCCGGCCATGCCGTCGGAAATTGGGGCGGACCTGATCCCTTCGTCCGCCCTCATTTCTCCTTACCCCTTCACACGGTCATCCAGCCCCAGGCTGCGGCCGATGATCTCCTTCATGATCTCGCTGCTGCCGGCGTAGATGCGCGAGATGCGCGCGTCGGTGTACATGCGGCAGATGCGGTATTCCTCCATATAGCCGGCGCCGCCGTGCAGCTGCACGCCCTCATCGACCATGCGCCCCTGCAGTTCCGACGTGAGCAGCTTGGCTGACGCCGCCGTCTCCACGGTCAGCGTGCCGGCGTTGTGCTGCAGCACGCACTGGTCGACGAAGGTCTGCAGCGCATCCAGCTGCGCACGCAGCTCGGCCAGCCTGAAGCGCGAGTTCTGGAACGTGCCGATCGCCCGGCCGAAGGCCTTGCGCTCCTTGACGTAGTCCAGCGTGAGGTCGAACGCCACCTGCGCCGACGCCATGTAGCCGCAGGCGCCAATCAGCCGCTCTTCAGCCAGGTGGCGCGTCAGGTAGCGGAAGCCCTGGCCGGGCTCGCCCAGCACGTTGGCCTTGGGCACCTTGACGTTGTCGAAGAACAGTTCGGAGGTGTCCTGCGAGTGCAGGCCCATCTTGCGCAGCTTGCGCCCGCGCTCGAAGCCCGGCATGCCGCGCTCGACGATAAAGAGGCCAAGGCCGTGGCTGCGCTCCGGATCGGTGCGCGCGACCACCACCACAAAGTCGGCCAGCTGGCCGTTCGAGATATAGGTCTTGGCGCCGTTCAGCACCCAGTGGTCGCCGTGGTCCTCGGCACGCGTGCGCATGCCGGCCAGGTCGGAGCCGGCCTGCGGCTCGGTCATGGCGATGGCAAAGATCGACTCGCCGCGCGCGGCCGCCGGCAGCAGGCGCTGGCGTTGCTCCTCATTGCCGATACGGCCGATATACGGAGCCACCAGCCGCGAGTGCAGCGTGCCGAAAAATCCCGAGTCGCCGTGGCGCGCGTTTTCCTCGATCAGGATCTGCTCATAGCGGAAATCCTCCACGCCGGCGCCGCCGTATTTCTCATCGGCCCACATCAGCAGGTAGCCCTGCTCGCCGGCCTTGCGGAACACCTCGCGGTCCACGCAGCCCTGTTCGCGCCAGCGCTCGCCGTGCGGCCCCACCTCGCGCTGGTAGAAGCGGCGGGCGGATTCGCGGAAGGCGTCGTGTTCGGCTTCGAAGATCAGGCGTTGCATGGCGGGGTCTCCTGGTGTTTTTGAGAGTGACCGCCTGAGTGTCTGCCGTGCAGCGGCTATGAGATTCGTCCGAAAGGATGATTTTTCCTACCGCAGCCGAACGGACAGGTTTGAAGGAGAAGCCAGCTTGAATGCAATTTTATTGATATGAAGTGGAAATAACTTTCATTTACCCGCCGCAACGGTTTGCGCCAATACTGGAATCACAGATACCTATTCGATGGAGCGGGAACATGGAAGCCGTCCTCTGGATTGCCCTGGTACTGGCACTGGTGGCACTGGGAGGCAGCGTCACCTGGCTGATCGGGACGCGGGTGCCCGAGCCGGTGTTCGAACGCGCGCAACTGCATGGCCGCTTTGCCGGGCTGGAACCCCGCCCGCCGCGCGGCGGCGGACGCGGGCGCCGGGTGCGGCGCGTGCGGCAATGGCGCCTGGTGGCCGTGCCCGGCCCGATGGGCCAACTGGTGCCGGTCAGGATCTGACCGCTTTGCGCTACTGCGGGAAATCCCAGCGCTGCGACCAGTCGGATTCTTCGCGCACGATGTCACGCAGGATGCGCACCGCGTCCTGCGCCGCGCCTGTTGGGGTCCTGGCGCAGACGAGGAACACCGGATAAGAGAACTCTGAGGCGCCTTCCACGCGCGCCAACACCCCGCTGTCCAGGTAGCTCTGCACCACGCGTGTCCGGAAATAGCCGCTGCCGCCGAACTGCAGGATGTACTGCAGCGCCAGCGGCCCCAGGTTGAAGTACAGCGAGGCGCGCGCATGCTCCGGCAGCGCGCTGTCATGCTGGCGGCGGAATTCCGGCCCCCAGTCGACATAGACATAGCCGCCATCGCGCTGCGTCGAGCGGATCAGGATCAGCTTCTCTTCCATCAGCGCCTCGACATGCATGCCGGGCGCATACTCCGGCTGGTAGACCAGCGCCGCGTCCAGCGTGCCTGACTGCAGCTTGCGCTGCAGTTCCGCCCCTTCCCCTACTTCCGCCCGCACCGCCTGCGCCGGCATCAGCTGGCGCAGGCGCGTGGTCCACAGCAGCACCAGCGGATTGCCCAGGCTGATTTCCGTGCCGAAACGAAACAGGCTGGCCAGCCCGGCCGGCAACGGCAGTTCGCGGCAGGCCGCCTCCCAGGTCTGCACCAGCTGGCTGGCGTAGCCGAGAAAGCGCTGGCCATCGGGCGTCAGCCGTGCGCCCGCCTTGTTGCGATCGAACAGGCGGCAGTTCAGTTGCGATTCCAGGCTCTTGATGCGCGCGGTCACGGCGGTCTGCGTGACATGCAGCTTGTCGGCCGCGGCCAGCAGGCTGCCGGTGCGAACGACTTGCAGGAAGGTGCGGGCGAGTTCGATGTCCATGGGGCGGGGGATTAACGGTGTGACGAATTGTAGGCAATTGAGGGCGAATATTCCGCAATTGCCGTCACATGCCCCGCCGACGGTACTGCAACTATGCTGTCTTGTTCGGATGGGCCCCGCCGGGTCAGCGCGCCGGCTGCGGCCGCACCGCCGCTGGCATCGCAACCGGCACGGCGCCTGCCGCAGGCGCGCTGCGCGCCTCGCGCGGCGGCCTCAGCGGCACGAGGCCTTCCGGCTCCCGCAAGGCCAACCCATTGTCATAGCCAGTGGCAACGGCCTCCAGGTATCCGGGGGCAAACTTCTGTTCCGGCGTCACGGCCTGCACGGCCGGCGCTGCAGCCTGCGGCGCCTCGGACTGGGCGCAGGCGACGCTGTTGATGCATAAGCCCAGCACGCGCAGCAGCGCCATGGCCTGGCGCGAGCGGTGCAGGATTGCGGGCGGGCGCGGCGCGGCCTGCCCTGTCTGGCATTGGGATCGGGTGTTCATCGGGGTTCTCCGGGAAGCCATTGCTGGCAGGTGGCACAACGAGCCGCGGCGCCGCGCTCGCTGTCCATTGCGCAATGACCGTGCCACCGCCGCAAGGCTGGTTGCGGCGTGGATTACGGCACTTTCCGGGGACGGAATGGTGGGGCCAGGCCAACGCTGGCAACGGGGATGTCGGTCGATCTCCAACACTCCCGGCGGCATCCGCGCCGCGACGGGCGCGTGGGTGCCGCCCTCAGGGCTTGACCGCCGCCGCCAGCACCGCCGGCATCGGCACCTCGAAGCCGCTGCCGCGCATATAGGCGGCGACGGTGCCGCGCAGCACGGCGCGGATCTCATCGCGGGCCCTGGGGGTCTGCGCGCGCAGCGTGGCGGCGGCTCGCACGGTGCCCTGGGCCAGCGCATCGAACAGCTGGTCGGGCGTGGAGAAGCGCCATACCTGCGGCACGCTGCGGCATGTGGGCGAGACAAAGCCGGCCTGCTGCAACGCGGTGCGGCAATGGCCCGGATCGCTGAACAGGAAGAAGTTCGGCCCCACGGGGAGATCGACCTCCATCGAGCCGCAGGCGCGGATCGCGGCATAGACCGCGCCGAAGCCGACCGCGCGCTCGGGCGTGTCCCACACGGTGAAGGCGATGCGCCCGCCCGGGCGCAGCACGCGGAACGCTTCGGCCAGCGCGGCCTCCGGGTCGGACAGGTGGCACATGCCGAAGCCATTGACCACGGCATCGAAGCTGGCATCGCCGAACGGCAGCGCCTGCGCATCGGCCTGCTCGTAGTGGACATCCGGATGGAGCTTGCGCGCCAGCTGCACCTGCGCCAGCGAGAAATCGATGCCGACGGACTCGGCGCCGCGCCGCACCGCCCCAGCCGCGACATGGCCGGAGCCGGTGGCCACGTCCAGCACGCGCAGCCCGCTGGCCACATGGGCGTCATCCAGCAGGGACTCGACCGATTGCCGGGTCACGTGCGACAGATGCTCCTGGTACTGGCTGACGACCTCGGGATCTTCCCAGCCGGCCAGCTCAAAGGCCCGAAACGAATCTGCGGTGTGGTCCATGCCCTCTCCTCGGCGTCGATGCCAGGCTGCCGGTTTGCGCGGACGCAGTGCCCCTCCGCCGTCTGACCCCGGTAAAGCCAAGTATAGACAGCGCCGGCGGCGCGCAGCGGCCGGGCGCCCTGGCCGGCACCCGGATTGCCCTCAGGCAAAGCGCAGCGTGGCCGCGCCGGCGGCGATCAGGCACGCCGCGCCCAGGCGGGCGGCGCCCACCCGCTCCTTGAGCAGCAGTCCGGAGATCAGCGCGCCGAACAGGATCGAGGACTCGCGCAGGGCCGCCACCGGAGCCACCGGCGCGCGTGTCATCGCCCACAGCGACAGCCCGTAGGACGCCAGCGTGCCGCCGCCCCCAACCAATGCGAACACCAGGTTGCGCCGCACGTAGCCGGCCAGTGCCGGCCGGCGCGCCACCAGCGCCCACGCCGCCAGCGGCACCGCGGTCAGCACGAAGATCCAGAACGCATACGCTACCGGCGCGCCGGAGCGGCGCACGCCGGTGCCGTCGATCAGCGTATAAGCGGCGATCACCAGCGCGTTCAGCAGGGCCAGCCACATGCCTTCACGGCTGCCAGCGGCAGCGCGGGCACCGTGACCGCCGCCCGCCATGGCCAGGATGCCCAGGCTGACCACGGCGATGCCGCCCCACGCCAGCCCCGAAAGGTGCTCGCCCAGCCAGCCCACGCTGGCCACCGCCACCAGCAGCGGCGCGGTGCCGCGCATCAGGGGGTAGGTCTGGCTCATGTCCGCGGTGTGGTAGATGCGTGCCACCAGCGCGAAATACACCACGTGCACGCCCACAGACGCGGCGATGAACGGCCAGCTCGCCGGCGCCGGCTGCGGCAACGCCGGCAGCGCCACGGCGCCCATCAGGCCGGCGCTCACCGCCACCATCACCGTCGACAGCATCTTGTCGCCGCCACCCTTGACCACCGCGTTCCAGGCGGCATGCAGGAACGCGGCGAGCAGGACGACTGCGAAGACAGTGAGAGACATGGGCGGCAGCGGACTCGGGGGGCGCCGTCATTCTAGCGGCGCAGTGCCGCCGCTGCCGCGCCATGGTCCGCCTACTTCGCGCCGCTGACCCGCCACACCGTATTGCCGACGTCATCGGCCACCAGCAGTCCGCCGCGCGGGTCGATCGCCACGCCCACCGGCCGCCCGCGCGCGTTGCCGTCCTCATCGAGAAAGCCGGTCAGCACGTCGAACGGAGCGCCGTTGGGCCGGCCCTTGCTGAACGGCACGAAGATCACCTTGTAGCCCGCCAGCGGCCTGCGGTTCCACGACCCGTGCTGGCCGACGAACATGCCTTCGCTGAAGCGCGCCGGCAAGCTGTTGCCGCCGGCGGCGGCCAGCCCGAGCGATGCGGTGTGTGCCCCCACGGCATAGTCCGGCACGATGGCCCTGGCCACCAGGTCCGGCGCCGGCGGCTTCACGCGTGCGTCGACATGCTGGCCGTAGTAACTGTAGGGCCAGCCATAGAAGCCGCCGTCGCGCACCGAGGTGATGTAGTCCGGCACCAGGTCACTGCCGATCTCGTCGCGCTCGTTGACAGCAGTCCAGAGCATGCCGGTGACCGGCTCCCACGCCATGCCGTTGGGATTGCGCAGGCCGCTGGCAAAGATCCGGTGCGTGCCGGTCTTGGGGTCGACCTCCCAGATGGCGGCGCGGCCGACCTCCCTGTCCATGCCGTGCTCGCCCACGTTGCTGTTGGAACCCACCGTCACGTACAGCTTGCTGCCGTCGCGGCTGGCGATCAGGCTCTTGGTCCAGTGATGGTTGAGCGGCCCGCCGGGCAGGTCCACCACCTTCTGCGGCGCGGCAGTGATCTGGGTCTGTCCGGGCTGGTACGGGAAGCGCAGCACCGCGTCGGTGGCGGCCACGTAGAAGTCGTTGCCGACCAGGGCCATGCCGAACGGCGAGTTCAGGTCCTTCAGGAACACCGAGCGCTGGTCGGCCACGCCGTCGCCGTTGGTGTCGCGCAGCAGCGTGATGCGGTTGGCGCTGGGGGTGCCGGCGCCGGCGCGCTTCATCAGCTTCTTCATGATCCAGCCGCGGATGCCCTTGCCATCGTCGGGCTTGGGCGGGGCATTGCTCTCGGCCACCAGCACGTCGCCGTTGGGCAGCACGTAGACCCAGCGCGGATGGTCCAGCTTGTCGGCGAAGGCCGTAACCGCCATGCCTGCGGCCGGCACCGGGCGCTGGCCCGCTGCCCAGCCGATGGCCGGCGCGATCTTGACGGTGGGGATCGCGGTCTGGTTGGGTGGCGGCAGCTGCGGCACGGGGCCAAAGCCCGCTTCGGAAGGCAGCTTGGCCGATTCGCCGCAGGCGGCGAGCGCAGCGGTGGCGCCCGCCAGCAGGACGACACGCAACAGGGAGATGGCGGTGGGCATCGGCATGATCCGGGCTCCTCAGGCAACGCGGGGCGGCGCGCCTGTCCCTGGACTATAGGATGCGGGCCACCCGCCCCTCTGTAGACGCCGGGGAAGCCACCGTGCAGGACGATGGCCACGCACGCCGCGGCTGCCTCAGCCGCGGTGCGGCGTATCGAGCCCCTTCACCACGGCCGGGCGCTTGACGAACGCCTCCAGCACGCGCCTGACATGCGGGACGTCCTGGATGCCGACCAGTTCGCCCGCCTCATAGAAGCCAACCAGGTTGCGCACCCACGGAAAGGTGGCGATGTCGGCGATGGTGTATTCGTCACCCATGATCCAGTCGCGCCCTTCCAGCCGCTGGTTCAGCACATTCAGCAGGCGCCGGCTTTCGGCCACGTAGCGGTCGCGCGGGCGCTTGTCCTCGTACTCCTTGCCGGCGAACTTGTGGAAAAAGCCCACCTGCCCGAACATCGGCCCGATGCCGCCCATCTGGAACATCACCCACTGGATGGTTTCGTAGCGGCGCGCGGGGTCGGCCGGGATCCGCTTGCCCGACTTGTCGGCCAGGTAGAGCAGGATCGCGCCCGACTCGAACAGCGCCAGCGGCTTGCCGCGCGGGCCGTTGGGATCGAGGATGGCGGGAATCTTGTTGTTCGGGCTCAGCGACAGGAACTCCGGCGACATCTGGTCGTGGGCGTCGAAGCGTACCAGGTGCGGTTCATACGGCAGGCCGGTCTCCTCCAGCATGATCGACACCTTGACCCCGTTGGGCGTGGGCAGGGAATACAGCTGGATGCGGTCGGGATGCTGCGCCGGCCATTTGCGGGTGATGGGGAAAGCGGACAGATCGGGCACACTGGCTCCTGGTTCAGGCGCTTGCGCACTGCGCAAGAAGGCGCCGGACATTGGAAAAACCCGATCATAAACCGCCCGTGCCATGCATGCGGCGCAGGGCCTCAGGCGGTCTCGGCCGGCTGCACCGCGCGATGCAGGGCCGCGCGCAAGCACCGCGAGAACCTGATGCGCAAGCTCGACCTGCACAACACGGCCGAAGTGGTGGCGTACGCCGCGCGCCACGGCGTTCCGCTGGACTGAACCATCCGCCTGCGCCGCGGCGTGTCGCTGAAAGCAAAAAAGGGGCCCCGCAAGCGGGGGCCCCTTCTTCATGCCAGCCTGACTGCGCGGCTTACACCGTCACGCCGTCGGCCACTTCCTTGAAGTCCTCGATCTGGTCGAAGTTCATGTACTTGTAGATCTTGTCGCCGTTGGCATTGAGCACGCCCATGTCGGCCATGTACTCTTCCTTGGTCGGGATGCGGCCCAGGCGCGAGCAGATCGCCGCCAGTTCGGCGGAACCCAGGTACACGTTGGTGTTCTTGCCCAGGCGGTTCGGGAAGTTACGCGTGCTGGTCGACATCACCGTGGCACCTTCGCGCACCTGTGCCTGGTTGCCCATGCACAGCGAGCAGCCCGGCATTTCGGTGCGGGCACCGGCGGTGCCGAACACGCCGTAGTGGCCTTCCTCGGTCAGCTGCTTCTGGTCCATCTTGGTCGGCGGAGCCACCCACAGCTTGACCGGGATGTCGCGCTTGCCTTCCAGCAGCTTGGAAGCTGCGCGGAAGTGGCCGATGTTGGTCATGCACGAACCGATGAACACTTCGTCGATCTTGGCGCCGGCAACTTCCGACAGGGTCTTGACGTCGTCCGGGTCGTTCGGGCAAGCCACGATCGGCTCATGCACGTCGGCCAGGTCGATCTCGATCACGGCGGCGTACTCGGCGTCGGCGTCCGGCTCCAGCAGCTTGGGATCGGCCAGCCACGCTTCCATGGCCTTGATGCGGCGCTGCAGGCTGCGCGGGTCCTGGTAGCCCTGGGCGATCATCCACTTCAGCAGCGTGATGTTGCTGTTGATGTATTCGATGATCGGGTCCTTGTTCAGGCGCACCGTGCAACCGGCGGCCGAACGTTCCGCCGAGGCGTCCGACAGTTCAAACGCTTGCTCGACCTTCAGGTCGGGCAAGCCTTCGATTTCCAGGACGCGGCCCGAGAAGATGTTCTGCTTGCCTTGCTTGGCCACGGTCAGCAGGCCTTGCTTGATCGCGTACAGCGGAATCGCGTTGACCAGGTCGCGCAGGGTCACACCCGGCTGCATCTTGCCCTTGAAGCGGACCAGCACCGATTCCGGCATGTCCAGCGGCATCACGCCAGTGGCGGCGGCAAAGGCCACCAGGCCCGAACCTGCCGGGAAGCTGATGCCGATCGGGAAGCGGGTGTGCGAGTCGCCGCCGGTGCCGACGGTGTCGGGCAGCAGCATGCGGTTCAGCCACGAGTGGATCACGCCGTCGCCCGGGCGCAGCGAGATGCCGCCGCGGGTGCTGATGAACTCAGGCAGGGTGTGGTGGGTCTTGACGTCGACCGGCTTCGGATACGCGGCGGTGTGGCAGAACGACTGCATCACCAGGTCGGCCGAGAAGCCCAGGCAGGCCAGGTCCTTCAGCTCGTCGCGGGTCATCGGGCCGGTGGTGTCCTGCGAGCCCACCGAGGTCATCTTCGGTTCGCAGTACGTGCCCGGGCGGATGCCCTTGCCTTCGGCCAGGCCGCAGGCGCGGCCAACCATCTTCTGCGCCAGCGTGAAGCCCTTGCCGGTATCGGCCGGGTTCTGCGGCAGGCGGAACAGCGTCGACGGGGCCAGGCCCAGCGCCTCGCGCGCCTTGGCGGTCAGGCCACGGCCGACGATCAGCGGAATACGGCCGCCGGCGCGGACTTCGTCAAACAGCACGTCGGACTTGACCTTGAACTCGGCGATCACTGCGCCGTCCTTCAGGGCCTTGCCTTCGTACGGGCGCAGTTCGACCACGTCGCCCATTTCCATCTTCGACACGTCCAGCTCGATCGGCAGCGCGCCGGCGTCTTCCATGGTGTTGTAGAAGATCGGGGCGATCTTGTTGCCCAGGCACACGCCGCCGAAGCGCTTGTTCGGGATGAACGGGATGTCTTCGCCGGTGAACCACAGCACCGAGTTGGTGGCGGACTTGCGGCTCGAGCCGGTACCGACCACGTCGCCCACGTAGGCGACCAGGTGGCCCTTTTCCTTCAGCGATTCGATGAACTTGACCGGGCCGCGCTTGCCGTCTTCTTCCGGCTGGAACGCCGCGCCTTCGCGCTTGTTCTTCAGCATGGCGAGCGCGTGCATCGGGATGTCCGGGCGGGTGGTGGCGTCCGGGGCCGGCGAGAGGTCGTCGGTGTTGGTTTCGCCCGGCACCTTGAACACGGTGATGGTCAGGCTTTGCGGCACTTCCGGGCGGCTGGTGAACCACTCGGCGTCGGCCCAGCTTTGCAGCACGGCCTTGGCATTGGCATTACCCTTGTCCGCCTTTTCCTTCACGTCGTGGAAGGCGTCGAACATCAGCAGGGTCTTCTTCAGCGCCTCGGCGGCGACGGTGCCGACCTCGGCATCGTCCAGCAGCTCGATCAGCGGCGAGATGTTGTAGCCGCCCAGCATTGTGCCCAGCAGCTCGGTCGCCTTGGCGCGCGAGATCAGCGCGCACTTCTCTTTACCCAGCGCCACGGCGGCCAGGTACGAGGCCTTGACCTTGGCGGCGTCATCCACGCCGGCCGGCACGCGGTAGGTGATCAGCTCCACCAGGTTCTGCTCTTCACCGGCGGGCGGGTTCTTCAGCAGTTCGACCAGCTCGGCCGTCTGCTTGGCGGTCAGGGGCAGAGGGGGGATGCCAAGCGCGGCGCGCTCGGCCACATGTGCGCGATAGTTTTCAAGCATGGGAACCTGCTGAGTAATTAGGTTTAGAAAATCTCGTAACGTCGCGATTGTAGTCCGAAGCCGCTCCTTGGTCAAATGTCTTATATCTTATATAAGAGTGAAAACAAAAAATACCATGCGAATCAACGCATTGGAAACTTAATGGCCTACGAATCCACATGAATCACTACCCGACTAGCGTAGTAGGGAATGCATGACGGCGCCCCCGCGACCGGCCCCGCGGCCCGGCCAGGAATCGCGGCAGCTTGCACCGGCACTCAAGTTCACACGACATCAAGCGTTAACCAGCCTGCAGGCGCGCATCACAGGGCGCCCGCTCGCGTAGCCGTGCCTGCTCCCTTTCCGCTCAAATGGCCAAGCTGAAAGGGTTTCCCCCTTTTTTTCGGCCCTTTGCTGGCCTGCGATTCCGGAAGAATGGCAGGCATTCCGATACAGGCTTCTCATGGCGAACACGGCTTCCCCTCCCCGGACTGGCAACACAGGCAAGCGCGGCCGGCTGCTGCTGATCGGCGCCGGCGTGCTGGTGGTGGCACTGGGCGCCGGAGGCTTCGTGCTGGGCAGCGTGCTGAGCAACCGCCAGCCGGCGGCGCCCGCTGCGCCCGCCGCCCCGGTCGTACCGCCGCCGATCTTCGTGCCGCTGGACGCGTTCACCGTCAACCTGCGCAGCGACGACGGCGACCGCTTCCTGCACACCGGCCTGTCGCTGAAGGTGGCCGATGCCGAAACCCAGGCACGCTTGGCGCAGTACCTGCCCGAGGCACGCAGCCGCATCCTGCTGCTGCTGTCGGCCAGGCAGCCGGCCGACCTGGCCACCGTCGAAGGCAAGCGCAAGCTGGCCGACGACATCCGCGACACCATCAGCAAGCCGTTTGCCAGCGGCCTGCCGGCGCAGCGGGTGCTGGACGTGCTCTTCACCTCTTTCGTGGTGCAGTAAGCGCAAGCCAGGGCCGCACCGGATTCATCCATAACGCCGCACAAGGGGCAGGACACTAGATGGCCTACGACAAGTTCCTCTCGCAAGACGAGGTCGACGAGCTGCTCAAGGGCGTATCCGGCGAAGCCGATACGCCCAAGGCCAGCGAGCCTGCGCTCGACGAGGGCGGTGTGCGCCCCTACAACCTGGCCACGCAGGAACGCATCATCCGCGGCCGCCTGCACACGCTGGAGATCATCAACGAGCGTTTTGCGCGCTCGATGCGCACGGCGCTGTTCAATTTCATTCGCCGCGGCGCTGACATCACCGTAGGCAGCATCAGGATCGAGAAATTCGGCGACTTCGCGCGCAACCTGCCGATGCCGACCAACCTGAACCTGGTCCACCTGAAGCCGCTGCGCGGCACGGCGCTGTTCGTCTACGACCCGAACCTGGTGTTTCTGGTGGTGGACAACCTGTTCGGCGGCGACGGCCGCTTCCACACCCGCGTGGAAGGCCGCGACTTCACCCAGACCGAGCAGCGCATCATCCAGCGCATGCTGGAGCTGACGCTGGCCAGCTACGGCAACGCCTGGCGCACCGTGCACCCGATCGAGACTGAGTACATCCGCTCGGAGATGCACCCCAAGTTTGCCAACGTCGCCACCCACAACGAGGCCGTGGTGACCACCGCCTTCCATATCGAACTGGGCGCCGTCGGCGGGCAGCTTCATGTCTGCCTGCCGTACTCGATGATCGAGCCGCTCAAAGACCTGCTGATGAATCCGCTGCAGGATGAGAAGGAAGTCGACAAGGGCTGGGTCACGCAACTGTCCACGCAGCTGCGCGCGGCCGAGGTGGAGCTGGTGGCCGAGTTCGCGCACCTGCAAAGCACCGTGGCCGAAGTGCTGGCGATGCGCGCCGGCGACGTGCTGCCGATCGAGCTGCCGGAGAAGGTATTTGGCAAGGTGGACGGCGTGCCCGTCATGCAATGCGGCTTCGGCACGATGAACGGCCAGTACGCGCTGCGGGTAGAACGAATGATCAATCACCAGGACGGCGATTCCCACCTGGACACCGAGGACAGCGATTATGAGTGACGGCATCGAGGACAAGCCCGTCGATCCGATGGACGACTGGGCCAGCGCGCTGGCCGAGCAGACCAGCGCCACATCCGCCGCAACCCCCGCAGCTGCCGCACCGGCGGCCCAACCCGCGGCCACCCCGGCCGCCGCCACCGTGTTCCAGCCGCTGGCGAAGGAAGCGCCGAGCGGCTTCCGCAACGATATCGAGATGATTCTCGATATCCCGGTGCAGCTGACCGTGGAACTGGGCCGCACCAAGGTGCCCATCAAGAACCTGCTGCAGCTGGCGCAGGGCTCGGTGGTGGAGCTGGACGGCCTGGCCGGCGAGCCGATGGACGTGCTGGTCAACGGCTACCTGATCGCGCAGGGCGAGGTGGTGGTGGTGAACGACAAGTTCGGCATCCGCCTGACGGACATCATCACGCCGTCCGAACGCATCCGGAAGCTGAACAAATGACCATACAGACGCGCGCCAGCCTGGCCGTGCTTGCGGCGCTGCCGGGGGCCGCCATGGCCGCCGACGGCACGCATGTGCCGGCCATCAGCGGCGCGGCCAGCCTGGCGCAGGCCGGGCTGGGGCTGTTCGCCATCGTCGCGCTGATCCTGGGCATGGCCTGGGTGGCCCGGCGCGCCGGCCTGGTGCGTCACGCCACCGGCGGCGCGATGAAGGTGGTCGGCAGCACCATGCTGGGCGCACGCCAGCGCCTGGTGCTGGTCGAGGTGGGCGATACCTGGCTGGTGCTGGGCGTGAGCCCCGGCGAAATCCGGCCGCTGCATACCCTGCCTGCGGGCACCACCGCAGCCAATCCCCTCGCCGCCACCGGCGGTGCAGGCCCTTCGCAACAGCCGGGTGGCGGCACCTTTGCCGAAAAGCTGCTGCGCTCGATGCAGGATCACCTCAAGTCATGAATTTCCCGCGTGCCGCGCTGCGGCGCCCGCTGCCGGGCCCGCTGCTGTCCCTGCTCGCGCTGATGCTGGCCGTTGCCGCGCTGGTGCCCGCACAGGCCTGGGCCCAGACACTGCCCGGCGTCGTCAGCAAGCCCGCCCCGGGCGGCGGCCAGATCTGGTCGCTGCCGGTGCAGACGCTGCTGCTACTGACCTCGCTGTCGTTCCTGCCGGCGGCGATGCTGATGATGACCGGCTTCACCCGCGTCATCATCGTGCTGGGCCTGCTGCGCAGCGCACTGGGCACCGCCAGCTCGCCGCCCAACCAGGTGCTGGTGGGCCTGTCGCTGTTCCTGACCTTCTTCGTGATGGCACCGGTGTTCGACCGCGTCTACAACGACGCCTACAAGCCGCTGTCGGAAAACAAGATCAGCCTGGAGGCCGCCGCGGCCAAGGCCGCGGAGCCGCTCAAGGCCTTCATGCTGCGCCAGACCCGCGAGAAAGACCTGGCCATGTTCGCGCAGATGGCCAAGGCGCCGGAGATGCAGGGCCCCGAGGAAGTCCCGCTCAGCATCCTGGTGCCGGCCTTCGTCACCAGCGAGCTGAAGACCGCGTTCCAGATCGGCTTCACCATCTTCATCCCGTTCCTGATCATCGACCTGGTCGTTGCCAGCGTGCTGATGGCGATGGGGATGATGATGGTGCCGCCGGCCACCATCTCGCTGCCGTTCAAGCTGATGCTGTTCGTGCTGGTCGACGGCTGGCAGCTGCTGCTGGGTTCGCTGGCACAGAGCTTCATGAACTGAGGCAGCCCCAGCTCCCGCCACACACCGCAGACTCCGAGCCATGACACCCGAGACCGTAATGACCATCGCCACCCAGGCGATGAAGATGACCCTGCTGCTGGCCGCCCCGCTGCTGCTGGTGGCGCTGGCCGCCGGCCTGGTGGTCAGCCTGTTCCAGGCCGCGACGCAGATCAACGAGATGACGCTGAGCTTCATCCCCAAGCTGATCGCGCTGTTCGCCACCATGGTGCTGGCCGGGCCGTGGATGATTAACTCCATGGTCGACTACATGCGCGAAGTGTTCCAGAGCATTCCCGCGCTGGCGCACTGACTGCGGCCGCGCTCGCTGTCGTCACCCCCTCGCCCTCCCTGCCCGCTGACTCCCCGCCGTGGTCGAATTCACCTCAGCCCAGCTCTACAGCTGGCTCGTGGCGTTCCTGTGGCCCTTTTTCCGGCTCCTGGCCCTGATCGGCACCGCGCCGCTGTTCGGTGAGTCCACCATCCCGCGGCGCGCCAAGATCGCACTGTCGGCGATGATTGCGATGGTGGTGTCGCCCACCATCGCGCAGCTGCCGGTGGTGCCGGTGTACTCCTTCGGCGGTCTGATGATTATTCTCAACGAGATCGGCATCGGCCTGGCCACCGGCTTCGCCATGCGGCTGGTCTTTGCCACCGTGCAGCAGGCCGGCGAAATCATCGGCCTGCAGATGGGCCTGTCCTTTGCCTCGTTCTTCGACCGCGCCGCAGGCGGCCAGACCATGGTGCTGTCGCGCTTCCTGAATCTGATCGCGATGCTGCTGTTCCTGGCGCTGGACGGCCACCTGCTGATGCTGGGCACGCTGGTCGACAGCTTCAACGGCCTGCCCATCGGCGGCACGCCGCTGTCCGCCGGCGGCGCCATGGCCGTGGCCCGCGCCGGCGGCATGGTGTTCTCGTCCGGCCTGCTGCTGGCGCTGCCGATGATCGCGGCGCTGCTGACGCTGAACCTGGCGATGGGCATCCTGAACCGCGCCTCGCCGCAACTGTCGATCTTTGCGGTCGGCTTCCCGGTCACGCTGTCGGGCGGGCTGCTGGTGCTGATGCTGGTGATGCCGCAGATGGGCACCTACATGCAGCACATGATCGAGGCGGGGCTGGAGGCGGTCGGGACGGTGCTGGGGCAGTTTGCGCGGTAGGTTTGCGCTTTATCTTAGATCTCGAATATTACTTGACATGGCGCACGGAAGGGCTAGTATTGCGCCATGTACTTCGATCTCTAAGATTTATGAGGTACCGCAACCACCGTTCAGGAGCCCTTCATGTACGACATTTTCGCCACCGACAAGCTGATCGACCTCTGGCTGACCGAAGACATCGGCATCTGCGACTTGACCGTCCAGACCATGATTGAACCGGGAGAGACCGGCACCTTCTGCATGAACGCCCGCGAGCCGATGCTCATCGCCGGCATCGACGTGGCGGCACGCATCTTCGCGCGCTACGATCCGACGCTGTCGGTCGATGTGCGCGTCGCCGACGGCGACAAGGTTGAAAAAGGCGCGGTGCTGCTTAACGTGAGCGGCAATGCACGCAGCGTCCTGACGGCCGAGCGCACCGCGCTGAACATCATGCAGCGGCTGTGCGGCATCGCCAACCATACGGCAACCTATGCCCAGGCCATCGCCCATACCAGGGCGCGCCTGATCGACAGCCGCAAGACCACGCCGGGCCTGCGAGCGCTGGAAAAGCACGCGGTGACCTGCGGCGGCGGCCTGAACCACCGGCTGAGCCTGGACAACGGCGTGATGATCAAGGACAACCACATCGCCGTGTGCGGCAGTATCGCTGCCGCCGTGGCACGCGTGCGCCGCAAGCTGCCCGTGCTGACCAAGCTGGAAGTGGAATGCGACCGGCTGGAACAGGTGCACGAAGCCCTGGCAGCCGGTGTCGACGTGATCATGCTGGACAACATGTCGGTGCCCGACATGAAGGAAGCCGTGCAGATCGTCAATGGCCGGACCAAGGTCGAGGCCTCAGGCGGCATCCGCCTGGAAACGATCCGGGCCGTGGCGGAAACGGGCGTGGACTACATCTCCACGAGCAAGATCACCCAGTCCGCCCCTGCCGTCGACATCGGGCTCGACGAAGCCTGACACCGGGGGGAACAGCCCCCCAATCGCTCTGACCGATTCACGCCTTCTACCCAAGGCATTCACCCTTGCCGGTCTCGCCCGGCGAGGGTCTTTTCCGTTGCGGGTCGTCTACAGATCCGAGAGCAGGCGCCCTACCTCCTGTGTGGACGGGACCCGCCGCCCATGTTCTGCCGACGCGACTTCGTCGGCGACCAGCCGCTTCGCAATCGTGATCAGCACGCGACGCGTGGTCAGCACGTCTTCTTCGCTCACACCTTCCACGCTGAGTTCGTTCACCTCGGTCGCCAGCGGTTCAAGCTTGCGGCGCAGCGCGCGTCCGGTCTTGCTCAGGAACACATGCACCTTCTTCTTGTTGCCGGGAAGATGCGTGCGTTCCACGTAGCCCAGCGCCTCCAGCGCCTTGACTGCCGCAAACGTCGTCGGCTCGGTCACGCCGGCCCGTTCACTCAACTCTCGCTGCGACACGCCGTCATGGCGCCACAGGATGCGCAGGATGGTCCAGTGCCCATACGAAACCGAATGCTCCGCCAGGCGCAACTGCAGCGCCCGGATATAGGCCCGGGCGGCATCCTTCACCAGGTGGGCAAGCCGTTCTTCATCGGCTTCATCCGCAGGCGTGATCGGGACCGGAGCATCCGGCTTCTTTGTGGCCATAGTCGTGAGGGAAAGTAGAGCGTATGCATGCGGCACCGGTCGGCCCGGCGCCAGCGACAGCGACAGCGACAGCGACAGCGACAGCGACAGCGACAGCGACAGCGCACATGATAGCGCCTCCGGCGCTGGCACGCCGACACCACCGCTTCATCGGCAACGCCTCTCCATGTAGCGTTCACTCCATCAGTGCACCATGCCCGCAACCCATGCACGGGGCACCGTCACCGCGCACCCTGCTCCCCGTGTTTTCCCCTATAAGCCCGCGAATCCCGCGTACACACTGGATTTGCGGGCGCTGGCTCGTTGCTTGCATTAACTTAGACATCGAACTTATCTTGACACCCCCTTGGCCGGTGCTAGCATAACCACATAACTTCGACATCTAAGGTAATTCTCATGAAGGCGACCGGCACATTCTTCTTTGTTGTGGGGCCCAGTGGCGCTGGCAAGGACTCCCTGATCGACGGTGCACGTGCCGCGCTCGATGACGATTACGTTTTTGCGCGGCGCGTCATTACCCGCCCTGACGGCTCTGCTGGCGAAGCGCACGAAGGTGTCACGGAGGCCGAGTTCGCGCGGCGCCAGCGAAGCGGAGAGTTCCTGGTGACCTGGGACGCGCACGACCTGTGCTACGGATTGCCCCGCTCCCTGATGCTCGAACTCGAACGCGGCCGCAACGTCGTGGCCAATGGCTCGCGAGGCGTCATCGCCGAACTTGCGGCCCGCCTGCCCCGCTTCGTTGTGATCGTGGTGACGGCACCGCATGACGTGCTTGCGCAGCGCATTGCCGCGCGCGGGCGGGAATCTGGCGACCAGGTTGCCAGCCGCGTGGCACGCGCAGGGGCTCCGGTGCCGCCACACGTCCCGTGTATCACGGTGTCGAACGACAGCACGCTGGAAGCGGGCACGGCACGCTTTGTCGAAGCCTTGCGCAACGGCACCGGGGCATCCGCCGCCGAACGGCCGGCCAGCCGAACCAACCTGATGGCCAAGCTGCGCGGCGATCCGCTCGACGAAGCTGCCTACGTCGCCGTGCTGCAGGACGCCATCGCCGGGCGGTACACCGAGGCAGAGTTGACCGAGTTCCTCGTTGCCGCCACCCGCACGCTCACAGACGAGGAAGTGGTGGCACTGGCACGCGCGCGTACCGCCTTCACACCCCGCATCGACTGGGACGAACCGGTAGTCGTCGACAAGCATTCGATGGGGGGCGTTCCCGGCAGCCGCATCACGCTGATCGTGGTGCCGATCGTCGCCGCCTACGGGCTGGCGATGCCCAAGACATCGTCGCGCGCGATCACCTCTGCCGCCGGCACCGCCGATGCCATGGAGACCATCGCACGGGTCGACCTGGCGCATGAAGACGTGCGCCGATGCGTGGCCCAAGCGCGCGCATGCATTGCCTGGAACGGACGGCTGAACCATTCCGTGGTCGACGATGTGATGAACGCCATCACGCGGCCGCTGCGCCTGGATTCGCGGCGCTGGTCAGTGGCGTCGATCCTGTCGAAGAAGTACACCGCCGGCGCCACCCACGTCATCGTCGACCTGCCCTATGGGCCGCAAACCAAGCTGGCAACGCGCGCCGACGCCGAGGCGCTGGGCGCGCTGTTCGAACACGTCGGCAAGGGACTGGGCCTGCACGTACGCGCACTGGTCACTGACGGCAGCCGCCCGATCGGGCGCGGCATCGGCCCCGCACTGGAAGTGCGCGACGTCCGCCTCGTGCTCGACAACGCGCCCGATGCACCCGCCGACCTGCGTGAAAAGGCCCTGCGCTTTGCCGGCGAAATCATCGCATTCGATCCCCGCGTGGACTCCCCCGAACACGGCATGCAAATTGCGACCGCGCTGCTGCATGAAGGCAAGGCCAGAGCCGCGTTCGATCGCATCGCCGCTGCGCAGGGCGCTCGCGCCGATCCAGTGGCGCCGGGTACGCATACGCAGGTCGTTCCCGCCGCCACGCAGGGCCGGGTCACGGGCATCGATGGCCTGCAGATTTCCGGCGTGGCGCGCGCCGCCGGGGCGCCGCGCGATGGCGGTGCAGGCGTCGACATGCTGTGCACGATCGGTGCAAAGGTAGCGCCAGGGCAACCCCTCTACCGTATCCACGCCGGCTCCGCGGAAGCGCTTGAGGCGGCTGCGGCACTGGCGCGCGCTGGCGGCGAGTACTGCCAGGCGGTGCGTATAGACCCCGATTGACCGGCTTTTCCGCTTCCTTCACCCTAACCGACGAGGCATATCAATGAGACCCCTATCCGTCGTCAGAAGTCTGGCATCGCTCCTGTTTGTCGCAGGCAGCCTGGGCACCCTGCCCGGGCGCGCCGAAGCCAATATCGCCAGTACCTTCCCGCAAAAGCCGATCCGCGTGGTGGTAACGTTCCCGGCCGGAGGGGGGACCGATTCCCTTGCGCGCCTGATTGGGAATGACCTCAGCAAGTCGCTGGGGCAGCCCGTGGTCGTCGACAACCGGCCCGGCGCCAGCGGCAATATTGGCGCCGAGTTCGTCGCCAAGAGCCCTGCCGACGGCTATACACTGCTCATCGTCAACAGCAGCTTTGCCATCAACCCGAGCGTCTTCAAGAAGCTGCAGTTCAATCCCAAGTCCGATTTCAGCGCCGTCATCACCTTCGCGTCGGTGCCATCGGTGATCGCCGTGCCATCGCACTCGAAGCTCCGCACCTTCAGCGACCTGCTGGCGGCCGGCAGGAGCGGCTCACCCCCCAGCTACGCGTCGTGCGGTAACGGCACCCCGCAGCATCTGGCCGGCGAATTGCTGAAGGTCTCGGCAAAGATGGATATGCTGCACGTGCCGTACAAGGGTTGCGCCCCCGCCATCGCCGACGTGCTCGGCAACCAGGCCGATGTCAGCGTCAACACGCTGACCAACACCATCCCCTACCTGAAAAGCAACAAGCTGCGCGCGCTGGCCGTCACCTCGAAGGCGCGCTCGCCGTTCCTGCCCGACGTACCAACTGTCAACGAGCTTGGCGTGGCCGGCTATGACGTCGACCAGTGGTTCGGCATCCTCGCCCCGGCAAATACGCCGCCCGAGATCGTGCAAAGGCTGAACACGGAAATCGCCAGGGCCATCGCCAGGCCTGAGATCAAGGCATCGCTGACGCAGCTCGGCTTTGCCACGACGACAAGCACGCCCGCTGAATTCCAGAAGCTGGTGAGTTCCGACATCGATCGCTGGCAGAAATTCGCGACGAAAATCAATCTGCTCGTCGACTGACCCACCCTGGGGCACCGGCCCACTCACCCCTTCACGCACACCACCTGCCGCAACGTGTGCACGATCTCCACCAGGTCAGCCTGCGCCGCCATCACCGCGTCGATGTCCTTGTACGCCATCGGGATCTCGTCGATCACGGCGGCGTCCTTGCGGCATTCGACCCCCTCGGTCGCATGCACCTGATCGGCCACGGTGAAGCGGCGCTTGGCCTCGCTGCGGCTCATGGTGCGGCCCGCGCCGTGGCTGCATGAGCAGAACGATTCCGGGTTGCCCTTGCCGCGCACGATGAACGAGCGCGCGCCCATCGATCCCGGGATGATGCCCAGCTCGCCCACGCGCGCGCTGACCGCGCCCTTGCGCGTGACCAGCACCTCGGCGCCGAAGTGGTGTTCCTTCTGCACGTAGTTGTGATGGCAGTTGACCGCCTCCAGCCGCGCCTGGAACGGCCTGCGCAGCACGCGCTGCGCCGCTGCCAGCACCGCCTCCATCATCAGCTCGCGGTTGCGGCGCGCGTAGGCCTGAGCCCACGACACGGCGAAGATGTAGTCCTCATAATGCTCGGAGCCTTCGACCAGGTAGGCCAGGTCGCGGTCCGGCAGGTTGGCGAGGTGCTTGCGCATGTCCTGCTGCGCCAGCGAAATGAAGGTCGTGCCGATGGCATTGCCGACGCCGCGCGAGCCGCTGTGCAGCATGAACCAGACTGACTGGGCCTCGTCCAAGCACACCTCGATAAAGTGATTGCCGGTGCCGAGCGTGCCCAGGTGATTGCGATGGTTGGTACGCGCCAGGTGCGGATACTTGTCGGTGATGCGACGAAAGCCCGGCGCCATTTCGGCCCATGCCGCGTCAACGGGCGCCGGGGCCGAGCCCCAGGCACCCTGGTCGCGCCGTCCGCCTTGCGCGGTGCGGCCGTGCGGAACGGCGTGCTCGATCGCGCTGCGCAGCGGCCCGAGGTTGTCGGGCAGGTCAGCGGCGGTGAGCGAAGTCTTCACGGCCATCATGCCGCAGCCGATGTCCACGCCCACTGCGGCGGGAATCACCGCGCCCACGGTCGGGATCACCGAGCCGATGGTCGAGCCCTTGCCCAGATGTACATCCGGCATCACCGCGAGATGGCGGAAGATAAACGGCATCCGCGCCGTGTTCAGCAGTTGCTCGCGGGCAGCGCTTTCCACCGGGACGCCGCGCGTCCACAGCTTGACCGGCTTGCCGGCGCCGGTGTCCAGCACGTCATAGTGGCGCTTGTCCGTCATGGCCACTCCTGGCATTGTCATCGCGGATTGCAGGTTAGACGGCCGGGGCCAGTCCAGGATTCCCTGCCGCCCGACTCAACCCAGCAGGAAGCTGCCAAAGGCGCCCAGGTCGACATTGCCGCCCGAGATGATGACCCCCACGCGCTTGCCCTTCACATCCAGCTTGCCGTGCAGCACCGCGGCGGCAGCCAGGCAGCCGGTGGGCTCGACCACGATCTTCATGCGCCCGGCGAAGAACTTCATGGTGTCGACCAGTTCGGCAT
Source organism: Cupriavidus necator N-1 (assembly GCF_000219215.1). Lineage (NCBI taxonomy): Bacteria > Pseudomonadati > Pseudomonadota > Betaproteobacteria > Burkholderiales > Burkholderiaceae > Cupriavidus > Cupriavidus necator. Next base: position 536,146 of record NC_015723.1, on the reverse strand, counting down.
CCGACACCGTGGCGATGTCCATCACCAGCTCGCGGATCACGGCAAAGGTGTGGTTGCCCAGAAACGGCGTCTGCGCGCCGTCGGCGATGGTGCGCGGGGTGTCGATGCGGACGATTTCGCCGCTGCGCAGGCTGCGCTGGCCATCGTTGCCGGCCTCAGGTTCGACGCCGTACACGGCGCAGCCGGGCGACATCGCCTGGGCCGCCACCGCGCAGCCAGAAAGCAGCCCGCCGCCGCCCAGGCACACCACCAGCATGTCCAGCGGGCCGGTTTCCTCGAACAGCTCCTTGGCGGCCGTGCCCTGCCCCGCCATCACATGCGGATGGTCATACGGCGGAATCAGCGTCATGCCGCGCTCGGCGGCGATGCGCCGGCCCAGCGCCTCGCGATCGTCCTGGTAGCGGTCATACAGCACCACTTCGGCGCCATAGCCGCGCGTGGCTTCGATCTTGATCGCGGGGGCGTCCTGCGGCATCACGATCACCGCCTGCACGCCCAGCAACCGGGCCGACAGCGCGATCGCCTGGGCATGGTTGCCGGAAGAGAACGCCAGCACGCCGCCCGCCTTCTGCTGCGGCGTGAACTGGGCGATGGCGTTGTAGGCGCCGCGGAACTTGAAGGCGCCGATGCGCTGGAAGTTCTCGGCTTTGAAGAACAGCTGCGCGCCGGTGGCCGCGTCCGCGGTGGCGGAGGTCAGCACCGGGGTGCGGTGGGCCGCCGCGCGGATGCGTTCGTGGGCGGCGGCGACGTCGTCGAAGGAGATAGGCAGGGCGGTCATGGCGATGGCAAGGAGGCTGGGACCGGCCAGTTTACCCGCCCCGGGGCCATCTTGCAGCCACGCCGCCCCGGCGTGGCGCTATGCCGCGGCCAGCCTGTGCGCCGCGCGCCGCTGCGTGGCCAGCGTATCGGCACCCAGGTGCGAGGCGCCGCCTTCGCCCGGCAGGCGGAAGAACGCCACCACCTCAGTGAGTTCGCGGCCCTGCTCTTCCAGCGCGCGCGACGCGTTGGCAGCTTCGTTCACCAGCGACGCGTTCTGCTGCGTCACCTGGTCGATCTGCGCGATGGCCTGGTTGACCTGCTCGATGCCGCGGGTCTGTTCGGCGGACGCCGTGGCAATCTCTTCCACGATGCCGGTCACGCGCGCCACCGCCTGGGTCACCTCGGCCATGGTCTGGCCCGCCTCTGATGCCAGCGACGCACCGTCGTGCACCTGGCGTCCCGACGCCTCGATCAGGTCCTTGATCTCCTTGGCCGCGCTCGATGAGCGCTGCGCCAGGCCGCGCACCTCGCTGGCCACCACGGCAAAGCCGCGGCCCTGCTCACCGGCACGCGCCGCCTCCACCGCCGCGTTCAGCGCCAGGATGTTGGTCTGGAAGGCAATGCCTTCGATGATGCCGGTAATCTCGGCGATCTTGGACGAACTGGCACTGATGTCCTGCATCGTGCCGACCACGCGCTGCACCGTGGCGCTGCCGCGCTGCGCCACGTCGGCCGCGCTGCGCGCCAGCTCGCTGGCCTGGCGGGCGTTGTCGGTATTCAGGCGCACGGTCTCGGTCAGCTCTTCCATGCTCGCCGCGGTTTCTTCCAGCGACGCCGCCTGTTCCTCGGTGCGGCTGCTCAGGTCAGCGTTGCCGCGCGCGATCTCGCTGGTGCTCACGGCAATATTGCCGCTGCCTGCACGCACCTGGGTGACGGTGGCGGTGAGGCGCTCGTTCATGTCGCGCAGCGCGGCAAGCAGGCGACCGGTCTCGTCATCGCGATCCACCTCGATACGTGCGCCCAGGTCGCCGCTGGCCACGGTGCCGGCCACGTCCACGGCGCGCTGGATCGGCCGAGTGATGGCACGCGTGACCAGCAACCCGCCAACGACAGCGATCGCTGCCGATACCAGGGAAATCAGGATCAGCAGGTTGCGCTGGCGCTCATAATCCGCCTCCAGCCTGCGCTCCATCTCCTTCTGGCGCGTCTTGGTGAACTCCGCATAGGCGTCGGTCGCCTTGATCAGCGCCGCCAGCAGCGGGCGGCAGTGCTTGTCGATACGGGAGACGGCTTCCTCGATCTTGCGCTCCACCGCCAGGCCGACGATGCCGGTGGCGACCGGGCCATACTGCGCCTCGACCTTCGCCACCTCCTCCACCAGCTTGCGCGCCTCATCGCTGATGCCGGGCTGGCGCACCATCTCATTGAGCCGCGCCAGGCGGGTCTGCACGTCCTGGTGCGCGCGCAAGGCATCGGCCTTCTCGCGCTCCAGTTCCGCCGCATCGGTCACCAGCACCAGGTTGCGCGCCGCGATGGCCCGCCGGTCCACCGCGCTGCGCACTTGCGCGGCCATGTCCGCGCGGGCATTCAGCCCGTTCAGGTAATCATTGAAACCTGCGGTCGCATCGCCGAGCGCATGCAGCGAATACGCGGACACCACCAGCACCATGCCCGCCAGCGTGCCGAACCCGGCTAGCAGCCGCGTGCGGATAGACAGACTCCTGAAATTCATGATCACTCCCCTCACCGTCCAATAAGACGTATGCGCTTCGTTTGTTTTGAATCCAACCCTGCATGCCCGACTGCTGCATGCAACACTGCGCGCCCGTTCCTGCTGGTCGGCTCGGCGTCCGCGATCCGGCCGGGGTACTTTGCCCTGGCGATTTTCTGGCGTATCCGTGCTCTTTATTGCGCTGGCTAACGGTTGCGACGGGCCGAACTGATCCCTACGAGAGAGGGGCATGGCCTGGCCAGCAGGAGGAATGGCTGCCTGGAGTGCACCAATAATCACAAATATGCCAGTGACAACGCTGGAGATGTCGCGAACCAGGCACAGTCACTTCGAGCAAGCGGCGACTGCGTCGCCAGGACATGGCAGCATACGGAGCCCATGCCCCCAGGAACGCCTCGTGCTGAACGGATTCGATGCACTGGTCGAAGAGTCGATGGCCGATTGGAAGATCCCCGGGCTTGCGCTGGCCGTGATCCGCGACGGCGAGCCCGTCCTGATGCGGGGCTACGGGGTCCGTGACAGCGTCGGATCAGCACCGGTGACAACCGCCACGCAGTTCATGCTGTGCTCGATCACCAAGTCCTTCACCGCCGCCGGCCTGGGCCTGCTGGTGGACGAGCGCAAGCTTAACTGGACCACGCCCGTGCGCGACCTCATCCCGGGATTCCGGCTGCACGATGCCGTCACCACCGAGCGCATCACGGTGCGCGACCTGCTCTGCCACCACAGCGGCATGCCGCGCCACGACTGGCTCCATACACCGGGCGACCTTGATACCAGCGAGCTGCTGGCACGGCTGCGCCACCTGGCGCCCAGCCGTGACCTGCGCGAACGCTGGCAGTACCAGAACCTTGGCTACGTAATCGCCGGCCATGTGGCCGAGCGCCTCAGCGGCCAGCGCTGGGAGGACTTCACCGGGGAGCGCCTGCTGCGGCCGCTGGGCTTCTCACGCTTCGGTTTCTCCGCCGATGCCCTGGCCGCCGCTCCCGACCACGCGCACCCGCATACGATGGTTGGCGACGAACGCCTGCGAGCCAGCCTGTCGTCCATTGTGAAGCCGGCCGGTGGCCTCGCCACCTCGGTAGAGGACCTGGCGAAATGGATGCGCTGCCTGCTGGATGAAGGCAAGGTTGGCGGGCGTGCGCTGCTATCGCCGGCGATCGTGCGCGACATGATGACGCCGGGCGTGCATATCGGCATGTCGGAGTTCCCGGAGGTCGGCGATCAGCATTACGGCCTTGGCCTCACGGTCGAGCAATACCGCGGCGAGCGCACGGTCTCGCACTCCGGCAGCTGGCTGGGCTGGGCGGCGCTGATGACGCTGATGCCATCCAGGCGTATCGGCATTGCGGTGCTGACCAACCGGGCACCCAGCGCGGTGACCGCGCTGCTGACCTATGCGGCTCTGGACCAGTTGTGCGGGCATCCGCCCATCGACTGGTTCACCTGCATGCAGGCCCGGCGCCACGAAATGCTCGCACAACTGCAGATCAACCAGGCGGCACGGCAAGCGCGGCAGCATACCGGCACCAGCCCCAGCCCCAGCCATCCGCTGCACGATTACGCAGGCGACTACTCGCACCCCGCCTACGGGCAAGTCACCATCGGTGCGGATGGCGATGCACTCTCCTGGCGCTGGCGCGGCATGTCCGGCCAGCTCGCCCATCGTCACTACGATGTGTTCAGCACGGCCGAAAAGCCCGCCGAAATCCATCCCGACAACCTGGCCCTCACCTTCCTCTACAACCGGGAAGGCACCATCGACAGCATTGCGGCACCGCTGGAGCCGCTGGTCGACGATATTGTCTTCCACCGCATGGCAAGCGGCGACGCGACCACGGCCGCCTTCCGCGCGCGCTGCGCCGGCGAGTACCGGCACAGCGTGCAGCGCATCGAAGTCGCGCTGGATGCGGCCGGGCACCTGCTCATGACCATCACGGGGCAACCCCGCTACCACCTGCTGCCGTCCGAGGGCCAGACCTTCGAGATCGCGGAGCTGCCCGGCTGGCGCGTGGAGTTTCGCGCGCCGGCGCAAGAGGCCGTGGACGCACTGAAGCTGTTCCAGCCGAACGGGACGTTCCTGGCATTGCGGGTCCAGCCGTAGCGCCGGCAAGCTACAGTCGACCACCTTCACGGGAGCACAACATGAATTGCGCACTGCTCATCATCGATTTCCAGGCCGGCCTGGTCGATTCCGCACCGTTGCCAGGCGATGCCGCCGCGGTTGCCACCAATATCAACACCCTGAGTACACGAGCCCGTCAGGCGGCCGTGCCGGTCATCTTCATCCAGCACGAGAATGAGGACGCCCTGCGGCACGGTTCAACGGCGTGGCAACTGTCCGCCGGACTTCAGGTCGAACCGGGTGACTACCGGATCGGCAAGCGCACCCCCGACAGCTTTCTGCGCACTGAACTCCAGACGGTCCTTGCTGAACATGATGTGAAGCATGTGGTCGTGTGCGGCTATGCCACCGAGTTCTGCGTTGACACCACAGTGCGCCGCGCGGCAGCCAATGGCTACGGGGTGACCATCGCCGCGGACGCGCACACGACGCACGACAAGCCGCACGCCGACGCGGCCCGCATTCGCGAGCATCACAATGCGACATTGTCGAATATCAGGAGCTTCGGGCCGAAGATTGCCGCGGTGAGCACGGATGCGATCGATTTTCGCTCGCTGGCGCGGCCGAGGTGCTGAGCCTCGCCCCGACCGCGCCTGCCGACGGTCAGGCCACCGCCGCCGACGACACACCCTGCTCCGCCTGCGCACTGCGCCGCGCCAGCAAGTCCAGCGCCACATCCACGATCATGTCTTCCTGCCCGCCCACCATGCGCCGCCGGCCCAGCTCGACCAGGATGTCGACCGTGCCCAGGCCGTAGCGCGCCGCGGCGGCCTCGGCATGGCGCAGGAAGCTGGAATAGACCCCCGCGTAGCCCAGCGCCAGGGTCTCGCGGTCAACGCGCACCGGGCGGTCCTGCAGCGGGCGCACGATGTCGTCGGCGGCATCCATCAGCGTGTAGAGGTCGCAGCCGTGCTGCCAGCCCAGGCGTTCGGCGGCGGCGATAAAGACTTCCAGCGGGGCGTTGCCGGCACCGGCACCCATGCCGGCCAGGCTGGCGTCGACGCGGTCACAGCCCTCTTCCGCCGCGACGATGGAATTGGCCACGCCCAGGCTCAGGTTGTGATGGGCGTGCATGCCGGTCTGGGTTTCTGGCTTGAGCACGTCCTTGAAGGCGCGGAAGCGCTCGCGCACGTCCTGCATGCCCAGCGCGCCGCCGGAATCGACCACATAGACGCACTGGGCGCCGTAGCTTTCCATCAGCTTCGCCTGCTGCGCCAGCGCCGCGGGCGTGGTCATGTGGCTCATCATCAGGAAGCCAACGGTGTCCATGCCGAGTTCGCGCGCATATTCGATGTGCTGGCGCGAGACATCGGCTTCGGTGCAGTGCGTGGCCACGCGCACCACGCGCGCGCCGGCATCATAGGCGGCGCGCAGGTCGTGCACGGTGCCCACGCCCGGCAGCAGCAGCGTGGCCACGCGGGCATGGCGCACGGTCTCGGCCACGGCGGCGATCCATTCCAGGTCGGTATGGGCGCCAAAGCCATAGTTGAAGCTGGAGCCCGACAGCCCGTCGCCGTGCGCGACCTCGATCGAATCCACGCGCGCGGCGTCGAGCGCGGCCGCGATGCGGCGTACGTGGTCCAGGCTGTACTGGTGGCGGATGGCGTGGCTGCCGTCGCGCAGCGTCACGTCGGAGATGTAGAGCTTCCTGGTAGGTTGTGCGGTCATCTTTGTCTCCCTGCGGCTCATGCGGACAGCCGGGCCTCGGCCAGGCGCTCGGCGCAGGCCAGTGCGGCGCTGGTCATGATGTCGAGGTTGCCGGCATAGGCCGGCAGGTAATGGGCGGCGCCCTCCACTTCCAGGAAGATCGAGGTCTTGAGCCCGCTCATCGGTCCCAGGCCGGGGATATTCAATGGCGCCGACGCAGCGATACGCTCGAACTGTACGCGCTGCTTGAGCCGGTAACCCGGTACGTAACCCTGCACTGCCTGCGCCATCGCTTCGACGCTCGCCGCGATTTCCGCTTCATCACCGTCCTCCGACAAGGTGAAGACCGTGTCGCGCATCATCAGCGGCGGTTCCGCCGGGTTGAGCACGATGATGGCCTTGCCGCGCGCGGCGCCGCCCACCGAGCACAGCGCCTGGCTGGTGGTCTCGGTGAACTCGTCGATATTGGCGCGCGTGCCGGGCCCGGCCGACCTGCTCGATATCGACGCCACGATCTCGGCGTAGTGCACGTTGGCCACGCGCGACACCGCCGCCACCATGGGAATGGTGGCCTGGCCGCCGCAGGTGACCATATTGATGTTGGGGGCGTCCAGGTGCTGGTCCAGGTTGACCACGGGCACCACGTACGGGCCGATCGACGCCGGCGTCAGGTCGATCACGCGCACGCCGTGCTGCTGCAGGACGCGGTTGTGGTACGCATGGGCGCCGGCCGAGGTGGCATCGAAGGCGATGCGGATATCGCCGAAGCCCGGCATGCCGACCAGCCCGTCGATGCCCTCGGCCGTGGTCGGCACGCCCAGGCGCGCGGCGCGGGCCAGCCCGTCCGACGCGGCATCGATGCCCACCATGGCGCCCATCTCCAGGCTCCGGCCGTGGCGCATCACCTTGATCATCAGGTCGGTGCCGATATTGCCGGAGCCGATGATGGCCACCTTGTGGCGGCCGCTTGCTTTCATGTCCATGTCGTTGTCCTTTTTCGCGTGTGCGTCAGCGGCCCAGTTCCCTGGCGGTCTTGCCGCCGATGCCGAACTGCGCCTTCGGCACCTCGGTGATCATCACGCGCACGGTTTCCACCGGCGCGCCCACCGCTTCGACCGCGGCATCGGTGAGTGCGCGGATCAGGCGCGCCTTCTGTTCGTCGGTACGGCCTTCGATCAGGAAGACCTGCATGATTGGCATGGTGTGTCTCCTTGGTGCGCCGTTCAGGTGAAGCGCATCGATACCGTGCCGAGGTGCTGGTAGCGAACGGTGATGTTGTCGCCGGCCGCCACCGCGATGGCCTCGGTCACGCCGCCGGTCATGATGAACGTGCCCGCCGGCAGCTCGCGCCCGCGCGCCCCCAGCATGTTGGCCAGCATGGCGACGCTGTTGGCCGGATGCCCCAGCACCGCCGCGCCGGCCGCCGTGGCCACCACCTCGCCGTTCTTCTCAAGCACAACACCCAGGTTCTTCAGGTCCAGCCCCTCGGCGCCGCGGTGCGTGCCGCCCACGACGAAGCGCGCCGACGAAGTGTTGTCGGCAATCACGCTCTTCAGGTCGAAGCGGAAGTACTCGTAGCGCGAGTCGATCACCTCCACCGCCGGCACCACGAAGTCCGTCGCGGCCAGCACGTCGCCGATATGGCAGCCAGGCCCCTTGAGCGGGGCCTTCAGCACGAAGGCAATCTCGGCCTCCACCTTGGGGTGGATCAGCGTGCCGGTATCGATGGCGGCCCCGTCCATGCAGGCGCCATAGTCGGTGAGGAAGCCGTACACCGGGTCGCTCACGCCCATCTGGCGCATCTTGGCGAACGAAGTCAGGCCCATCTTGAGCCCGGCAATACGGGTGCCGCGCGCCTCCTTGCGCGCGCGGATGGCGTCCTGGATGGCGTAGGCGTCGTCCCAGTCCATGTCCGGGTATTCATCGGTGATCTTGCGCACCGCCTCGCGCTGCAGCTCGGCGTTCTCCAGGTGCTCGGCGAGCCGGGCAATGGTGTCTTGTGTCAGGTTCATGGCTTGTCCTGCGCTGAATTGGAAAAGGGGTCGGGCTCAGACAAAGCGCACGCCGGCCGAGCCGATACCGCCCAGGCTGATGCGCAACTGGTCGCCAGCGGTTACGGGCACCATCGCGGCAAGAGAGCCGGACAGGATCACCTCGCCCCGCTTCAGGCCAATGCCCAGCCGGCCAAGCGTATTGGCCAGCCATGCCACCGCGTTGACGGGATGCCCGAGCGCGGCCGCGCCGGCGCCGGTGGCGACGATCTCGCCGTTTTTCTCCAGCGTCATGCCGACCGTGCCCAGGTCCACGCTGCGCGGGTCCACCGCGGCGTCGCCCAGCACGAATACGCCTGACGATGCGTTGTCAGCCACCGTGTCCTGGATGCGGATCTTCCAGTCGCGGATGCGCGAGTCGACGATCTCGAAGCAAGGCAGCACGTAGGCGGTGGCGCGCAGCACGTCGGCATTGGTCACGCCCGGCCCTTCCAGGTCTTCCTTCAGCACGAAGGCGATTTCACCCTCGGCCTTGGGCGCGATCAGGGTGTCGGCGGGAATCGCCGCGCCGTCGGGGTAGACCATGCCGGACAGCAGGTGGCCAAAGTCGGGCTGGCGCACGTCGAGCATGTCCATCACCACGCGGCTGGTCACGCCGATCTTCTTGCCGACCACGCGCTCGCCGGCATCGAGCCGGTGCTGCACCATCGCCAGCTGGATGCGGTAGGCATCGTCGATGCTCAACTCCGGCCACGATTCGGTCAGCGGCGCCACCGGGCGGCGGGAGGCCAGCGCATGGTGCAGGCCGGCGCCGATCTCAAGGAGTTCGCTATGCATGATGGGACCTCACAGGCGGACGCAGACGTTGCGCAGCTCGGTGTAGAACTCGAGCGAATGGACACCGCCCTCGCGGCCGATGCCGGACTGCCTGGCGCCGCCAAAGGCGGTGCGCAGGTCGCGCAGGAACCAGGCATTGATCCAGCAGATGCCAACGTCCAGCGCGCTGCCCATGCGGTGCGCGGTGCCGAGGTCGCCGGTCCAGACCGTGGCGGCCAGGCCGTACGGGGTGTCATTGGCCAGCGCGATGACTTCCTCTTCGGTGTCGAACGGGGCGATATGGCAGCAGGGCCCGAAGATCTCCTCGCGGATCACGGCGGCGCTTTCCGGCAGGCCGGTCCAGATGGTGGGCTGCACCCAGGCGCCTTCGGCCAGCGCCCCCGGCATCTGCGGCACGCCGCCCCCGGTGACCACGGTGGCGCCGGCCTCGGCGGCCTTGCGGTAGTAGGACAGCACCTTGTCGCGATGCTCGTGCGACACCAGTGGGCCCATGTTCACGCCGAGCTCGGTGGGCCGCCCCAGCTTCAGGCCCTCGGCCTTCGCCTTCAGCGCGGCGACAAAGCGCTCGAAGATCGGCCGCTGCACATAGACACGCTCGGTGCCCAGGCACACCTGCCCGCTGTTCTCGAACGCCGAGCGCGTGATGCCGGCCACGGCCTTGTCGAAGTCCGCATCGGCGAACACAATGCCCGCGTTCTTGCCGCCCAGCTCGAACGACACCGGCCGCACGCCATTGGCCGCGGCCTTCATGATGGCCTCGCCGGTGCGGGTCTCGCCGGTGAAGGTGATGCCGTTGACCTGCGGGTGCGCGGTCAGGAAGGCGCCGGCCGAATCCGGGCCAAAGCCATGCACCACGTTGTAGACGCCGGGCGGCACGCCGGCCTCGTTCATCACCTCGCCCAGCAGCGTCGCGGTGGCGGGGGTCTCCTCCGAGGGCTTGACCACCACCGTATTGCCGCAGGCCAGCGCCGGCCCGACCTTCCACGTCATCAGCAGCAGTGGCAGGTTCCACGGGCTCACCACGCCGATCACGCCGCGCGGGCTGCGCACCGCGTAGTTGATGGCCTTGCCGCCATCGGGCGTGTCCATGGCAAAGCTTTCGGTCGGCACGTTGCGGATCAGGTCCGCAAAGACCTTGAAGTTGGCCGCGCCGCGCGGGATGTCGATATGGCTGGCCAGCCCGAAGGGCTTGCCGGTATCGGCGATCTCCGCCTGCACGAATTCGTCGAAGTGGCGGTTGATGCCGTCAGCCACCGCGTGCAGCAGCTCGACCCGCTGCGCCACCGTCATGCGGCCCCACGGCCCCTGCAGCGCGCTGCGCGCGGCCTGCACCGCGGCGTCGACCTCGGCCCGCCCGGCCTCGTGCACGTGGCCGATCAGGCTGTTGTCGGTCGGGTTGCGGTTCTCGAAGGTCCGCGCGGTGCCGACCCACTCGCCGTTGATGAAGTTCTTGAAGTCTTTCATATTGGTTCTCTGGTGTTGAAGCAATCGCGCACTGCGATCCTCCGCTCATCGTTTGGGTGCCCCTTCTCCCGCTTGCGGGAGAGGGGGCAAATCAGCGGGAGGCGAGTGTTCGCGCTCAGGTCAGCACATTCAAAAACGCTTCGTTCAGCTTCCTGTCGTGATAGAAGATCGCGCGCCCCAGCTCGTTGTCGGTCCAGGTAATGGTGGGCTTGTCCGGGTAGTGGATATAGCCGCCGGAGAAGACCTCGTTGCGATTGCCCGAGGGATCGAAGAAGTAGATCGTCGCGCCGCGCGTGATGCCGTGGCGGGTCGGGCCGATGTCGAGCGAGACATCCTTCTTGGAGATGATGTCGGCCGCCTTCAGCACCTCGCCCCAGTTGTCGAGCAGGAACGAGGCATGGTGGAAGCGGTTCTTCTCCGGGTGCCGGATAAAGGCGATGTCGTGCGCCTTGTTCGAGCAGGTCAGGAAGGCGCCGATCAGCATCTCGCCATCGGGGCCGGCCACGACCTGCTCGGCCAGGGAAAAGCCCAGCACGTCGCGGAACAGCCTGACGGTGCCGTCGACATCATCGCCATACAGCAGGCAGTGGTCGAAGCGGCTGGGCGCCATGCCGCGCAGGTCGTCCGGCCAGGGGTCGGGGTTGAGGTCGCCGGTCCTGCAGCCGGGCTTGTCCTTGTCGGCAAAGAGCTCGATCGCATGGCCGGTGGGGATGGTGAAGCGAAAGCGCGCGCCGGTATGCGGGTGCTCGCCGGCGGCGATCCACTGGCAGTCGATGGCCAGGCCGGATCGCTCCACCTCCTGCGCCAGCCGCTCCAGCGTGTGGCCGCTGTCGACGCGGAAGCCCATGTAGTCCATGCCCGGACTATCGGCCTCGCGCAGCACCACGCTGTGGTGGTCGTGCTCGTCCCATGCCTTCAGGAACACCCGGCCCTGCGCATCGCGCGCGGTTTCGATCAAGCCGAGTACCTCGGTGTAGTGTTTCAGCGCCGGTTCCAGCTCCAGCACGCGCAGGGCTACGTGCCCCGGTCGCAATACGCCTGTCAATGCCATGGTGGGTCTCCTGGTGTGGTGGGGTGGCGTTGTGTGGGTGCCACCTTCCTTGCTTGTGCTTCGTTCGCTTGCTACCGGCCCTGTTCGCGCTGCCGCTGCTTTTCCAGGCAGCGCTGCAGCAGGGCCACCGGCCGCAGGCGGATATCGCTGTCCGGGTAGGTCTTGCAGGCCAGCACCAGTCCGTCGCGCTGCTGCGCTTCGGACAGGCAGGCGCGGCTCATCTTGCCGGCGTGGTAGTCGCCGGCCTCGATGCGGACCTTGCACACGCCGCAGCCGCCGCCGCGGCAGCCGGCGGGTATGCCGCGCTGGCCCAGCACTTCCATGGCCCGCAGCAGGTTCTGCTCCGGCGCGCAGGGGTAGCGCAGCCCGCTGCCGGCGATCTCGACGGTATGCATGGCCGGCCTCCTCAGATCTTGAACAGCGGACTGCGCGCGCTGTTCTGCGCATCGGCCGCGGACAGGAACTTCTCGGTGTGGATATCCGCCTCGAACAGCCGGCCCTGCATCAGCGTGCGGATGCAGGCCTCGATCATCGGCGGCGGCCCGCACAGGTAGGCCTTGTGGCCGCGGAAGTCGGCATTGCCGTCCTGCGCGTAGAGCTGCTGCAGCACGTCATGCACGTAGCCGCGCGCGCCGCTCCAGCCGCTGTCGGCGGGTTCGTCCGACAGCGCGGGCACGTAGCGGAAGTTGGGGTGGGCCTGCGCCAGCGCCTGGAACTCGGCGCCGTAGTACAGCTCGCCGCGGTTGCGTGCGCCCTGCACCAGCGTGATCGGCAGGGTCTCGCCGGCGGCCAGCAGGTCCAGGATCATCGCGCGCGGGCTGGACAGGCCGGAGCCGCCCGCCAGGAACAGCATCGGCACCTGCGCCGACTTGCGCACGAAGAAGCGGCCATAGGGCGCTGAGAACGACAGTTCATCGCCGACCGCCAGCTGGTCGTGCAGGTAGCCAGTGGCCTGCCCGTCCGGCACACGCCGCACGTGCAGCTCGACCAGGTCGTCGCCCGGCGCGTTGGCCAGCGAGAACGCGCGCGGCTGGTCGCAGCCCGGCACGGTCAGGTTGACGTACTGACCGGCCTGGAATGCCGTGCGTCCGCCATCCTTCACACGCAGCCAGATGCCCAGGATGGTGGGCGTCAGGGCGCGCGTCTCGACAACTTCGGCGCGATAGTCGGCCAGCGGCAGGCCCAGCGCATCGGCATCTTCCTCAATGTCGGCCTCGATCACCAGGTCCGACTGCGCAGTCGCGCAGCAGGCCAGGCACTGGCCGTTGTCGCGCTCGAAGTCCATCAGCGCGAAGCTGGAGGCCTCGCCCTGCTCGACCTCGCCGTCCACCACCTGCACCTTGCAGGTGGCGCACAGGCCGTGGCAACAGGCATGGGGCAGCCACACGCCGTTGCGCAGGCAGGCGTCCAGCACGGTCTGCCCGGGAGCGATGGGGATGGTCTGCCCGATCGGTTCAATGGTCAGCGAATACATCTTGGTCTCCTTCCGGTGGTGCGTTCGCCCGTGCGCCTCAACTGCGGCTGCCGCCGATTCCGTCCAGCCCCGGCGTGCGGAAGCGGATCACGTCCTTGTGGCCCAGGCCGTTCTCTTCCAGCGAGCGGTCCAGGTCGGGCTGCCAGGGCTGGCGGCCGCGCAGCCACTGCACCTGGCCCCAGTCGATGCGGGCAAAGTCGGGGTGGTAGCCGTAGACGCCGGGCAGCACCTTGTCCACCACCTCGCGCAGCGGCATCGACGGCGGGAACGGTAAGCAATGCGGGGCGCAGAACAGCAGGTGGCCGTCCCAGCCGATATAGAGCAGGCGGTTGCCGTGGAACACGGCCTCGCGGTCGGCCGCCTCGAAGGCGTAGTCGCCGATGGATACGACGGGCATGGTTGTCTCCTTGTCTTTTGATGGGGCCGCTTCAGGCGGCGTCGGCGGCAGGACCGATGCCCTTCCACGCGTTCCAGTTGCGCTGGTCCTGCGAGCCCTCGAAGTCCAGGTTGTCAGCGCCCGGGTTCAGCCGGTACCACTTGAGCACGTCCTCCAGCGTGGCGCCGCCGCAGTTGCCCTGGTAGATCTGGTGCACCGGCAGCCAGGCCTGCGCGTACTTGGCGGGCTCGTCGTCGAAGATGTCCTTGCAGCCGTCCGAGCAGAAATGGAACTTCATGCCGTGGTAGCTGCTTTCGCGGTAGCAGGTCTGGGTGGGATCGTCCGGCTCCGAGAACACCATCGGGATCTGGCAGGTCTGGCACAGCATCGGCAGCGTGGCGTTGTAGAAACGGTCGCCGGCCTGCTGGCGCTCCTGCCAGTGGTCCAGGCGCGGCTTGTAGTAGCGCTCGAAGGTCTGCGGGTACTTCTCGGCCAGCCACGCCATCTCGTCCGCCTTGGGCACCCAGGTGTGGAAGCCGGCCGCGCCCGCGTAGTTGTAGAAGGTGGCCCAGGCCTCGTGCGTGATGCGGTCCTTGGTCTTGGTGGCCACTTCGTGGTACTTGGGCATGCGCAGGCCGTAGCGCTCCAGGTCCTTGAACAGCGCCCCGCCCGCCTGCTCGAAGTACATCTCCCAGGCCTCGGCCCACGACATCACGCGCTTGGGCAGCATGTAGTCCATCATCATGCCGACCAGCGTGAGCAGGCGGAAGCCGCGCCAGAACCACTTGTCCAGCCACTTCTGCAGGATCGGGATATTGCCGGGGTCCTGCTCGCACAGGAACTTGACCACTTCCAGGCCCAGCGTCATGTGGCGCGACTCGTCGGACTGTGCGGAGAAGCCGAAGGTCACCGTGGCCATGTCGCCGTTGTAGGCGGCGCCCGACATGAACGGCATGAACAGCAGGTTGGTCAGCACATACTCGAACGAGAACGAGATCGCGGTGATGAACTCGAACGGCCCCGCGCTCATCGCGTCCTCGAAGTAGGACTTGGGCACCGACAGGTACCAGACCCGGTCGTGCATATGGCGCCATTCGCCAAAGCCGTGGAAGTACTTGTTGTAGACCGACAGCGTGTGCAGCTGGGTCTGGGCGTGGCGCAGTTCGTCGACCGACTGCATCTGCGCCGCCACGCGCGCGCCGGCGCCGCGGAAATGCCGGCCCAGGTGCGCGTAGCCGCGGTGGGCAGCGTATTCCAGCGGCGTCACGCCGGTCAGGAACAGCCGCAGCGCGTTCAGGTAGCGCGGATCGGATACGTTCAGGTGGCCGTTGTTCTGCACGAACGAGTCGATGATCGCGTACAGCTTGCGCTCCTTCTCCGACTGGTATTTCCAGTAGGCATCCATGGTCATGCGGAACGGGTCTTCCCATTTGTCCCAGTCGTGGATGCGGATGCCCTCGTACTTGTCGAACGGGAAGACCTTGTCCATCGGCTCGTAGGTCGTTTCCCAGGCCAGGTCCCGCGTCATCGAGGCGTACTTCTCGCGCAGGTTGAGCTTCTTGCGTGCGTCCATGATGTCTCCGTGATGTTCTGTGTGCCGCTGCGGTGTCAGGCATTCCAGCGCAGCGTGAAGGCGTCTTCGTCTTCGTCGATGTTTCCGCACAGCGAGATGAGGTTCAGGTGGATCTCCTGCAGGTCCCAGTCGCGGCCGAGCTTGCCGGCCACCAGTTCGCGCACGATGGTCAGGTGGCCGGGGGCGTCAATCTTGACCATGGCGGGAAACTGCGACACCACCGCATGCGGGTTGGCCTCGGTGATGGCGTCGATGATGGGTCGGGTGTCGTCGTTGTTCTGCAGCGCGATGTAGACGTTGGCAGGGGTGGCTGACATGGCGTGTCTCCGTGGGGTTCGTTGTGGGCGGATCAGGCAGCCAGGCCGAGCTTGCCCAGGCGGACTTCGAACTGCTCGCGGCACAGCGCCACCATCTGCGCGCCGTCCTCGCCGGTGAGCGCATCGGCCACCGGCACCAGCGCCTGCGCCACCTCGGCGCAGGCGGCGCGCGCCCAGCCAGACAGCAGCACGCGGTTGGCCTCGGACTCGGCCGCGGCGGCCTGGATCACGGCATCGACCCAGCGTGCGTGCTCGTCGCGCCAGTCGTTCATGAATTCGGTCAGCACCGCCAGCCCGGTGCCGCAGGCGCGCGCGATCACCGCGTCGGCATGCTGGTAGACCAGCGGGTAGAGCAGCCCGTCGAGCACCAGGTTCTGGGCGACGAAGGTCTCGAACCAGTCCTCGGTGACAAAGGTATGCTCGACAAAGCGGCGCAGCGGCTGCCATGCGGCGCTCTCCAGCCACGCCACCCTGGCCCGCTCCAGCGCCACGCCGGTATTGCCGTCCAGCAGCATGCCGATGCGCGACAGGTATTGGGCGATACCCAGGCGGTCCATCGCGCAATAGGTGCAGGCCTGCGTGATGGCCGTGCCCCAGCCATAGTCGGCGCAGTAGAAGTTGTTCATGTTGGCGCCCCACTCCACATGGCGCAGCGGCAGCAGGCCTGTGGCCAGGCGTTCCTGCCATTCGGCCGGCAGCGCCTGCAGCAGCCCGCGCTTCTCGACAAAGGCAAAGCTCTTCTCCGTTGCATCCTGCTGGCGCCCGCGCGCGGTAACGTAGGCGCCGTAGTAGAACTGGCGCGGGTCCTTCAGCGCGTACCAGTCCTGCATCACGATCGCCGTGCGGCGCTTGTCATACAGCTCGAAGCCGGGGTCCCAGGTGGGGCGGTAGTGGAAGTTCACCTCCGACTGCACGTCGTAGGTCGCCTCCTGGTAGCGCGACGCCGGCTTGTCGCCGAAGCGGCGCGCGACATGGCCGTAGGTCTGGCGCAGCGGCTGGATCTGCTGGGTCTTGATATCGACTTGCATCGTTTGGTCTCCTGTATCCCTTCTCTCTTTGTGATGCGGTGGCTGCGGCGTCAGTCGTCGGCTTGCGGCTGCGGCGCTGCTTCCAGCGGGGGCAGGAAGCGCACGCGGTTGACGCAGCAGAAGGCTTCGAACATCGGCTCCGGCATGATCAGTTCGACGTTGAGCTCGGGGTCGGCCACGCTGAAGGCGAACTGCACAAACCCTTCTGGGGTGCGGCCCTCGACCCGCACATAGCGCGGCGTGGCTTCGAACAGGGGAACCGACGGGGTGTTCATGGCGCGCTCCATTGCGTTGGCTGGACGCAGGCCTTATTGCGAAGACCGTGCCAGCGAGCGCGAAGCGTTGTGGGACAAGGGTTGCGGGGAATTGGCGGTGGCGAGCGTGCGCGTTAACCCGGAAAGGTCCGCGCGAAACGCATCGATGAATTGATGAAGCTGCGCGCAGGCCTTGATCAAATGATCAAAAGCCGCGCCGGGCGGGCGTTTGCGGGCAGCGAGCAGATGCGGATGGGATTGCCCTGCGGCGCAGCAGCGTGCGTGGGCAACCTAGTTGAGAAGACTTGATCTGACAGGGAAAAATCGTTGGCGCGGTGCAGCATCGGGCAACTTCGGGCCGATGCGCGGCCCGGAGGGGCTGCATCAAATGATCAAGTGGAGAAATGCGAGGGGCCGGGAGAAGCGGAGGAGATGGGTGGCGCAGGGGATCGTGTGAACGCGCTTGATCTACGCGAGTGTGCTCCCCTCTCCCGCTTGCGCGAGAGGGGAGCACACCCTCGGCATTTGAAGCCTGGAAGCGGCCTCAGTTACCGTTGCCGTGGCCGTTACCCCCGCGCGTGCCGCGCATCTTCCACCGATACGCCAGCTGCGGCCGCGTAATACCCAGCAACCGCGCCGCCTGGCTCATATTGCCGTCGGCGCGCTGCATGGCCGCCTCCATCAGCACGGTCTCGACTTCGCCCAGCGCCAGCTGCTGCTCGGACATCTGGTCCAGCAGCGCATGGACCGCGGCTTCGCGCAGGTCTGGCAAGGTGCCGCCCGCCCCCAGCCGCGGCGCGGTATCCACCACCGGTGCCACGGTGCCTGGCAGGAACAGGTGGTCGGCGGTGATCTGGCCGCCCTGGCTGGCCAGGATCACGCCGCGCTCGATCACGTTCTCCAGTTCGCGCACGTTGCCGGGCCAGTCATAGTGGCGCAGCTCGGCCAGCGCGCGGTCGGTGATGCCGACGATGCGCTTGCCGTGGCGCGCGCCGTAGCGGGCCACGAAGCGCTCGGCCAGCGGCCGGATATCGTCCAGGCGCTCGCGCAGCGGCGGGATCGTGACCGGATAGACATTGAGGCGGTAGTACAGGTCCTTGCGGAAAGTGCCCTGCTTCACGGCTTCGGCCAGGTCGACATTGGTGGCGGCCACCAGCCGCACGTCCACCTTGCGCGTGCCGGTGCCGCCCACGCGCTCGACCTCGCCTTCCTGCAGCACGCGCAGCAGCTTGGACTGGGCCGAGGCGGAGAGTTCGCCCAGCTCGTCCAGGAACAGGGTGCCGCCGTGCGCGCGCTCGAAGCGCCCGGGGCGCGACTGGCTGGCGCCGGTGAAGGCGCCCTTTTCCACGCCGAACAGCTCGGACTCAATCAGCTCGTCGGGAATCGCCGCGCAGTTCACGGCAATGAAGGGCTTGTCGGCACGCCCGCTCACGCTGTGCAATGCCTGCGCGAACCGCTCCTTGCCCACGCCGGTCTCGCCCAGCAGCAGCACCGTCACGTTGCTGGCCGCGGCGCGTTGCAGCAGGCTCCAGGCGGCGCGAAAGCCTGGCGAGGTGCCGACCAGGTCGGCCGGCGTGGCCGGGGTGCCCTGCAGCGCGCGCAGGTGCTCGACCTCGCTCTGCAGGGCGATGATGGTTTCGATCACGGGATCGGGCTGGTACAGCGCCAGTGCCTGCGCGCCGTCTTCCCAGGCTTCCACCGGCTTGCCGATGATGCGGCAGTGCGGGTGCCCGCAGGCGATGCACTCGACCTCGCGGTACAGGATGGTGCGCCCCATCAGCGCCGAGGTGTAGCCGGTGGCGTAGCCGATCTGCATCCAGCAGGCAGGCTCGTCGACGATGCCGAACAGCTGGCGGTGGACGTCGCCCTCGAAGGAGTCTTCCCACAGGAACTCGCCATCGTAGATGCCGGCGGCGATATCGATGTCGACCTTGACCGGCGTGACCCGCACCACCCCCTCGATGGTATGCAGGCAGGGCCCGATCTCCAGCTGGCCGAAGTCGCTGTGGCCGGCGCGCAGCTTGCGCGCGACCTCCGCATCGCGCATGCCCGAATGGAAGCCCATGCGGGTGAACAGGCCGCGCGCGCGCTCCATGCCCAGGGTGTCCACCAGTTCCTTGCGCAGCGCGCCCAGGGCGGCGGTATGGATCAGGATCATGCGCTGCTCGTCCAGCCAGATCGCGCCCTCCTCCATGGCAAAGCGCAGGCGGCGGGCAAGATCGGCCAGGCCATCGCGCATGGTGGCCGAGAACTTGTCGGTTGAACTGCTCATTGTCTCCCCTCAGTGCCGGCGGGTGATCCGCTCGAGTGTGCCTTTCGGCTGGCATCTTACGCACATTATGTGCCAGGGAGACGGGGGGCAGGGTAATGACATTCCCCCGGAGCATCTCGGGGGGACTCCCCCTATGAACCGCGCTGGTCCAGGCCGCTCAATCCGCCCGGATACCCCGCTGGCGGATCAGCACACCCCACTTCTCGGTTTCCTTCGCCAGGTGCTCGCGCAGCACCGCCGGCGAACTGCCGATCGGCTCGGCGCCGATTTGCGCCAGCCGCTTCTGCACCGCAGGCTTGCGCAGCGCCTCGAGCATGGCGCGGTTGAGCGTGTCGATGACCGGCTGCGGCGTCTTCGCCGGCACGAAGGCCGCGAACCACGGCGACAGTTCATAGCCCGGCAGGCCGGCTTCGGCCACCGTCGGCACATTGGGCAGCGCACTGGAGCGCTTGCTGGTGGTGACCGCGATCGCCGTCAGCTTGCCCGATTCGATATGCGGCCTGGCCGAGGTGATGCTGTCGAACATGTAGTCGACCTGGCCGCCCAGCAGGTCCGTCATCGCCGGGCCGCTGCCCTTGTAGGGGATATGCAGCATGTCGACGCCAGCCATCGAGGTGAACAGCTCGCCCGCCAGGTGGATCGAGGTGCCGTTGCCCGCGGAGGCATAGGTGTACTTGCCCGGCGCCGCCTTGGCGTGCGCCACCACATCCTTGACGGTGCTTTCCTGGCGCCGCGCCTTGCTGGCCACCAGCACGTTGGGCACCACCGCCAGCAGCGACACCGGCGCGAAGTCCTTGACCGGGTCGTAGCTCAGCCGGCCGTACAGCGCCGGGTTCACGGCCATGCCGTTGGCGACGATGATCAGCGTGTAGCCGTCGGCGGGCGCGCGCGCCACCAGTTCGGCGCCGATATTGCCGCCGGCGCCCGGCCGGTTCTCGACCACGATGGCCTGGCCCAGCGTGCGCGACATGTCTTCGCCCAGCGTGCGCGCGATGTTGTCCATGGCACCGCCCGCGGGGAACGGCACGATCCAGCGGATCGGATGGTCGGGATAGGCCGCGTGCGCGGTCGGCGCGGCGAACGACAGGCCGGCAGCCAGTGCCAGCGCCCCTGCGCGGCCGGTGCTTGCCAGCCGCTGGAATAACGTTTTCATAGTCTCCTCACTGCTTGATGCGCCCCGCGCATATGGCATGTCATGCGGGGAAGTTGCCTGCCAGTTCAGCCGCGCCTGTAGTGCGCCAGCTTGTCTTCGTCCAGCGCCAGCCCCAGGCCGGGGCCTTCGGGCAGGTGCAGGCTGAAGTCGCGGTACTCGGGGCGCTGCTGCACGATATCGTCCTTGAGCAGCAGCGGTCCGAACAGCTCGGTGCCCCAGGCCAGCTGCGGCAGCGTGCAGAAGCCATGCGCCGCGGCAATGGTGCCGACGCTGCCCTCCAGCATGGTGCCGCCGTACAGCGCGATGCCGGCGGCGTCGCCCACCGCGGCAGTGCGCAGCATGCCGAAGATGCCGCCGGCCTTGGCGATCTTCAGCGCGAACACGTCGGCGCCGCCGATGCGCGCCAGTTCCATCGCGTCTTCCGGGCCGCACACCGCTTCATCGGCCATGATCGGCACCACGAAGCGCGCGGCCAGCCGGGCCAGCGCCATGCGCTGCTCGCGCGGAGTCGGCTGCTCGATCAGGTCGATGCCCGCGGCTTCCAGCATGGCGATGCCGGTGGCGGCGTCGGCCTCGTTCCAGGCCTGGTTGACGTCGACGGTGACGCGCGCCCGGTCGCCCAGCGCGCGCTTGATCGCGGCCACGTGGGCCACGTCGTCGCGCACGCTGCGCCGGCCGATCTTCAGCTTGAAGGTATGGTGGCGGCGCTCGGCCAGCAGTTGCTCGGCCTCGGCAATGTCGCGGGCGGTGTCGCCGCTGGCAAGCGTCCACAGCACCGGCAGTGTCGACCGCACCGCGCCCCCCAGCAGCGTGGCCAGCGGCACGCCCAGGCGCTTGCCCTGCGCATCCAGCAACGCGGTCTCCAGCGCGGACTTGGCGAAGCGGTTGCCGCGCGCGACCTTGCCCAGCCGCGCCATCGCGCCATGCACGTTGGTGGCATCCTGGCCAGCCAGCGCAGGCGCCAGGTAGGTGTCGATGGTCAGCTTGATGCCTTCCGGGCTTTCGTCGCCATAGGACAGGCCGCCGATGGTGGTGGCCTCGCCGATGCCCTCCACGCCGTCGCTGCAGCGCAGCCGCACGATCACCAGCGTCTGCTGCTGCATGGTGGCCATGGCCAGCTGGTGTGCCCGGATGGTGGGCAGGTCCACCAGGATGGCTTCCACTGAAGTGATAGTCGTGGTCATACCTTGTCGATGCAAATTGATAATTGAAGTCAAGTATGCGGCTTGACTTTGCCGGCGTCCAAGACCGATGATGTCTCAATCGATACCCTACAGGTATGGGAGCAGGACACCAATGGAACTCCGGCACCTGCGTTATTTCCAGGTCGTGGCCCAGGAACTCAACGTCACCCGCGCCGCCGAGCGGCTGCATATGGCGCAGCCGCCGCTGTCGCGCCAGATCCGCCAGTTGGAAGAGGAAGTGGGCGTGGCACTGTTCGACCGCGTCGGCCGCGGGCTGCGGCTGACCGAGGCGGGCCGCTTCCTGCTGGAGCAGTCCACCCAGCTGACGCAGCGGCTGGAAGAAACCATCGAAGGCACGCGCCGCATCGGGCGGCAGGACAAGCGCTGGTTCGGCATCGGCTTCGTGCCGTCGGTGCTGTATGGCGTGCTGCCGGAACTGATCCGCGAACTGCGTGAATCAGACCGGCACGACCAGCAGGTAGAGGTAGGACTGGCAGAGATGATCACCGTCGAGCAGATCGAGGCGCTCAAGGCCGGCCGCATCGACCTGGGCTTCGGCCGCATCGCGCTGAATGATCCCGCCATCCGCCAGCAGGTGGTGATGGCCGAGCCACTGGTGGCAGCGCTGCCCGCACGCCTGCCCGCGCCCCGCCGCAAGGCGCTGACGCCACAGGCGCTGGCGGCGCAGCCGTTCATTCTTTACCCGGCCCGGCCGCGGCCCAGCTATGCCGACCACCTGCTGTCGCTGTTCCGCGCGCAGGGCCTGCAATTGCGTGTGGCGCAGGAGGCCAACGAACTGCAGACCGCGCTGGGGCTGGTGGCGGCCGGCATAGGCATCACGCTGGTGCCAGCGTCGATCCAGCGGCTGCATCGCGACGACGTGCGCTACTGCCCGATCGACGCGCCGGGCTTCGTGTCGCCGGTCATCATGAGCTATCGCGAAGGCGACACGTCACCGTTCCTGGCGCGGGTGGTGGAATGGGTGATGCGGCAGAGACAGTAAGCTGCATCAGGTGCCGGTGAACTGCGGCCTGCGCTTTTCCTTCCAGGCCAGCGCGCCTTCGCGGATGTCCTGCGACTGGGTAGCCCGGCTGATGTCGCCAGCCAGCGCCTCGGTATCCAGCGTGCCGCGCCCGATCGCGTTCAGGTGCCGTTTCATGCCTTGCACCGCCAGCGGTGCCAGCCCGGCCACCGTGTCGCTGAGCTGGTCGGCGCGCTCGCGCAGGCGCTCGGCCGGCAGCAGCTCGGTCAGGAAGCCGCGGCGGAGCATCTCGTCGGCGTCGATGCGCTCCGCAGTCAGGAACAGGTGCTTGGCGTGGTTCAGGCCCAGCCGGCTGATATAGCGCTCCATGCCGCGCTGGTAGAAATGCAGCCCCAGCCGCGCCGCGGGCATGAACATGTCCACCGCGGCGGTGCCAAGCCGGAAATCGCACGCCAGCGCCAGGTCCGTGCCGCCGCCATAGACGCCGCCGTGGATCTCGGCAATGGTCACCGCGCGGCAATCTTCCACCGCGTTGACCAGGGTCTCGAAGCCGGCACCGCGCTGCCCGGCCGCGAGCCTGCCGATATCGAAGCCGCTGCAGAAGTACTTGCCGGTGCCGCGCAGGCGCAGCACGCGCAGGTCGCTGTCGTTCACGGCATCGACATGCCGTTGTAGCTCGGCCAGGTCATCCGGCCCGAGGCGGTTGGCCACCTCCGGGCGGCGCAGCGTGATCGTGGCGACATGACCGGCAATGTCGAGCGAAGGAAGGGAACCATCAGTCTGCATCGGGATTACTCCAGGTAGGGATCATTGGGCACCGGCCTGCGGGGCGCGACGGCGTTTCATCTTGCGCTCGCCGGGTTCAGGGAATCAGCACAGCCGAGCCCGTGGTGGCCCGGCCCTCCAGGTCACGGTGCGCGTCGCGCACGGCGGCCAGCGGGTAGCGGTGGTTGACCTCCAGCCGCAGCTGCCCGCCCGCGACCGCGGCGAACAGCGTGGCCGCGGCATTGGCCAGCGCCTGCGGGCTGGCGATATAGGTGCGCAGCGTCGGCCGCGACACGATCAGCGAGCGCGCGTGCAGCAGTTGCAGGTCGAAGGCCTCCACGTCGCCCGACGCGGTGCCGTAGTTGATCGCCATGCCGCACGGCCGCAGGCATTGCAGCGACGGCACGAACACGTCCTTGCCCACGGCGTCGTAGACCACCGCCACGCCCTCGCCGCCGGTCAGCGCCTGCACTTCGGCCACGAAGTCCGCCTCGCGGTAGTTGATGACATGGTGGCAGCCATGTTCCAGCGCCACCGCGCGCTTGGCCTCGCTGCCCACGGTGCCGATCACGGTCGCGCCGAGCGCGCGCGCCCACTGCGACAGCAGCACGCCCATGCCCCCGGCCGCGGCGTGCACCAGCACGGCGTCGCCCGACTGCACTGCATAGAGCCGGCGCAGCAGGTACTCGGCCGTCAGTCCGCGCAGCAGCGTGGCGCCGGCCACCTCTTCCGGGATCGCGTCAGGCAAAGGCACGACCCGGCCGGCTGGCACGTTGCGCGTCACCTGATAGGCGCCGGGATGCATACAGGCGACGCGCTGGCCAACCTCGAACCCTTCTACGCCGGGACCAACCGCGGTCACCTTGCCGGCGCCAACCGAGCCCAGCGTGACCGGGAACGGCGCCGCGGTGTAGGGTCCATGCGCGCCCTTGCGCTGGTAGATGTCCGCGAAATTCAGGCCGATGGCCGACTGGCACAGCTGCAGTTCGCCGGGACCGGGCGGCGGCACCGTGACCTGGCAGGACTCCAGCACCTCAGGTCCGCCCACCCTGTTAATACAGACAGAATCAGTCAGCATACAAACCCTCAAAACATGGGCGCCGGTCAGGCGCGAACACGGTTGGAACTGGCAGCCTCGACGCCGACCCGCCTATTCCATATGACTCAAATAGCATTTTCATAGGAGAAATGTGACGCAAATCCGTATGAATGCCCTCGCAGCCTACGCCATCCCGTCGCACTTCGCATCGTGGAAACTCCGTATACGTATTCATATTACAGTTATTTGTATACTCAAGGCCATTCCATCGCCAAGGAACTGCCATGACGTCTTTGCCTCCCGGCACCGAAGCCGCCGGACCCCACGCCCCGCCCGCGGACCTGCCGCTGTCCGGCATCACCGTGCTGGACCTGTCCATCGCCCGCGCCGGCCCGGCGGCGGTGCGCCTGCTGTCGGACTGGGGCGCCGACGTGATCCGCGTGGAACCGCCCCCGCCGCAGGACCGCGGTTCCGTCACCGGGCGGCGGCGCGGCTCGGACGAGCAGAACCTGCATCGCAACAAGCGCAGCCTGTGCCTGGACCTGAAGACGCCGCAGGGCGCCGAGGTGCTGGCGCGCCTGGTGCGCCGGTCGGATGTGGTGGTGGAAAACTTCCGCTCGGTGGTCAAGGAGCGGCTGGGGCTGACCTACGAGCGCCTGAGCGCGATCAATCCGCGCGTGATCCTGGCCAGCATCTCGGGCTTCGGCCAGGACGGGCCCTATTGCGAGCGCCCGGGACTGGACCAGATCGTGCAGGGCATGTCGGGGCTGAGTTCGGTCACCGGCGAGCCCGGCAAAGGCCCGCTGCGCGTGGGCATTGCCATCTCCGACACCACCGCGGGCATGTTCCTGGGCCAGGGCATCCTGCTGGCGCTGCTGCACCGCGCGCGCACCGGCCGCGGGCAATGGGTCCATACCTCGCTGATCGAGGGCATGCTCAACAAGCTGGACTTCCAGGCCACGCGCTACACCGTTGACGGCGAAGTGCCGACGCAGCAGGGCAATGCGCACCCGACGCTGGTGCCGATGGGCACCTACCGCTGCCGCGACGGCGTGGTCAATATCGCCGCCAGCACCGACCGCATGTGGACCAACTTCTGCCGCACCGTCGAGGCCGGCTGGCTGCTGGACGATCCCGCGTTCCAGACCGCCACGGGCCGTGCCGCCGAGCGCCACCGGCTGGACGAGGCCATCAACCGGTGCACCGCCGCCTTCAGCGCGGCCGAACTGACTTCGCGCCTGAATGCCGCCGGCGTGCCGTGCGGGCCGGTGTTCGATATCGGCCAGGCCTTTGAGGACGCGCAGGTGCGCCACCTGCGCATGACCCGGCCCGCCGAGCACCCGGCGCTGGGGCCACTGGAACTGCTGCGCTCGCCGATCAACCTGTCGGCGGCGCCGCACCCCGAGCGCTTTGCCCGCGCCGCACCCGATCCCGGCGAGCACACCGACGAGATCCTGCGCGGGCTTGGCTATGACGAAGCCGGCGTCGCGGCCCTGCGCAAAGCCAAGGTGGCGTCCTGAGCGCCAGCGGCCAGGACACGCAATAGCGATAACGAGAACACAAAGGAGACAGCGATGAAACACACTCTCGGGCGCGCCGCGATCGGCGCCGCTCTTGCCACCCTGGCTGCGTTGCCCGGCATGGCCGCTGCGCAGGACTACCCGACCCGGCCGATCCGGCTGCTGGTGGGCTACACGCCGGCGGGCGCGGCCGACTATGTCTCGCGCGTGTTCGGCGAGGCTCTGTCAAAGGAGCTTGGCCAGACCGTGCTGGTGGACAACAAGCCCGGCGCCGGCAGCACGCTGGCCTCCGCGGCACTGGCGCAGGCGGTCCCTGACGGCTACACCCTGGGCCTGGCCACGTCCACGCTGTATGGCATCGACCAGCAGCTCTACAAGGCCCGCTACAAGGCGACCGACTTCACCCCGGTGACGCGGCTGACCGTGTCGCCACTGATCCTGGCCGTCAACAAGAACCTGAACGTCAGCGACATCAAGACCCTGGTGGCCAAGGCGCGCGCGCAGCAAGGCAAGTTCAACTACTCGTCCTCCGGCATCGGCGGCTCGCCGCATCTCGCCGGGCTGCAGTTCGAGAAAGCCACCGGAGTCAAGATGACACACGTGCCCTACAAGGGCGGCGCACCGGCGCTGCAGGCCGTGGCCGCGGGCGAGGTGGAGTTGTCGTTTGGCACGGCGGCGTCGGTGTTGCCGATGGGCACGCAGGGTGTGGTGAAGATGATCGGCGTGACCACGCCCAAGCCGTCGGCGGTGGCGCCGGGCCTGCCGGCGCTGGCGGAGATGGGGCTGCCGGGTTTTGATTTCACCTTCTGGTTCGGGCTGTACGGGCCGGCCGGGCTGCCCGACGGCATCCGCGACAAGCTCTTTGCCGCCACTGCCAAGGTGATGGCCGATCCGCAGCTGCGCGCGAAGCTCGCCTCCAATGGCAGCGAGGTCTCCACCTCGGCGTCGCCCGCGGAGTTCGGCAAATGGGCCGCGGCAGACGGCAAGTCGGCCGTGACGCGGATCGAGCAGGCCGGCGTCAAGCTGGACTGAGCCAGCGCCATGGGCTAACGCCGGCCGCGCTTGCCGCCGGCCTCGTCGCCGGGCATGGAAGCAATCATGTCCGCGTAGACGTCGCCCCCTGTGGCGATATGTCGGACCATCGCCGCTGCGGCGTCGTCCTCGTTGCCGCGCACGATCGCGCCCATCACCGCCTCATGCTCGGCCAGCGAGGCCAGGATGCGAGCCGGCTTCTCGAAGCGCAGGTCGCGCATGCCGCGCATGCGCGCGCGCATGGTGCGGATCTGCCGCGACAGGATGTCATTGCAGCAGGCCGCGTAGATGACTTCATGGAAGGCGTCGTTGGCCTCGCGGTAGCGATCGGAATCGGCACGCTCCGCGGCCGCGCGGCAGTCATCGAACGCGGCCTGCATCGCCGTGCGCTGCGCCGCACTGATGCGGCGCGCGGCCAGCCGCGCCGCCAGCGCCTCCAGCTGCACCAGGATCTCGTTCATCGCCACGTACTCGCGCAGCGAGATCGACGACACGATCGCGCCCTGGCGCGGCACCAGGTCCACCAGGC
The DNA here is from genome assembly GCF_000219215.1 of Cupriavidus necator N-1. NCBI lineage: Bacteria > Pseudomonadati > Pseudomonadota > Betaproteobacteria > Burkholderiales > Burkholderiaceae > Cupriavidus > Cupriavidus necator. Next base: position 509,042 of record NC_015723.1, on the reverse strand, counting down.
CGGCCGACTCCAGCTGGATCAGCGCCTCGCGCACCGGCGTGCGCGACACGCCAAAGCGCGCCAGCAGCTGCTGCTCTTCCAGCTGGGCGCCGCTGGGGAGCTTTCCGGAAAGAATCTCCTGCTCGATCGCGGCGCGGATGGTTTCGGACAGGCTCTTCTTTTCTTCGGACATGGACTGCGGCGGCGTGCAGAGGACGGGGATGGCGTGATTCTACCCTGCCATGCGTATTCATTGATGCCCGTTGTGTGCACACGATGGGGCCCCACGCACGCCAGCTTGACTGAGAGTGGGCGGGGCCAGCCAGCAATTGCCAACTCTGCCAGCGCGACACTTTTGGTTACAAAACCAAATCGCCAAATGTGTTTTATGTCAAACATCTGACATTTGACCAATCAACAATCGCTCACTGTCACGACAAGCCAAGGCCAAGCGCACCCGAACCGGCCAGTTCCCCGCACTTGTCGTCCGCGCGGCGGAAGTCCATGGGCCTGCATCCGATGTCGGCGCATGGGCTCGGCAATCGTTATCCCCCTCAACGACTACAGGGCATGCACAAATGAGACCTTCATTGCTGTCGCGTTCCGCCCGGCCATGGCTGGCGGCCGGCACCCTCACCCTCGCACTGATGCTTACCGCCTGCGGCGGCGACGACTCGCCGGGCGCGAGCGGCAGCACCCTCCAGCCCACCGCCGCCAATGGCAACAAGCCGGACCAGCCAGGCAAGCCTGACCGGCCCGGCACCTGCACCACGCGTTGCGCCCCGTGATGCGGGCCCTTTTTCGATCCAGCGACAGACCGACCCAGCCACAGCCATGACCTTCAACCCGTCAAAAAGACAGTTCCTGAAGACCAGCCTCGGCACCGGCGCCGCCGCCGCGGTGCTGGCCAGCTTTCCGCCCAGCATCCGCCGCGCGCTCGCCATCGAGGCCAACAACGCCACCGGTACCATCCAGGACGTCAAGCACGTCGTGATGGTGATGCTGGAGAACCGCTCGTTCGACAACTACTTCGGCACCTTCAAGGGCGTGCGCGGCTACGGTGACCGCTTCGCGATCCCATTGCCCAATGGCAAGAACGCGTTCTACCAGACCGATGCCAACGGCAATCTCCTGACGCCCTACCATCTCGACGAAACCCAGGGCAACGCGCAGCGTGCCGGCGGCACGCCGCACACCTGGCCCGATGCGCAGGCCGCGTGGGACCACGGCCGCATGGACCGCTGGCCGGTGGCCAAGAAGACGCTGTCGATGGGCTACTACGATGACGCCGAGATCCCGTTCCAGCGCGCGCTGGCTGACGCCTTCACGTTGTGCGATGCCTACCACTGCGCGATGCACACCGGCACCATCCCCAACCGCCTGTTCTACTGGACCGGCAGCAATGGTCCCACCGGCGACAACGTCGCGGTGATGATTAACGAGTTCAACGCGGGCGCGGATGTGGGCCCCTCCACCGAAGGCTGGACCTGGAAGACCTACGCCGACCGCCTGCAGGCCGCCGGCGTGGGCTGGAAGGTCTACCAGAACGTGCCGGACAACTATGGCTGCAACCAGATGATGAGCTTCCGGCACTGGCGCGCAGAGATGGAGAAGATGCCCGTCGGGCGCAAGCTCTCCAACACCGCCGGCACCGGCGTCAACCCGCCCTACAACCCGGACATCGACGACCAGTACAGCCCGCTGGCCAAGGGCTTCTGCAACACCATGCCCGACGGCGGCTTCCTGCAGTCGCTGCGTGACGACGTGCTCAACGGCAAGCTCCCTGAGGTGTCGTGGATCATCCCGCCGGCCGAGTTCAGCGAGCACCCCGGCCCGTCCAGCCCGGCCAAGGGCGGCTGGTACGTGCAGGCCATCCTGGACGCGCTGACGGCATCGCCCGAGGTCTGGAGCAAGACCGTGCTGCTGATTAACTTCGACGAGAACGACGGCTTCTTCGACCACAGCCCGCCGCCGACCGCGCCGTCGCGCAACCTGGACGGTACGCTAGCCGGCAAGTCGACCCTCGACGACGCGCAGATGGCGTACGAGTACTTCAACTTCCAGCCCGCCACGGCCAAGCAGCCGCCGCAGGACGGCAAGCCCTTCGGCCCCGGCCCGCGCGTGCCGATGTGGGTGGTGTCGCCGTGGAGCCGCGGCGGCTGGGTCAACTCTGAAGTATTCGACCACACCTCGGTGCTGCGCTTCCTGGAGGCGCGCTTCGGCGTGATGGAGCCGCAGATCAGTGCCTACCGTCGTGCCATCTGCGGCGACCTGACCAGCGCCTTCAACTTTGCCACGCCCAACACCGAGACCCTGCCCACGCTGGCCGGCCGCACCACCCGTGCCGACGCCACCAGCCTGACCGCCTGGCAGCAGACCCAGCCGGCGATCCCGGTGCCGGCCACGCCCGCGCTGCCGGAGCAGGACACCGGCACGCGTCCGTCGCGCAAGCTGCCATACGAACTGCATACCAGTGCACGCGTCGATGCCGCATCCAAGGCCGTGCGCCTGCTGTTCGCCAACGCCAGCACCAACCAGGCCGGCGCGCTGTTCCACGTCTATGACAAGCTGCACCTCGACCGCATTCCGCGCCGCTACGTGGTTGAAGCCGGGAAGACGCTGGACGATGCGTGGGACATTAATGCCGACGGCGGCAAGTACGACCTGTGGGTGCTGGGGCCCAACGGCTATCACCGCGCGTTCTCCGGCGACATCAACGAAGCGGTGACCACGTCGACGGAAATCCAGGTCTGCTACAACCCGTGCAAGAAGCCCACGATCCAGGTGAAGCTGCATAACGACAGCGATGCCGACGTGACCTTCACCGTCACGGCGCTGGCCTACCGCGACGACGGCCCGTGGACGCAAAGGGTGAAGCGGGGCAAGGTGGAAACGCTGGAATGGCCGGTGGCCGACAGCGGCAACTGGTACGACTTCGTCGTGACCTGCGAGGCCAGCCCGTCGTTCGCGCGGCGCTTTGCGGGGCGGATGGAGACCGGCGAGAACGCGGTCAGCGATCCGGAGATGGGAGTGGTTTGATGCGGCATGCCCCGGGGCTCGCGTTGAGCCCCCGGGCGGATTGTGCGAAGCAAGTCGCGTAAGCGTAGCCGGCGCCCCGCCGGCTACGCCTTGCGCCAGACCGGCGACGCCGAGATCGTTACCTTGCGCGGCAGGATCTGCTGCGCGGTGAAGGCATCGGCGATGCGCTGCTGCTCGGCCAGCGCGGCAGCGTCGACCGTGCGCACCGCGTAGCTGCGCCGCGCATTCGCGGCTTCCACCGTGGCCGCATCCAGGCCGATCAGCGGCGCGTGCCAGCGCGCTGCCTCGGCCGGATTGCGCTTGACCCAGTCGCCCGCGTCGCGCAACGCATCGAACACGACCTCAAGCACCTCGGCATGCGCGCGCGCGAACGGCGTCGCCGCCAGGTAGAAGCGCCGATAGCTGGCCAGCCCCTCGCCATCGCGCAGCACGCGCGCATTGGCCTGGCGCTGCACCGCCGCGAGGAACGGATCCCAGATCACCCATGCGGCCACGCTGCCGCGCTCGAACGCCGCGCGCGCGTCGGCCGGGCTCAGGTATGCCGGTTCAATATCGCGGATCGACAGACCCGCGCGCGCCAGCGCTTCCAGCACCAGGTAGTGCGCGCCTGCGCCCTTGGCAAACGCCACCCGCTGCCCCTTGAGTTGCGCCACCTCGCGGATCGGCGAATCGCCGCGCACGACAATGGCCTGTGCCTGCGGCGAAGGCGTCTCGCTGGCGTAGTAGGTCAGCGCGGCACCCGCAGCCAGCGCAAACGGCGGCACCGCATCGGCCACGTCGGCGCTCAGGTCGATATTGCCGAGGTTCAGCGCTTCAAGCAGCGGCAAGCCCGAGGTGAATTCGTACCACTGCACCGCCACACCCTTGGCCGGCAGCGCCTTCTCCAGCGTCTGCCGCGATTTCAGCAGGATCATCAGCGTGGAGGACTTCTGGTAGCCGATGCGCAGCGCGGTCTGGCCCTGCCCCCAGCTGACGCCTGGCAGCGCACTGGCGGCAGTTGCCGCGCCCGCTGCGGCCAGAAGCAGGCGGCGGCGTGAGTCGTGGGTCGGGTTCATGACGGTACTCCGGGATTTCATCAGGAGCGCCAGCTTAGTCATGGGCCCGCACAAAGCCAACGAAGATTGTCGCGAATGCTTATGCGCCGGCTGCGCGAATCACCGCTGGCCGGCGTTATGATCTGGCACTCCTGCGCAACTACCGAACAGAAAACAATGAACCTGTCTGCCGGCATCCCCATCCTCCGGATCTTCTCGGTCGACAAGGCCAAGGAGTTCTACCTGGACTTCCTCGGCTTCACGCTCGACTGGGAGCATCGGTTTGAGGACGGCTTGCCGCTGTACGCGCAGGTCAGGCGCAGCGGCCTGACGCTGCACCTGAGCGAGCACCATGGCGACGCCACGCCCGGATCGACGGTGTTCGTGACAGTGGAGGATATCGATGCGCTGCAGCGGGAGCTGTCTGCCAAGGCCTATCCTTACGCCAGGCCCGGCGTTGAGGATGTGGGCTGGGGGCGTATGCTGCAGGTGGCCGATCCGTTCGGGAACCGGCTGCGGTTTTGCGAGGTGTCGGGGGATTAGTGTCCTGTCCCGTATGTTTGCGGGACGGGACGCCGGGTCCGCACCTGCAGCTCAGTTGCGCTTGACCAGCGGCGCCGGGAACCACTCCCCGGACAGGACCGGCTGGTCCGGCCCATAGAGACGGAACGTCAGGTTGTAGTTCTTTCCCTTGGGCGTGGGCAGCCAGTTGCCGTCAGGCGCGTCCTTCGGACGGGCAGGCCCGAAGTACAGCGTCAGCGAATCGTCCGTGCCATAGCTCAGCCTGGACTGTTTGTTGATCAGGAACCGGTTCTTCGCATTCGGGATCACGCGGAAGTTCCTGGAATCCACCGCGATCACCGACCAGAAGTATTTGACGTGGCGGGCAGGCAGCTCGCCCTTCGGGAAGGTGATGGTGTAGACATTGCCGCCGTCGAGCTTGGTGCCGGTCCCGTCTGTATCCGTCTTGAAATAGACGACCTCATCCGTGCTGTTGGCCCAGATCCCGCCCAGGTCGATGCGGGTGCGGGTCTGGTAGTCGCTGCCGTACTTGCCAATGGTAGCGGGCCGGTTCCAGCCGTTCCTGACGGTACCTGCGGTGGAGAACGACTGGAAGAACGCCGGCAGCGTCTTCTCGCGGATGATCTTGTCCACCCGCGCGCGTTCGGCGGGGCTGCTGGCCACCGCGGCACTCACGGCGCGCACCTTGGCCTGGATGGGCTCCATGCCCGGATTGATGTCCGGCTCCGAGCGAAGCGCAACGACCGCCGAGTCAAAGGCCTCGACACCGGGGAGCTTGTCATTGCTGAAGGCGGGCGTGGCAGGCACCGGGGCAATCGTCGGCGTGCCAGTGATCCGCGTCGTGATCTGATGCTGCAGCGCAATGGCCTGCTTCTTGTCTGCACCGATTTCCACCCGGGCCAGCACCCGTGAGGTCTTGGCCGGCAGGTCGATGCGCCTGGCGTTGGGCGAAAGTGCCGCAGTGGCGCCCTTCAGGCACATCGCGAATTCGCCGCTTGGATGGTCCGGATAGTTGCGCTCGTTGATATTGGCGACGGTTTCGCCCCAGCCGTTCAGGAACTGAATGGTGTAGTAGCGCCCCTTGATGGCCGGCACGCTGAAGACCGTGCAGGTCTTTTCGTCGACTGCAACCCAGGCCTCGCTGTAGGCGACATCCAGATTGGGGTTGGCCCACGACACACCGCCGACGTCGCGATGAATGATCCGGTTCCACTGGAAGCCTTCCTTCTGGAAGTCGATTTGCTGCTGGCGCAGGACTAGCAGCCGGCCCAGCAGGTAGACGTAGGCATCGTTGATGTCCTGTTCCGACACCGCGGCCGGGTCGGGGCGCGACGTGACAGCCGACGCCGCAGCCAACGCCGCGGCCGACGGGCTATGGCATCCGGCCAGGCCCGCCAACATGGAAACGGCCAGCATGGAGGCAGCGACAGCGCGGTTTGAGATAGACATGGGGCCCTCTCTTTCCAGTATCGCGATCTGCGGTCGCTAGACTGTCGCTGAGAGGTGGAAAAAAGTGAACTAAATAAATTCTTCAGGTGATCTGAATAAAGTCGACCTGGACACTTCTTTCGCCCCAGAGATGCCTGAGTGGCACCACAGCCGCAGGCAGAACCATCCATCTATGCTGTCAGGCAGCACAGAGCCATTGGAACAGCAAGGCATGCAGCTGCGATGGTTCCAGCGGCTTGTGCAGGACCAGGTAGCCTTCGCGCTCGGCCTGCATGAGCGCCTCGGAATCGAACTCGCCGCTGACCATGGCGCCGCTTGCGTCCGGGCAGCGTTCGAACAGCGCTTTGAGCACCTCGAAGCCGCTCTCGCCGGAGCGCAGGCGCTGGTCGCACAGGATCGCCTGGGGCTGCAGGCCGGCATCGACCAGTGCCAGGGCTTCCTGCCCCGACGCCGCGCACGCCGCCTGCACGCCCCAGGCCTCCATCAGGCTGGTCCACGCAGCGGTCACCAGCGGGTCGTCCTCGACGATCAGGCAGACGCCCTGCAGCAGGGTGGAAGCCGACAGGCCATCGGGCTCGTAGACCGGTTCGATCGCCGTCGGGGCCAGCGGCTTCGCTTCAGGAAAGCGCAGCCAGAACCTGGAGCCGCGGCGCTCCACCGAGTCCAGTCCGTAGGTGGCGCCCATCAGCGTGGCGCAGCGCGCCACCACGGCCAGGCCCAGGCCATGGCCCGCGCTGTCGATGCGCCACGCATGTTCGTTGCGATAGAACGGCGAGTAGACCCGCCCCTTCTCTTCGCTAGCAATTCCCACGCCGGTGTCCCAGACCTCCAGCAGCCAGTGGCTGCCGCGCCGCCGCGCGGACACCAGCACCCCGCCGCGCTTGGTATAGCGCAGCGCGTTGTGCACCAGGTTGACCAGCGACTGGCGCAGCAGTGCGGGATCGGCCAGCACCGCGGCGGCGCCTGCGGGCAGGCGCACGCGCAGGTCCAGGCCGCGGCTGCGCGCCTCTTCCCGGAACAGCGACGCCACCTCTTCGACCAACGGCGCAAACGCCACCGCGGTATTGCGCGGGCTGGCAATGCCGCCTTCGATCCTGGAGAGATCGAGCAGTGAATTGAACATCAGGTGCACCGAGCGCACGCTGCGCCGCAGGTCTTCCAGCGGCGGGATCAGGGCCGGGTCGCGGTTGCGCCGCGCAATGGCTTCGATCAGGAAGCCCATGGCATGCACGGGCTGGCGCAAGTCGTGGCTGGCGGTGGTGAGAAACAGGTTCTTGGCGTGCAGGGCCTTCTCGGCCTCTTCCTTGGCCAGCCGGTAGCGCTCGGCCAGGCGGATGCCGTCATCCTCCAGCCGGACCTGCTGCCGGAAAAACTGGTTGGCGATCAGCGCGTGCCGGTAGATGGCCAGCGCATACAGCAGCGCCAGCGGCAGCACGAACGGCCAGTGCTCGGGGAAGCTGCGCGGGGTGTTGACGATCTGCAAGGTCCAGCAGGCAACGAAGAAGCGCTGGAATACACCGAGGATCGGCGTCTGGTGCGTGGCATTGGCCGCCACGATGGCGGCGATACTGATATACAGCAGCAGCTTGAAGTCGAAGCCCCCCAGGCTGGCCGTCAGGACGGCGGCCAGCGACAGGCAGAAGCCGTGCACCAGCGCCACGTGCTGCACAAACGGCAACCAGCGCCGGACCAGGGCGTCATCGTCTTCCCGCTCTTGCTTGTAGCGACGGAACCGCAACTGCATCCACACCGCCGCGACGCCATACCCCAGCGTCCAGGCCAGCAGCGCGCCGCCGTCCAGCTGCTGGACATACAGCCAAATGACGAAAGGCAACCCTACGAACGGAATCGCATTGACGCTGAACACCAGGCGCCCGAACGTCATGTCCAGCAGCCGCGCGCGCGCGCGCGGGCTGATGTCGGCATCCGCATCCGGGCGCGACAAGCCCAGCAGCCGGGCGAGGGCCTTCTTCAAGATTCCAGCCTGCGGCCGTGCAGCAGGGCGATGGCCTCGATCCGGTTGCGCACGCCGAGCTTGCCGAGGATCGCGGTGACGTGCTCCTTGACGGTCTGCTCCGACACCGACAGGGTCAGGGCGATGCGCTTGTTCGGCAGGCCGCGCAGCATCATGCCAAGCACCTCGGCCTGGCGCGCGGTCAGGCCCAGTTCGCTGGGCTCCAGCGGCAACTCGCGCCGCGCCGACGGCGGCCCCGCCTGCTGGAACCAGCGCCGCCCCCGGCGCAGCGACGCTACCGCCGTGGCGAAGACCTCCGGGGGCTCGTTCTTCAGGATAAAGCCGTGCGCGCCGGCCTCGCGCGCCTTGATGCAAACGCGCGCATCGTCGTCGGCGCTCATCACCAGCAGCTTGCAGGCGGGCAGGCGCGCCGCGGCTTCACGCAGCACCCCGACAGCGGTGCCGTCCGGCAGCCAGAAATCCACCACCAGCAGCGCCGGGCATCCCTCCCGCTCCGTCAACGCCGCGCACTCCTTCGCATCGGCTGCATGCAGGGCAGCGTCAAACCCGCAATGCGCCGCAAGGTAGCCGGCAATGCCGCGCGCCATCAGCGGGTGGTCATCCACCACGATGGCATAGTTGCGGCACCCGCTGTCGTCGATGTTGTCGTCGTTGTTGTTCTCTGCGGCGCCTTGACTTCGTGTCATTGATTTCCCACCCCGGTTCGCGCGTATGGTCTTGTCGATTGGTCTCGTCGCCTGGTCAGGTGGATTGTATTACCTTGACTGCACATGGGCACGCCGGTGCCGGGGGAAAACCCCGGCGCCAGGCGCTTACAGGCCGAACAGGCTGCGCGTATCGCAGAGGAAGCCGGTGCAGCTGGCCGGCTCGAAGTAGAAGTCCCGGATGGTGCCGCTCGGCAACCCATAGGCGCCCATCAGGCTAGAGCCCTTCTGCCCTTCGGCGTTGGCCTGGGTCAGGAAGCCCGCGCTGGTCTGCTGCGACGCGAAGTCGTAGAAGCGGAAGGTGCTGGACTGCGACAGGTCCTTCTCATAGAGGTTGACCTGCGTGCCGCCGCTGACGAACGGCACCTTGAACCGATAGCCGCGCACACCCTCCGTGTTGATCTGGGCGACGAGATCGCCGTCGCTGGCCGGATTGGACAGGACCTCATAGCCATAGCGGGCGCTGCCCTGCAGGTCCTTGCGGAAGATGGCTACGGTGCTGCTCACGCCGAACGGGCCCAGGTACGCGGGGACCGCCAGGTAGTAGCCGTCCGCGCCCAACGGGTTGGCCTGGTTCTGCACAAAGGCCGACAGGCTGGCATTGGTGTCCACCACCACAACCTTGTACGAGAAAGTCGACGACGACCCGTTGTCCTTGCGCATCAGCGCATGGATCTGGCCGCCCACCATGTAGGGCCCGCCCCAGACGAAGCCACGCGCGCCATGGCTGTTCAGCCAGGCCTCGTACGCGGTGACCCACGCCTGGACATCGGCGCCGCCCGGTTCCTGCGGCAGCTCATAGCTATAGGTTGTCTGCGCGTCCTTGACGTAGACGCCTTTCTGCTCGGAACCTGCCGGGTTCCCGAGGAAATAGAAGCCGCTGACGAAACGGAAGCCACGTGCACCCTGCCCATTCAGCTGGGTCAGGAACTCGGCGCTGGTCCCGGTCACGGGCGTGGCCTCGAACATCACCGTCCTGGTGGCGGTGCTGCCGCCGGTGCCGCCCGTGCCACCAGTACCACCCGTGCCACCAGTGCCGCTGGTATTGCCGCTGTTGCCAGTGCCGCCCGACGAGCCGCTGCCGCCGCCGTTGCCGTCACCGCCCCCGCCGCAGGCGGCCAGGGTCACGCAGAGGACTGCGCTCAGGACTTTCAGGCGATGCAGTTTGGTCTTCATGTCTTCCCCTTGAAATCGCGTTTCACAGGGGGACTGATGTTGCATCGGAATGCCTGCAATTGGCACCCTACCGCCGTAGGCGCACCGGCGGCACACCAACTGCCTGCCGTCCATGCGCAGGGCAATGCCTCAAATGCGGGTAGTCAAGCGCTGGCCGATATCGGCCGCGCCGCCGCCCGGGCGTGTAAACTGCTGGATTTTTCGAATCCGGCGCAATGTTACAAGTGCCCCGGCGCACAGGTTTCAGCGGCCCGACGCTCGTCCGCCTGCTGGCTCGCCTGACTGACGCCGATGCCCCTCCTCCTGCGAGCTCGCTCTCGAGCCAGCTGAGCCAATGGCTTGGCTGGGCGGATGCGATCGCGCTGTCATCGGCGCTGAAGGCCAATGCGCCGGCAGCGCCGCCTGCCGCACGTGCTGCCGACAGCACTGAGGCACGGGAATGCGCGCGCGTGCGCGCCGCGCTTGCCGATGCCATCGTGGAAGACACCACGCTTGCCGGCAAGCGGCGCGGGCCGGCCCGGCCGTCCGCGCTGCCCGACCCCGTGGATGCGCAGGTCGACTACGCGGTCTATCGCCAGCGCTACCTGACGCTGCAACAGACCATGGAGACCGCGATCGGCGACCTGCGCGGGCGCCTGCGCGGCGCGTTGTCCGGCCACGCACCCGGCATGGCCAAGCTGGCCATGGTCGATGCCGTGATGGAGCGCGTGCTGGGCGCGCGCGAACAGAGCCTGCTGGGCGCCTTGCCGACGATGCTGGAGCCGCATTTCCAGCGCCTGCGCCAGGCCGAAGCCGCGGCGCTGGCCGAAGCCCAAGCCGCGGGACAGCCCGCAACGGCCAGGCCCGGTGCATGGCTGGGGGTATTCCGCAAGGATATGCAGAGCGTATTGCTCGCCGAACTCGACATCCGCTGGCAGCCCCTTGAAGGCTTGCTGGCGGCGCTGCAAGACAGCTAACCAGAACATCATGACCCGATACCTTACCCATATTGTCGCTTTCCTGGCGGGCCTGGCCATCGTGTGCTGGATCGCCGCCGGCTATGCAGGCACGAACTTCCTGGCGCTGGCCGTGACGCTGCTGATCGGCGGCTGCTACCTGGCGGGGGCGTTTGAGCTGTACCGCTACCGGCAGGCCACCGCCACGCTGGCGCAGGCCGTCGCCAGCCTGTCCGAAGCGCCGGCCAGCCTTGGCAGCTGGCTGGAACGGCTGCATCCCAGCCTGCGCGACAGCGCCCGCCTGCGCGTGGAAGGCGAGCGCGTCGGCCTGCCCGGCCCCGCGCTGACACCCTACCTGGTCGGGCTGCTGGTGCTGCTGGGCATGCTGGGCACGTTCCTGGGCATGGTGGCGACCCTGCGCGGCACCGGCATCGCGCTGGAGACCGCCACCGACCTGCAGGCCATCCGCGCCTCGCTGGCCGCACCGGTCAAGGGCCTGGGCTTTGCGTTCGGCACCTCGGTCGCGGGCGTGGCCACGTCCGCGATGCTGGGGCTGTTGTCGGCATTGTGCCGGGGCGAGCGGATCCAGGCCGCGCAGGCGCTGGACGCCCGCATCGCCACCACGCTGCGCCCCTACTCGCGCGGCCACCAGCGTGATGAAGCGTTCCGGCTGCTGCAGCGCCAAGCCGACGTGATGCCGGCACTGGTCGAGCGCATGCAGGCCATGATGACCACGATGGCGGAACAGAACCAGGCCCTGACCGAGCGCCTGGCCGCCAGCCAGGACGCCTTCCACGGCAAGACCGAAGTGGTCTACACGCGCCTGGCGTCTTCGGTGGAGCAATCGCTGAAGGACAGCATTGCCGACAGCGCCCGCGCCTCAAGCGCAGCGATCCAGCCTGCGGTGGACGCGACCATGGCGGGCCTGGCACGCGAAACCACGGCCTTGCGCGACACCGTGACCCACGCCGTGCAACAGCATCTGGATGGGGTATCGAGCCGCTTCGAGAGCGCCACCGCGGGCGTCGCGGATACGTGGAACCAGGCGCTGGCCGGGCATCAACGCGCGAGCGAGGCACTGGCAGCGGACCTGCGCACGTCCCTCGACGGCTTTGCCCAGACCTTCGAACAACGTTCGGCCGGGCTGCTGGACGGTGTCGCCACCCGTCTCGACACGGCTGCCGCCAGCGCTGCCGACGCATGGCGCGAGGCGCTGTCGCGCCAGGAGCGTACCGGCGAGAAGCTCGCCAGCGACAACCAGCAGGCCCTGACGGCCGCCGCGGTCGCGATCGGCGAACAGGCTGCGACACTGGTGCGCACCGTGGGCGAGTCGCATGCCGGGCTGCAGACGCAACTGGCCGCGCACGACGCGCAGCGCCTGTCGGCCTGGGCCGATACTCTCGGCACCATGACGGCTGGCTTGCGCCAGGAGTTGGAGCAACTGAACGCCCACACGGTAAGCCGCCAGGACGAAATCAGCACGACGCTGGCGCAGAGCGTGCGCGAGATCTCGGCCCAGACCCAGGCGCATGCCAGCCAGACCCTTGCGGAGATCGACCGCCTGGTGCAAGCCGCTTCGGACGCGCCGAAGGCGGCCGTCGCGCTGCAGGCGGAACTGGCTTCGCGCGATGCACAGCGCTTCGCCGCCTGGACCGACACGCTCGGCACCATGACGGCCGCGTTGCGGCAGGAGTGGGAGCAACTGAACGCGCATACGGTAAGCCGCCAGGACGAGATCAGCACGACGCTGGCGCAGAGCGTGCGCGAGATCTCGGCCCAGACCCAGGCGCATGCCAGCCAGACCCTCGCGGAAATCGACCGCCTGGTGCAAGCCGCGTCGGACGCGCCGAAGGCGGCCGTCGCGCTGCAGGCGGAACTGGCTTCGCGCGATGCACAGCGCTTCGCCGCCTGGACCGATACGCTCGGCACTATGACGGCCGCGTTGCGCCAGGAGTGGGAACAGCTGAACGCGCATACGGTAAGCCGCCAGGACGAGATCAGCACGACGCTGGCGCAGAGCGTGCGCGACATCTCGACCCAGACCCAGGCGCATGCCAGTCGCACCCTCGCTGAGATCGACCGTCTGGTGCAGGCTGCAACGGACGCCCCGAAGGCGGCCGTTGCGCTGCAGGCCGAGCTGGCTGCGCGCGATGAACAGCGCTTTGCCAGCTGGACCGATACGCTCGGCACCATCGCCGCCACGCTGCGCCAGCAGTGGGAACAGGCCAGCACGCACGCCGCCACCCGCCAGCAGGAGATCTGCGAGGCGCTGGCGCAGACCGCGCGCGCGATCTCGACCGAGACGCAGGCGCATGCCAGCACCACCCTCGCCGAAATCGACCGCCTGGTGCAAGCTGCGGCCGAGGCACCCAAGGCCGCCACCACATTGCAGGCGGAACTGGCATCGCAGGACGCGCAACGCATGGCTGCCTGGACCGATACGCTCGGCACCATGGCCGCATCGCTGCGCCAGGAATGGGAACAGGCCAGCGCACACACCGTCAGCCGCCAGCAGGAAATCTGCGAGACGCTGGCCGTCACCGCGCGCGACATGGCAGCCCAGGCGCAGGCCCAGGCCACCGGCACCATCGCCGAAGTTGCCCACCTGATGCAGGCCGCATCCGAAGCGCCCAAGGCCGCCGCGGAGGTCATCGCGGAACTGCGCGAAAAGCTCACCGACGGCATGGCGCGCGACAACGCCATGCTGGAAGAACGCAGCCGCATGCTGGAAACGCTGGGCACGCTGCTCGATGCCGTGAATCATGCCTCCACTGAGCAGCGCAGCGTGGTCGACACCCTGGTCGCCACCACGGCGGACCTGCTGGACCGCGTCGGCACGCGCTTTACCGACAAGGTCGAATCCGAAACCGGCAAGCTCACCGACATCGCCTCGCAGGTCACCGGCAGCGCGGTCGAAGTCGCGAGCCTGGGCGAGGCCTTTGGCGTGGCGGTGCAGCTGTTCAGCGAATCCAACGGCAAGCTGATCGACCACCTGCAGCGCATCGAGGTCGCGCTGGACAAGTCGATGACGCGCAGCGACGAGCAACTGGCCTACTACGTGGCGCAGGCGCGCGAAGTCGTCGACCTGAGCATGCTGTCGCAAAAGCAGATCCTTGAGGACCTGCAGCAGCGCGCCGGCCAGCAAGCGCCCAGCGCAGAGGCGGCATGAGAGAGGACCTTGACGCCGGCGTTGAGCCGACCGTTCCCGCGTGGGCGGTCTTTGGCGACCTGATGTCGGTCCTGCTGGGCGCGTTCGTGCTGGTCCTGCTGGGGGTCATCGGCGTGCAGATGGAACTGTCGGCCAGGCTGGAAGCCGAGGTGAAGCAGCGGCAGGAGGAAGCACAGCGCCGCGAGACGCTGGAAAAGGCGCTGGCGGGGCCGCTGGCGGCCGGCCGCGTGACGCTGGTGAACGGGCGCATCGGCATCAGCGGCAACGTGCTGTTTGCGCTCAACTCAGACCAGCTGCAACCTGACGGCCGCGATCTGCTGAAAAGCCTGGCGCAACCGTTGTCAGCCTACCTGCGCAGCCGCGACGAGATCCTGATGGTGAGCGGCTTTACCGACGACCAGCAGGTGCGCGAAGGCAATCGCCGCTTTGCCGACAACTGGGAGCTGTCGGCGCAGCGCGCGCTGACCGTGACCCGCACCCTGATCGATGCCGGCATCCCGCCCACCTCGGTGTTCTCGGCCGCCTTCGGTTCGCAGCAGCCTGTGACACCGAATGCCGATGCCGAGGGCCGCGCGAAGAACCGGCGCGTGGAGATCTCGCCGGTGCCGCGCGTGACCGCGGGCACGGTGAAGCCGCATGGCTAGCCTCGACGTGGCAGCCGATATCCGCGCGCAACTGGACGCCTGGCAGGCCAGCGGCGCCGACCAGGCCGATCCCGTGCGCTTCCGCCTGATGGAGGCGCTGGCCCGTCGCTGCGCCGGACACAGTGGCGCGGTGCGGGGCCTGCTGGATGAGCGCCTGCGAGGTCTGGCCGCCGCGTATGCAGCCATCGTGCAGCGGTACACAGGCAACGATAGCGATATTGCCGATGGTGGCGCGCCGTCCACGCCAACGTCCAGCCCGACAGCCAGCGCGCTTGGCGCACTCGTGCACGACATCACCGCGCGCGCCAGGCCCGCCGTCGCGGTCGCCTCGAACGATGCACGGTCGCCCGCGCCGGTGCCGGCACACGCCCCCCAGTCCAACGCGCCGCTGGTCGATGCCCTGGCCGACTACTTCCGCGAAACCTGGGCCAGGGTCAGCGTCGAGCAGCACTTCCGCCTGTCGCTGGAACGCGTGCCGGAGAATGCCGGGCCGCTCAATACCGACCATCTCGTGCATCGTTCGCTGTCGCTGATGCGCGAGACCTCGCCGGAATACCTGCGGCATTTCCTGTCCTATGTCGAGGGCATGTCCTGGCTGGAGCAGTTGGGCGCAGCGGCGGCGGCCGAGAAAGAAGCGGCGCGCGCCGCCGCGGCCAAAAAGAGCGCGCGCGGCAAGGCTCGCAAATAGCAGTCCGGCCCGCGCCTCAGCGCAGCCGCACCACCACCTTGCCGAAGGCCCCGCGTTCCAGGTGGTCGAGCGCCGCGGGCAAGTCCCCGAAGTCATACTCGCGCTCGATCACCGGGCGCAGCCCCAGCCAGTCCACGGCACGCACCAGGTCCTGCAGCGCGCGCCGGTGCGACACGCCGATCCCCTGCACGGTCACGCGGCCATGCAGCACCGGATAGACGCTGGCGCGCAGCTCATCGCCCTGAAGGTTGCCGATCACCGAGATCCGGCCGCCCTGCGCCAGCGCGGCCAGCGACCGGCCGAAGTTGTCTCCGCCAGCCAGTTCCAGCATATGGTCGGCACCGCGGCCGCCGGTCAGCTCGCGCACGGCAGCCGGCCAGTCAGCGGTGCGGCCGCGATGGACGCCATGCGCCGCGCCCAGCTCCTGCACGCGCGCCAGCTTGTCGTCGCTGCCGGACACCACGATCACGCGCGCACCCTGTGCGCGGGCGATCTGCACGGCAAACAGGGCCACGCCGCCGGTGCCGATCACCACGACGGTGTCGCCGGGCCGCGTCACCGTGGCCTCGGCCAGGGCTTGCCAGGCCGTCAGGCCGGCGCAGGTCAGGGTGCTGGCCTGCGCGGCGTCGAGCGTGCGCGGGGCCGACACCAGCGAATCTTCTGCCAGCACCACGTACTCCGAAAGCATGCCGGGACCAGGCACGCCCAGCGGCATGCTGCGGCGCGGCTGAACGCCATCGAGCCAGCCGGTGAAGAAGGTGCTGATCACGGCGTCGCCAGGGGCAAAGTCGGCTACACCTTCGCCAATCGCCACCACCTCGCCGCGCATGTCCGACCCGGGAACCAGCGGCGGCTGCACGGGCATGCCCATGCCGTCCTGGATGATCAGCAGGTCGCGGTAGTTCAGGGCCACTGCATGGACCCGCACGAGCACCTCGCCGGGACCGGGCACGGGAATGGGCGCGTCGACGCGACGCAGGTTGTTGCGGCCGAAAGCGGACAGTTGCCAGCGTTGCATGGAGGACGTCATGGGGTACTCCGGTCTGTTGAAAACGGTGAACCCACTATACTGATTCCCTGACAGATCCATTGGGCAATCGATGTCCTTCCCATGTAGATCCTATGGAACCAATTACCCATGACCGGCTGGCCGGGATCTCCGCCTTCGTGGCCGCCGCGGAGGCCGGCAGCTTTGCCCAGGCCGCGGCGCGCCTGGGGCTGACGCGCTCGGCCATCGGCAAGGCCATCGCCCGGCTTGAGGCACGCGTCGGCACGCGCCTGTTCGTGCGCACCACGCGCAGCCTGGCGCTGACCGACGACGGCCAGGCCTTTTATGAACGCTGTGCCCAGGCGCTGGAAGACCTGGATGCCGCCCAGCTCATGCTCGAAGCCGGGCGCAGGGAAGCGGCCGGCCGGGTTCGCGTGAGCGCCCCGGTGGTGTTCGGCCGCCACCATGTGGCGCCGCTGCTGCTGGAGCTGGCGGACCGTCATCCGCAGTTGCGGCTGGAAGGGAATTTCACCGACCGGCTGGTCGACTTTGCTGACGACGGCATCGACCTGGCCATCCGCAGCGGGCGCCTGCCGGACAGCGACATGCTGGTGGCACGTCCGCTGGGCATGCAGGCGATGGTGCTCTGCGCCGCGCCCGGGTACCTGCGCAAGCATGGCACGCCGGCCAGCATTGCCGACCTGGCCTCGCACCGCTGCCTCGTCTACATGCATGGCGGCGAGTCCGTGCCCTGGTCACTTGCCGGTCCCGACGGCAATATCGCGCGGCCGGAACTGGCGCACCGTCTCGGCTTTGACGATATCGACACCATCGCCGCCGCAGCCATACGTGGCGCGGGCCTGGTCAATGTCCCGTTGTGGCTGGTGCGGCAGCCGCTGGACCAGGGCACGCTGGTGCGCGTACTGCCGCAAGCCTCCGTCATCCGGACCCCGCTGCACCTGGTGTGGCCGCGCACCCGTTTCCTGCCGCACAAGCTGAGGGTGACGATCGATCTGCTGGTGGAGGCGATTCCCGCGGTGCTCGCGCTGGACTGACGCCGGCGGCGCAAGTCGCCCGCTATCCCTTCACCGCAAACCCGTACAACGCTGCGGCGTTGCGCCACCGGAGCGCAGCGGACAAGGCCGCGCCGGCCTCCTCGCTGTCACCGGACGCCCCTTGTCCCGGCCATGCGGCAAGCATCCGGCACTCGTCGACCCGAGCCGGCGCCTCGTGATTGGTCCATGGCCAGTCGCTGCCCCACAGCAAGCGGTCATCGCCCACGACTTCGCGCCATCGCTGCGCAAGCCCGTGCCAGTCCTGAGGGGATGCAAGCCGGTACGGCGCGCTGATCTTCACCCAGACCTGGCGGCGCGCGCGCACGGCAGTGGCCACGTCGAAGATCGCATCCGCGGTTCCTGCGGGGCCGGGCCGGCCAAAGTGGTCAAGCACGACCGGCGCGCCGGCATCGCCAAGGGCCGCGTCAAGCTGCGCCAGCACCATGGCGCCATCGCCGTTGCTGGTATGGAGTTCGACATGCCAGCCCAGCCCGGCGATCCGGGAGAACAGCCCGCGCCACGGCGCGGTGGCAATGCGCAGCCAGTCCGGATCGCCATACAGGTTCAGGCGGATGCCCCGCACGCCGGCGCCGTGCAATGTGGCCAGTTCCTGGTCCGTCACTTCCGGGTCGACCACCGCGACGCCGCGCAAGCGCCCGGGCATGGCCTGCAGCGCGGCCAGCAGCGCCGCATTGTCGGTGCCGAGAAAGCTGGGCTGCACCACTACCCCATACAGCTCTCCGAGTTCTGCAAGCCGGACGTGCCAGCCCTTCAGGTCGGCGGCATAGGGCGGCCGGTAGCGGGCCGATGGCGCGGCCACTCCGGCATCGAAGACGTGGAAGTGGGTATCCACCAGCGGCAATGCGCGCTTGCTCATCAGTCAGTCCCTCCGTGGCGCGGCTCAGTGGCGCGGGTATATCCGGATATGGCATCCGAACCCGCGTCAGTATTCTAGTCCTCTAGAGGACATCGGCATTGACATCAATTTAGCACGGGTTCGGCATGCCAGACAACGCGCTGTTCCAGACTACAACCACCGCCGCGGGCCTGAGCCGCTACGGCCAGATTGCGGCGGAACTGCAGGCAAGGATCGTTTCGGGCGCGTGGGCGCCCGGCAGCGCCATTCCTGCGGAAGGCGCGCTGGCCAAGGAGTTCGGCATCGCGCTGGGCACCATCCGGCAGGCCATCGCCGTGCTGGTCCAGCAGGGCCTGCTGGAGCGCGTGCAGGGCAAGGGCACCTTCGTGCGCAAGGGACTGAGCGGGGCCAGCCTGATGCGGTTTTTCCGCTTCGGCGGCGCCGATGGCGCGCCGGCGGTGCCGCGCTCGGAAATCCTGTCGTGCCGCGCCGTGCGCCTGGACAAGGCCATGGCAACCCGCTTCGGGCTGCCGACGGGTGCACGCGGGCTGGCAATTTCACGCCGCCGCTGGCTGGATGACACGCCCCGGCTGCTGGAATCGATCTGGCTGCCGCTGCCGCGCTGCGAGGCCCTGCAGCAACTCCCGCCGGTGCAATGGGGCGACCTGCTCTACCCGCTGCTGGGCAGCGCCTGCGGCATTACGGTCCATCGCGCCGTTGATGAAGTGACCTTCCGCACGCTAGCAGCAGACGAGGCCGCCTTGCTGGACTTGCCGGATGCGCACCCGTGCGCGGTCGTGACCCGGCATGCCTTCGACCTGGGCGGCAGCTGCATCGAATACCGGCTGACGCGGGGCGACGCCTTTGCCTTTCGCTATACCGCGGACGTCCGCTGACGGACCGCACCCGAGGAGACAGACCCATGCACGCACGCCACGCGATCGCCGCCACGATCGCTGCCATGATCACCACCACCACGCTGGTGCAGGCCGCCGACACCGCCGCGGCCTGGCCGGCACGCCCCATCACGATCGTGGTGACGTATCCGCCGGGCGGCGGCGCGGACCTGATGGCACGGCTGATCGCCCCGGGTCTCGGGCGCGAGCTGGGCCAGACCGTGATCGTCGAGAACCGCCCGGGTGCCGGTGGGCAGATCGGTGCAGCCTATGTCGCCAAGGCGGCGCCGGACGGCTACACGATGATGGTCGATGCCTCCTCGTATGCGGTGAATCCCAGCCTCTATCCGCGCCTGCCCTACGATCCGGACAAGGCCTTCCGGCCGGTCGGCGTGCTGGCGCGCTATCCCAATGTGCTGGTGGCCACGGCGAGCTTCCCTGCCAGCAAGGTCAGCGACGTCATGGCCATGGCCAGGCAAAAGCCAGGCTCGGTCGCCTTTGCGTCCTCGGGCAATGGCTCGGCGCAGCATCTGGCGGGCGTGCTGTTCGAACAGCGCGCGGGAGTCGACCTACTGCATGTGCCCTACAAGGGCGGCGGCCCCGCCATGACCGATGTCATCGCCGGCCAGGTGCCGCTGTTCTTTGCCAACGTGGCGTCGAGCCTGCAGCACATCAAGGCCGGCAAGCTCAAGCCGCTGGCAGTGACCAGCCATGCCCGCACCCAGGCATTGCCGTCCGTGCCCACCATGCAGGAAGCCGGCGTGGCGAGCTACGAGGTCTATGAATGGAACGCGGCTTTCCTGCCCGCCGCAACGCCGGACCCGATCGCAGCGAAGCTCGCTGACGCCCTGCAGAAAGTCATGACCAGCCCCGAGATCCGGCAACGCGTGGCCGAGCTGGGCGGCGAGGTCGTGGCTGCGCCGCCAGCACAGGCACGGCAATTCATCGACGGGCAGACCCGGCTATGGGCCAAGGTCATCCGGGACGGCAACATCAAGCCCGAATAGCACCCGCCAGCACCGCCCCTGCCCCACCACGGCCCAGCTACAGAACCTTCAGGAGAAAAACATGACCTCGATCAATCCCCTTCGCCGCCATCTGCTCAAGACCACCGCCGCGTTGGGCGCGTGCGCGCTGGCGCCAACGCTGGCGCGTGCCCAGGCCTGGCCGGCCAAGCCGATCCGGCTGGTGGTGCCGTTCGCGCCGGGCGGCAGCTCGGAGATCGTGGCGCGCTCCACCGCGGCGGAGCTGACCAAGCTGCTTGGCGTGTCAGTCTTCGTCGAGAACAAGCCCGGCGCGGCCGGCAATATCGCGATGGGCGAAGTCGCGCGCGCCGATGACAACCACACGCTGATCCTCGGCCATATCGGCACGCTGGCGGTCAATCCGTTTATCTTCCCGAAGCTGCCCTACGACCCCATCAAGGATTTCCGCGCGATCTCGCTGCTGTCGAAGGTGCCGAGCCTGTATGTGGTCCACCCCGACGTGCCCGCGAAGAACCTGAAGGAGTTCGTGGCGCTGGCCAAGAGCAAACCCGGCAAGCTGAACTACGGTTCGGCCGGCAACGGCAGCGCCGGCCACCTGGCCTTTGAATACCTGAAGGCCGCGACCGGCACCTTCATCACCCATGTGCCGTATCGCGGCAGCGGCCCGCAGATCACCGACCTGCTGTCGGGGCGGCTGGACGCGGCCGCCGTCGGCGCACCGGCGATCATCCAGTTCATCAAGGCCGGCAAGTTGCGCTGCATCGCCACCGGCACGACCCAGCGCATTCCCCAGCTGCCTGACGTGCCGACGGTTGCCGAACAAGGCTATCCCGGCTTCGAAATGACGCAATGGTATGGCCTGCTGGCACCGGCGTCTCTGCCCCAGGCGGCCGCCGACAAGCTGGCGGACGCCACCGCGAAAGCTGTGAAGAGCAAGTCGTCGGTCGAGCGCCTGAGCGCGGATGCGGCGATTGTGGTGGGCGACACGCCGGCGGAGTTCTCGCGCTTTATCGCGCAGGAACAGCAGCGTTGGAAGCCGATCATTGCGCGCGCGGGGATCAAGCCGGATTGAACGGGCAGCCGCTCCCGGCGCAGCCTCAGCCGGCGATGCCGGCCCAGCGCAGGTGCTTGCCCCAGTCGGCGTCGCTGATCACGCCGGACACGCCCTGCCGCTGGCCATCGGCGCGATAGAAGTAGGTGCGCGGCATCTCGCCCATCCAGTCCGGATCGACCGCATAGCGCAACCGCTCCTGCGGCTCGTGCCCGAACACCCACGCGTTGCGCGTCAGCCTGACGCGCTGGAGCAGTTGCTGCACCTGTGGCAGCGCGTCGGGGTTGTCCGTCGCCAGCGTGACGACGCGCAGGTCCCGGTGCTGCGCGCGCAGCTTGCCGATGGCGTCGAAGTTGCGCTTGCAATAGACGCAGTCGAGCGACCACACCACCAGCACAAAGGGCTTGCCCTGCTGGCTGGCTGCCAGCTGGGTGGCCGATGCGAACACGGCGACGCGCTCGGCCGGCGCACTGCCGGCATTGGCGGCAGTCATCGCCAGGGTCAGGACGGCAGCGGCGAGCAGCTTGCGGCGGGATGGCATCATGCGCCCTCCTTGCCCAGCGGGAACACCTGGAAGCCCTCGGCCTCGGTACGCCACAGCACGTAGGCGCGGCCCGCATGCTGCAGCAAGTGCGGCTGGTCCGAGTCGCGCTCCGTGCCGGCAAGCTTGCGCGTCTGCCAGGTCTTGCCGCCGTCTTGCGACAACATCGCCGACAGGCGTGTCTGCTGGCCGTCGAACGATTTCCATGTCACCGCGATCTCGTTGTCCTTCAGCGCGACGATATCGGCATGCTGCGCGCGCGGGTCGTCCAGCGGGCGCTGTGCCAGCAGCTTGCCGTCCTTCCAGCGCCCCACCGAGACCGTGGGCTTGCCTTCGCGCACGTTGAACCAGACCATATGCACCGTGCCATCGGGCGCCACCGAAGCGCCGGGGCCGTGGTGCGGGCAGGCGTCGATGCGCCAGTCGTCGAAGGTGGCGCGCTGCATCGGCGTGGCCCTGCCGTCGGTGCCCAGCAGCGCCAGCGCGTGGTCGCGCGCGTTGGGCGGGAATACATGGCGCCACAGCGCCAGCATCTTGCCGTCAGGCGTGGGCGACAGCGCGATGCGGCAGCATTCGCACGACTGGTCGGCGATCTTGTAGTCGCCCTGGAAGGTCTTGCCCTGGTCGGCCGAGACCGCGTAGTAGACCGCGGCGCCGGTGTACGGCTGCTTGCGCGCCTCGGAGGCAACCACGTCGCGCTTGTCGATCCAGCTGACGAAGACGCGCCCGGCGTTGTCCACCGCGATGGCGTCGAAGCGGTGTGCGATCTGGTCGCGGTTGGCATGCACCGTCAGCGGTTCGGCAAACGACTTGCCGCCATCGGTGGAGCGCGCAAAGCGGATAAAGCCGGTCCACGGCTTGGGCAGCGGCTGGGTCCAGGTGACGTAGATCTCGCCGTCGCGCCCCGCGGCCACCTTG
This sequence comes from Cupriavidus necator N-1, assembly GCF_000219215.1. Classification (NCBI taxonomy): domain Bacteria; kingdom Pseudomonadati; phylum Pseudomonadota; class Betaproteobacteria; order Burkholderiales; family Burkholderiaceae; genus Cupriavidus; species Cupriavidus necator. Next base: position 486,437 of record NC_015723.1, on the reverse strand, counting down.
GGCCGGCTTTCGTGATCGGCGGCAACCTGCTCCGGCACGCTGTTGACATGCTGCGCCGGCCCGAAGCTGCGGCCGTAGTCGGTCGATGCACGTACCGCGACGTAAGGGCCGTCCTTGTAGGCGACCCACAGCTTGCCCTCGCGATCGAAGGCCGCGCCGGTGCCCAGCTCGCTCATCTTCGCGGTCTTGGCCTGGCTGCCGTGGCCGGCGTGATCGCCGTGCGTTTGCGCGGTCGCGGCCAGCGCGGCGCAGGCCATCAGCCCGGCAACGATCAGACGGAAACTGGGGCAAACGCCTTGCATGGGTGTGGTCAGCCTGTTCACGTGCTCAGAAGGAAAGTTTCGCCTCGGCGTAGAACGTCCGGCCCGGATACGGGTGGTAGACGTAGTAGCGCTGGTCGGTGAGGTTGTCGATGCCAAGCCCGAGGCGCACGTTCTTCGCGGGCCTGTACGTCACCTTGACGTCAAAGGTCAGGAAGCTGCTGGTGCCGCCGAAGGTGTCGGGATTGACGTCGGAATTGTCGAGCGTATTGTACTGCCGCCCCGAATAGGTCATGGCCAGCGTGCCGGCCCAGGCCGGCGTGATGCGATAGGTTCCCATCAGGTTGGCCCGCCACTTGGGGATGCGGTAGAAGTACTTGCCCACCGAGGCCGGGTTGTTGGCGTTCTCAAGCGTCTTCGAATGGTTGTAGGCCCCGCTGGCCGACAGGTCAAAGCCGCTGACGAACACATCGCGCGCGTCATAGGCCAGCTCGATGCCGCGGGTGCGCACGCGGTCGACGTTCTGGAAACTGGTGACAGTCGGGAATACCGTGGTGTTGGTCTGGCTGACCAGGGCATCGCGGATATCGTCCTCATACACCGAGACCCGGAAGTACGACGAATCCAACGTGCGCTCGAAGGTCAAGTCCTTCGAGAACGACCGCTCTGGCCGCAGGTTGGGATCGTTGTTGATCAGCGCGGTCCCGGTGATGCGGCCCTGGAACAGCTCGCTGACAGTCGGGTAGCGATAGGCCTGGCCCAGCGACAACCGGCCCAGCCAGTCCTGCCCGAAGGCCTTCTCCAGCGCCAGCTTGGGCGACCAGTTGGATTCGCTGCGCACCGGGTAGCCGATATCCGCGCCGGGCTGGCTGCGGCTGCCGTCATAGGCACGCCAGTGTTCGTAGCGCACGCCGGGGATCAGCTTCCAGTCCTCGGCAAAGTACCAGGCGTCCTGCGCATACAGCGCCTGGGTCTCGGTCTTGCCGGCAAAGGCGTTGTTGAAGGCGGTGATGGTGGCCGCCTGCCAGTCCGAGGTGTTGTAGGTGGTGTTGCTCAGCCGGTAGTTGTCGTAGTGATAGCCGAACGTGACCCAGTGCCCGCCCTGCAGCTGCTGCGGGCGGTAGTCGGCCTTCAGGTCGAGCGTGCGCCAGCCGGTGCCGTCGCCATAGGTCACCGTGCCCGGCCCGCTGCCAACGGTGTTGGCGCTGCGGCTGATGTCCTTGCTGACGTCGAACAGCGACGCCACGCCCGAGAAATTCCAGCCGGTCTCGTTGCGCGTGCGCAGCGACAGGCCATAGAGCCAGCGCGCGTCCTCGCCATTGCTCGGGGCAAAGGCGTTGGCGGGAATCACATACTCGTAGCCGCCGATATTCACTGGACCGTTCGACACCACGTTGCCACTGGCATCGCGCAGGTAGCTGCCCGTGGCGCTGGAGCGGTCCTGTTGCCAGTAGGCGGCAGTGAACTGCGCCTGCAGGGTATTGGTGATGTCGTAGCCAAGCTTGAGCTTGAGCTGGTCCTGCACGGTATGCGTGACGCCCTCGCTGTTCACGCCCATCACCACGCGGTCGCGGCCGGTCTGGTCCTGGTCGAAGTGGGCGCCGGTGACCGGCTTGTCGGCGGAAGTGGCACGGGCCGTGGAGCGCGCCGCGGTATAGAAGCTCAGCGGCTGGCTCTTGCTGTCCTGCCGGTCCACGCTGACCAGCCACGAGAACGGGCCGACGCGGTCGCCCACATAGGCGTTGGCGTGGACCCCGTTGAAGTTGTCGTGCGTGCCGTACAGGCTGAAGCGCTGCGTGAACAGCTGCACGCTGGCATCGCCCTCGAACTTCTCCGGCGTGCGCGTGGTGATCAGCACCGTCGCACCCAGCGAGTTGCCGGGATACAGCGCCGAATACGGGCCGTACAGCACATCCATGCGCTCGATCTCAGCGCTGTTGACCAGCGACCAGCGCGGCGGGAAGCTGAAGTCCGATCCCAGCAGGTTGGACAGCAGCAGGCCGTCCGCATAGACCAGCCCCCGCGCCGACTGGCGCGAACTGGTGCTGCGCACCGAGATGATCGAGTTCATATCGCCGATGAAGCGCTTGCGTACGGCGAGGTTGGGCGCGTATTTGAGGGCGTCTTCCGTGTTCACCACATTGAAGTCGGCCATGCGGCGGCTGCTGATGCCGTAGGCCGGCGAGGGCGTGTTGGGCGGTATGGCCGGCGTCTCGCCGCGCTCCGACTTGGCCGAGACCACCACCTCCTGCAGCGGCTCGAGCGCGTCCACCACCTGGGCGGCGGCGACGGCGGGGCCCATCAGTACCGCCGAAACGGCCAGTGCAATGCGATTTTTCTTCACTGGAAAGCCTTGTTGTCGTCTTTTTTTTTGGCTCACTCCACCTGAGCGCAGCATACGGCGCTTCTCCCCGAGAGCGAGCGCTGACATTTTATGGGGCATGGGGACGCAGGCCGATGCGACATAGCGACGCGGGCGGCAGGCCGCCTAAGTGTTAACCCGCATATCCAACGTCGGACCTTGTCACTACATTGCCCTGATTGGCGTCAAGCCAATGTGATGCAGGGAGAGACTATCGCGGCGCCCGCCGCGCACAGCGCCGAAGGAGCAACCGCCCCGGAAACTCTCAGGCAAAAGGACCGGCATCACCAGTCAGTGCACTCTGAAGAATGCCGGACGCTATCGTCCGCCGGCATACCGAAGGAGCAAGCGTACCCCGCCCTGGCGGCCGGGTGTCGTGAATCTCTCAGGTCCAGAACAGAGGGGGCGTCCGCCACGCATATTGCGTCCGGGCTCCCACCATCGACGTTCCTGGAACCTGCAGATCATGAAATCAATCGCTGTCATCGGCGGTGGCATCACGGGTGTCACCACGGCCTACGCGCTGGCCCGGCGCGGATTCTCCGTCACGCTGTTCGAGCGGCACCGCTATGCCGCCATGGAGACCTCGTTCGCCAACGGCGGCCAGTTGTCGGCCTCCAACGCCGAGGTCTGGACCCACTGGTCGACCATCGTCAAGGGCATGAAATGGATGCTGCGCAACGACGCCCCGCTGCTACTCAATCCCCGGCCCAGCTGGCACAAGCTGTCCTGGTTCGCCGAGTTCATCGCCGCGATCCCCCACTACCGCCGTAACACCATCGAGACCGCGCGCCTGGCCATCGCCGCGCGTGAGCACCTGTTCGACTGGGCGGCGCAGGAAGGCATCGATTTCGACCTGAAGAAGGAAGGCATCCTCCATATCTACCGCGACAAGGCCGGCTTCGACCATGCCGGCCGGGTCTCAGCGCTGCTGGCGCAGGGCGGGCTGGAGCGCCGCGCCGTGACGCCCGAGGAGATGCGCGCGATCGAGCCGACGCTGGCCGGGTCCTACTATGGCGGCTATTTCACCGAGAGCGATTCCACCGGCGACATCCACAAGTTCACCAGCGGCCTGGCCGCGGCCATCGATCGGCTAGGCGTGCGCTGCCTGTACGGCCAGGACGTGCGGGCGGTGAAGACCGACGGCAGGCGCGCCACCGTGACCGTTCAGGACGGCGCCGACACGGCCAGCTCCACCTTCGACGGCGCCGTGATCTGCGCCGGCACCGCCAGCCGCGCACTGGCCGCGGGGCTGGGCGACCGCGTCAACATCTATCCGGTCAAGGGCTATTCGATCACGGTCAACCTGACCGACGAAGCCAGCCGCGCCGCGGCACCGGTGGTGAGCCTGCTCGACGACGAAACCAAGCTGGTCACCAGCCGCCTGGGCGACGACCGCTTCCGCGTGGCCGGCACTGCCGAGTTCAATGGCTACAACCGCGATATCCGCGCCGACCGCATCCGCCCGCTGGTGGAATGGGTGCAGCAGTGCTTCCCCGGCGTCAGCACGCGCAGCGTGGTGCCTTGGGCCGGGCTGCGGCCGATGATGCCGGATATGCTGCCGCGTGTGGGGCGCGGGCGGACGGCATGCATCTTCTACAACACCGGGCACGGGCACCTGGGGTGGACCTTGTCGGCGGTGACTGCGGATATGGTGGCGGGGATTGTCTACCAGCATCTCGGCGCGAAGCTGGCAGTCGCGCCGGGTGCGTCGCTGGCATTGGCCAAGGCCTGAGCCTGAACTTGCAGATGTTTTCCCCCCTCTCTCATTTAGGGGAGAGGGGAGAGAACTAGGGGCATGGACGGGTTTCGCCTCATTCGGGTCCGCGCCCCAAACTCCCCACAATCCCCTTGCGGAAGGTCAGCACGCACACGATGAAGATGATGCCCGTCACCATCGACACCGATTCACCGAGCCCGTTGAACCAGTCGATGCCCGTCACCGCCGCAAGGTAGCCGCCCAGTTCGCCAAGCTTGTTCTCCAGCGCGATCACAACAAACGCGCCGATAATCGGCCCGGTGAGCGTGCCGAGGCCCCCCAGCAGCGTCATCAAGATCACCATGCCGGACATCGACCAGTGCACGTCGCTGAGCGTCTCGAAGCCCAGCACCAGTGCCTTGACCGAGCCGGCCAGCCCCGACAGCGCCGCCGACAGCACGAAGGCGGTCAGCTTGAAGTGGTCGACGTCATAGCCAAGCGACACCGCGCGCGGCTCGTTCTCCTTGATCGCCTTCAGGATCTGCCCGAACGGCGAATGCACCGTGCGCACGATCAGCGCAAAGGCGGCCACGATGATCGCCAGCGCCACGTAGTACAGCGTCAGGTCGTCCGACAGCGGCAGCACCCCGAACAGCTTGCCGCGCGGGATGCCCTGCAGGCCGTCCTCGCCGCCGGTGAACGGCGCTTGCAGGCAGATAAAGAACAGCATCTGCGCCAGCGCCAGCGTGATCATCGAGAAGTAGATGCCCTGCCGGCGGATGGCCAGCGAGCCCACCACGTAGCCGATCAGCGCGCCCGCAGCGGTGCCCAGGATCAGGCCGATTTCCGGGGTCACGCCCCAGACCTTCAAGGCATGGCCGGCGGCATAGCCAGCGCCGCCGAAGAAGGCCGCATGGCCGAACGACAGCAGCCCGGTATAGCCGATCAGCAGGTTGAAGGCGCACGCAAACAGCGCGAAGCACAGCACCTTGAGCACGAACACCGGATACGCACCGGCCAGTGGCGCGGCCAGCAGGCACGCCAGCACCACGCCGTATATCACCTGCTTTGGCAGGCGCCCCGCCACCTGCTGCTGCCGTACGCCGATTGCGGCGATAGATTGTCCGCTCATCACTTCTCCTTTCCGAACAGCCCTGCCGGGCGCAACAACAGCACCACCACCATGATGACGAAGACAACGGTGGAAGATGCTTCCGGGTACAACACCTTGGCCAGCCCTTCGATCACGCCCAGCCCCAAGCCGGTCAGGATCGCACCCATGATCGAGCCCATGCCGCCGATCACCACCACCGCGAACACGACGATGATCAGGTTCTGGCCCATCAGCGGCGATACCTGCATGACCGGCGCGGCCAGCACCCCGGCAAACGCGGCCAGCGCCACGCCGAAGCCATAGGTCAGCGTCACCATCCGCGGCACGTTGACGCCGAACGCCTCGACCACCTTGGCGTTCTCGGTGCCAGCGCGCAGGTAGGCGCCCAGCCTGGTCTTCTCGATCACGTACCACGTCGACAGGCAGACCGCCAGCGATGCCCCAACCACCCACACGCGGTAATTAGGCAAGCGCATGAAGCCGAGGTCGGAGGCGCCCTGCAGCGCCTCGGGCGGTCCATAGGGCAGCCCGGACACGCCATAAACCGAGCGGAAGATGCCTTCGACCACCAGCGTAATGCCCAGCGTCAGCAGCAGGCCGTAGATATGGTCGAGCTTGTAGATCCAGCGCAGCATGGTCTTCTCGATCACCACGCCCAGCGCGGCCACCACCAGCGGCGACAGCAGCAGCATCGCCCAGTAGCTGAGCCCCGCATAGGTCATGCCGGCCCACGCCAGCACCGCGCCCAGCATGAAGAGCGCACCGTGCGCGAAGTTGATGACGCTCAGCAGCCCGAAGATCACGGCCAGGCCCAGGCTCAGCATGGCGTAGAAGGCGCCGTTGACGAGCCCGAGCAACAGCTGCGACAGCAGCGCCGGGAGCGGGATTTCAAACAGATTCATGAGTCGCTCCTTATACGCCCAGCAGTTCGTGCAGCACCGGCATCTTGGCCTGCAGCTCATTGGCCGCGAAGCGCTCGACGATGCTGCCGTGCTCCATCACGTAGAAGCGGTCCGCCAGCGGCGCGGCAAAGCGGAAGTTCTGCTCCACCATCACCACCGTGTACCCCTTCTGCTTGAGCATCAGGATCATGCGCGCAAGCGCCTGCACGATCACCGGTGCCAACCCTTCCGAGATTTCATCGAGCAGCAGCAGGTTGGCGCCGGTGCGCAGGATGCGCCCGACCGCCAGCATCTGCTGCTCGCCGCCGGAAAGACGCGTGCCCTGGCTCTGGCGGCGCTCCTTCAGGTTCGGGAACATCTCGTAGATATCGGTCTCGCTCATGCCCTTGCTGGTGTCGGCGCCCTTCAGCACCGGCGGCAGCATCAGGTTCTCTTCGCATGAGAGGCTGGAGAAGATCGCCCGTTCTTCGGGGCAATAGCCAATGCCGTAGTGCGCGATCTTGTGCGTGGGCAGGCTGATGGTCTCGTGGCCATTGACCTTGATCGAGCCCTTGCGCGTGCCGGTCAGTCCCATGATCGCGCGCAGCGTGGTGGTGCGGCCAGCGCCGTTGCGGCCCAGCAGCGTGACCACTTCGCCGCGGTTCACGGTGAGGTCAACGCCATGCAGGATGTGCGATTCGCCGTACCAGGCGTGCAGGTCCCTGATCTCGAGCGCGGGTGTGTTGGATGTCGTCATCTCATTGGTCTCCCGGCTCAGTGCGCGCCCTGCAGTTCCGCGTCAACGGTGCCCATGTAGGCCTCCATCACGCGCGGATCCTTCGAAACTTCCGCATACGGCCCTTCGGCCAGGATCGCGCCACGCTGCAGCACGGTGATCTTGTCGGCGATCGACGAGACCACGCTCATGTTGTGCTCCACCATCAGGATGGTGCGGCCAGCCGAGACCTTCTTGATCAGCTGCGTGACGCGGTCCACGTCTTCGTGGCCCATGCCCTGCGTGGGTTCGTCGAGCAGCATCAGCTCGGGCTCCATTGCCAGCGTGGTGGCAATCTCCAGCGCGCGCTTGCGGCCGTATGGAAGGTTCACCGTTAGCGTCTGCGCGAACTCGGTCAGGCCGACCTGTTCGAGCAGCTCCATGGCGCGGTCATTGAGCACGTCCAGCGAGCGCTCGCTGCGCCAGAACTGGTACGCCGTGCCGAGCTGCCGCTGCAGCCCGATGCGCACGTTCTCCATCACCGTCAGGTGCGGAAATACCGCCGAGATCTGGAACGAACGGATCACGCCGCGCCGCGCGATCTGCGCGGGCTTTTCACGGGTGATGTCGATGCCGTTGAAAAGGATGGTGCCGGTGGTCGGCTCCAGGAACTTGGTGAGCAGGTTGAAGCAAGTCGTCTTGCCGGCGCCGTTGGGGCCGATCAAGGCATGGATCGACCCGCGGCGTACCCGCAGGTTGACGTCGCTCACCGCGGTAAAGCCGCGGAAGGCCTTGCCGAGGTTGCGGGTCTCTAGTATCAGGTCGTGGTGCATGGCCGTGACTCCGTGGCGCTGCCGTGGCAGTGGGGATGGCGCGGCATGCTCAGCCCGCCACGGGCAGCGCAGCGACCGCGTAGGCGTGGCGCAGCGTGCGCCCCAGCACCGGGTCTTCCAGCTCGATCTCGAAGCGCTCGGCCGGGCGGATGCCGCCGATCGCGGGCAGTGTTCCGCACAGCATCGCAGAGCCTTCGCCGAACTCGCCGCCATGGCCGCAGAAGCGCTGCAGCAGGTCCGCCGGGGAGCGCATGGCGGTCACCGGGCCTTCCTGGTACAGCACGCGCTCGCCGTCGATGGTGGCGTAGGAGCGCAGCACCAGTTGGTCCCAGTGGCCTTCCACCTCGGAAAGGCGCCACAAGGCCGATGCACAGGGCTTCTCGCACATCTGCTTGGACACGGTGATGCCGTAGGTCTCGGCTTCGCGGTCGGTATGGTCCGAGGCAATGCCCACCAGGATGTCATCGCCGTCCCGGACCAGCAGGAACTCGGCTTCGCCGCTGCTGGCCTCGCCGCTGACCTGGATCTCCGGGGCCGGCCCCAGGCGTTGCGCAGCCACACGGTAGAACACCGGGGTATAGGGCGGGCGCTTGACGCCCAGTTCTTCCAGTTCCCGGATGTGGGCTTCCATGGCTTCGACGTCGCGGCCGGTCCAGCCCGCCACGATGAGCTGGTGGATGGTGACGGTGCGTTGCGACTTGCCCTGGCGGCTGTCAAGTTCAAAGGTAAGGGTCTTCATGATCGGTTGCTCTCTGCAATGGGGTGGAGCGCCGGCTGGAATGCCGACCTCGGTGAGGGATATGGGCTTACTTCCTGACCAGCGGGCAGGCGCTGGCGCTGAGCGGGCGGAACGCCTCGCTCGCGGGGATCACGGTCTTGATCTTGTAGTAGTCCCACGGCCGCTTCGACTCCTGCGGCCGCTTCACTTCGACCAGGTACATGTCGTGCACCATCAGGCCATCGGCGCGGATCGTGCCGTTCTTCGCGAAGAAGTCATTGACCGGGGTCTCTCGCATGCGCGCCAGCACGGCATCGCTGTCGTCGGTGCGCGCGGCCTGGATCGCTTTCAGATAGTGAGTGGTCGACGAGTACACGCCGGCATGCACAAGCGTTGGCATGCGTCCGGTCTTCTCGAAGAAGCGCTGCGACCAGGCGCGCGTGGCGTCGTCGCGATCCCAGTAGAACGATGTCGTCAGCGTCATGCCCTGCGCGGCTTGCAGCCCCAGGCTGTGGATGTCGCTGATAAACATGTGCAGCCCGGCCAGTTTCTGCTTGCCCGCGGTGTTGATGCCGAAGTCGGCAGCGGTCTTGATCGCATTGACCGTGTCGGCGCCTGCGTTGGCCAGCCCGATCACCTTCGCGCCCGAGGACTGTCCCTGCAGCAGGTAGGACGACAGGTCGGCGGAGTTGATCGGATGCCTGGCCTTGCCCTTCAGGGTGCCGCCGACACTGGACAGCGCCTCGGTGCCGTCCTTCTCCAGCGACGCGCCCAGGGCGTAGTCGACCGTCAGGAAGTACCAGCTGTTGTCGCCGCGCCGGGCCAGCGCCTTGACCGTGTTGGCGGCAAAGGCGTACGTATCGTACGAATACTGGATGGTGTAGGGCGAGCAGTCTTCATTGCTCAGGCGCGTGGTGCCGGCACCGCTGGCGATGACGATCTTGTGCTTGAGCTTTCCCAGGTTGGACACGGCCAGCGCGACCGAGGACGGCAGCGCGTCCTGGATCACGTCGACCTTCTGGTTGTCGAGCCAGCCGCGCGCCAGCGTGGCGGCGACGTCGGTCTTGTTCTGATGGTCGGCGCTGACCACCTGGATGGGGGCGCCCAGCACCTTGCCGCCGAAATCGTCCACGGCCATCTGCGCGGCCACCACCGAGCCCTTGCCGCCGATGTCGGAGAAGATCGACGACATGTCGGTCAGCACACCGATCTTGACCACGCCGTCGCTGATGGGGGCCGGGTCGGCTGCGGAAGCAGTCGCCGCGAACAGGGTGGCGCAGGCCAGTACGGCGGCGCCGGTACGGATATCAGGCATTGTTGTCTCCACTGTAGTTATGGGTACTTCTGTAGTGCTGCGGGGGCTCAGCCCCGCTCGTGCCGCAATGCCGCCTCGATGCCCATGCCGATGGCCAGCAGCCTGCGGTCGGACAGGTGGCGCCCGAACAGCATCAGTCCCACCGGTGCGTCGCCCAGGCGATGGCACGGGACCGACAGCGCGCACAGGTCGAGCATGTTGGCGATGGCCGGGTTGCGCAGCAGCAGCCGGTTGGTGCGGAAGAAGGCTTCGTCGTCGTCCAGGTTCGCGATGCGCGGCGCCACGACCGGCACGGTGGGCAGGACCACGGCGTCGAAGCCCGCCAGCTCGGCATCGGCCTGCCGGCACAGCTCGCCCCTGCGCTGCAGCATGCGCAGGTAGTCGGCGGCACGCTGCCCGTCAGCCAGCCGGATGCGCGACAGCACGCGCGGGTCATAGCGATCGGCCTGCTCAGCCAGCAGGCTGCCGTGCCAGGCACTGGCTTCCGCTGCGACCAGGCCGCCGTTCGCGCCGATGCCGGCCAGCTGGTCCCAGCTGTCGAAGCTCACGTCCTGCAGCAGCGCGCCCGCCGCGGACAGCCGGCGCAGCGTGCGGCTGAAGACCTCGGCCACCTCGTCCGACATGCCTTCCAGCACCAGCCCGCTGGGCACCGCCAGGCGCAGCCCGGCCAGCGGCGCCGGCCCCGCGGGCGGCGCCTCGCCTGCCATCACGGCATCAATGGCGGCGCAGCACGCCACGGTGTTGGCCAGGCAGCCCACCGAGTCATAGCTGGGCGACAGCGGCACCGTGCCCTGCAGCGGCACGCGCCGCGCCGTGGGCTTGAAGCCAGCGATGCCGCACAATGCCGCCGGGATCCGGCACGAACCGCCGGTGTCCGAGCCGATCGCCGCCAGGGCCATGCCGTCGGTCACCGACACCGCAGCGCCTGACGACGAGCCGCCCGGAATGCGGCCGGCTTGCCGGTCGTAGGGATTGCGTGGGGTGCCGTAGTGCGGATTGATGCCGACGCCCGAGTAGGCGAACTCGGTCATATTGGTGCGTCCGACAAACACCGCCCCCGCCGCACGCAAGCGCGCGATGGCCGGCGCGTCGGCACTGGCCGCACGCTCCGGCAGCACACGTGCGCCGGCGCGGGTCACGTCGCCCTGCACGTCGAACAGGTCCTTGACGGATACCGGCACGCCCGCCAGCGGCCCGACCACGCCTTGCTCGCGCAGCATGTCGCTGGCCTGGGCCTGCTTGCGCGCCGCCATGCTCACGCCATGCGGGAATACGCGCGCGCCTTCGCTGCCGGGATTGCAGATACGTTCGACGCATGACGCCAGCAAGGACAGCGCGTTGGCACTGCCCGCGGCAAGCTGGCGCTGCGCGGTTGCGATGGTCGCTTCCATGATCAGGCCGGGTCGTAGTAGTGGATCTCCAGCAGCATGCAGCCGCCGTCGGACTTGAACGGGCCGTGGAAGGCGCCGGGCGGGCGGCAGGCGTAGGTGTTGGGGACGAAGGCTTCGCCGCCCTTGCCATTGGCGTCGTTGCCGACAGTCAGGTCGCCGCTGAGCAGGTAGACCTCTTCCCAGTACTCATGCACGAAGGGCGAGGTGGTGAACACGCCGGGCTGGAAGCGCAGCAGGCGCGTACGGCTGCCGCTGCGGCCGTTCTCGTCCAGCGAGCCGGACAGGATCTTCTGCTGGATGCCCGACGGATAGCCGTGGGGGACCTCCCAGCCGGACTCCAGGTCCAGGGTGTGGAACTCGTCGTGAAGTTTGGTGATTGCCATGTCGATCTCCGTGTTCGATGCGGGAATTGGGAAAGGTGCGGGAAGTCAGGCGGCCTGCGGCAGCTTGGCCAGTTCGCTTTCGAGGGAATAGCTGCCGAGCATGTTGTCGACCAGGCCGGATGCGTTCTGCCAGTCGTAGGTGCGATAGGCATGGCCCTTGGTGACGAAGGTGGCGCCGGCATAGAACATCTCGTACTGGTTGTGGCGCGAAGCAAACTCGGAGCCGACCGCGTCCCAGGCGAGCTTGAAGAACTTGACGCGCTCTTCCGGGCTGCACACCGGCGACTTCTGCGTCTTGGCGATGATCCCGGCGAGGGACGGATTGGCGAAATCCTCGATGCTCGACGGCAGCATGATCATGCCGCCGCCGGCCAGCTCGCGCAGCGTGGCCAGCACCTTGCCGTAGAGCTGCTGGGTCACCACCTGCGAGCCGTACAGCATGCTGCGGTCCGGCACGAAGTAGCCGTGCTTGCCGACCTGGCCCTTGGCTTCCATCCCGTAGACCCAGGCCTCGACCATGCCCGCCTCTGCGGCCAGCTGGCCCAGCATTTCCCTGACCTGCGGGAAGCTGCTGGTGCCGTTGATCTCGGTGATGCGGTGCGCCAGGCCCACCAGGAAGCGCAGCTTCACCATCAGCCGCACCTGGCACTGGTAGTTCTGGTAGACGTGCGCCGGCGTGGCGTGGAATTGCCTGGCGCACAAGCCCACGTCGCCCGCGACGAAGATGCGCTCCCACGGCACCTTGACGTCGTCGAAATAGAGCACCGCGTCGTTCTCGTCAAAGCGGCTGGCCAGCGGGTTGTCGAACACCGAGGTGGCATTAGCTTCATACGACTTGCGCGACATCACCTTCAGCCCCTTGGTGTTCATCGGCACCGCGAAGGACAGCGCATACATCTCGTCGCCCTCGCGCAGCGGCTGGATGCAGCTGCAGAAGACCTCGTTGGCCATGATGCCGCTGGTGGCCAGCATCTTGGCGCCGCGCACGGTGATGCCTTCCGCGTCCTGGTCGACGATGCCCACGGCCAGGTACTTGTCTTCCTGCTCGTGCGCGGACTTGGACTGGTTGGCCTGCGGGTTGACGATCACATAGGTGAGGAACAGGTCATTGTCGCGGGCATAGCGGTAGTAGTCGCGCAGCGCGCCGGCACGTGCCGGATCGGCCTGCTCGAAGACATCGATGCCCATGTACATGCCCGAGATGCAAGAGGCCACGTGGTCGGGCGAGCGGCCCATGAAGCCGTAGTGCAGCTCGGTCCAGGCTTCCAGCATCTGGCGGCGTTCGACCAGCTCGTTGTAGCTGGTCGGCAGCTCCCAGATCCGGCTGACGCGCCGGTCGGTGCCCGCTGGCTGGAAGGTCATCTTGTCGACATTGCCGGGCTGCGCCTGGAAGTCGTAGAGGTTGGCGTAGCTGCGGATCGAGTTGCGGAAGGCCGGGTGGCTGGTGACATCCGTCACCCGCTTGCCGTCCAGGTACACCTCGCGCCCATCGCGCAGCATGACAATGTGCTGATTACCGGTCTTGATCATGTCGTTCTCCTGTGCTGACTGTCTGTTCTTGTGGATTCAGGCGGCGGCCGGGCTGTCTTCCAGTGCCCGGTACTTGCCGCCAAAGAAGATGAGGGGCCGGCCGTCCTGGCGGGCCTGGTGACGGACCACCCGCCCGATAAAGATCACGTGGTCGCCGCCGTCGTGCATGGCATAGGGCTCGCACTCGAAGGTGGCCAGCGCGTCCGGCAGCAGCACGTGGCTGTCCTCGTTGCGCTTGCTGAAACCGATGCCTTCCCACTTGCCGGAATTGGCCCTGGCGAAGCGGTTCGAGATATCCTGCTGCGCCTCGGCCAGCACGTTGACGGCATAGCGCCGCGCGCTGCGCAGGTCGCCCAGGCTCAGGCAGCGGCGGTCCACCGAGAACAGCACCAGCGGCGGGTCCAGCGATACCGAGTTGAACGACGCCACCGTGATGCCGACCGGCAGCCCTTCTTCGCGCGGCGCGGTAATCACGGCAACGCCTGTTGCAAACATCGCCAACGCATTCCTGAAGCGGCGGTGCGCTTCTGCGTCCGCTTCGGCGTCCGCTTTGACGCCCTGACCAACAGATGACTCAGCCATCACGACTCCTACACAAGTGTTCTCATCCAACCGGTTACTTTGTTTATTTACCTTTGTAATTTAGGTTTTATTGAATGCTATAAAACAACGCCATTCAAGTTGGTGGAAACCCTAGAGTGCGGAGCCGGACAGCCTCCCGAGGAGACTCAATGAAGTCCGGAAACCGTTGCCGGACAAGGTTTTCCGGCTAGCGGACAGGTATCGCCACGCGGCCGGAATTGCAGCTGTCCGCGCGTCAAGCAACCCTACCGGCAGCATGGCACCGCCGCGAACGGCCGCTACCCGGTGCTAGACTCGGCCCCACTTTCCTTGACCACCGGGTACGCTTTGCCCACGGTCGTCCCCACATCCGCCTCCAGGAATGAGCGCTATGCAATCCGAGCCGAAGACCCTTCCGATCTACATGGACTACAGCGCGACGACACCGGTCGCCCCCCAGGTCGTCGAGAAGATGGTTCCCTACCTGCACCAGCAGTTCGGCAACCCCGCATCGCGCAGCCATTACTACGGCTGGCAGGCGGAAGAGGCGGTCGAGGCCGCGCGCGCGCATGTGGCGGCGCTGCTGAATGCGGACCCGCGCGAGATCATCTGGACCTCCGGCGCCACCGAGGGCAACAACCTGGCGATCAAGGGCGCGGCGCATTTCTATCGCGGCAAGGGCAACCACATCATCACCGTCAAAACCGAGCACAAGGCCGTGCTCGATACCTGCCGCGAGCTGGAACGGCAGGGCTTCGAGGTGACCTATCTCGACGTCGGCACCGACGGCCTGGTCGACCTTGACGCGCTGCGCGCGGCCATGCGGCCGGACACCATCCTGGTGTCGGTGATGATGGTCAACAATGAGATCGGCGTGATCCAGCCAGTCGCGCAGATCGGCGAGCTCTGCCGCGCTGCGGGCGTGGTGTTCCATTGCGATGCGGTGCAGGCCGCCGGCAAGATCGCCATCGACCTGGAAGCGCTGAAGATCGACCTGCTCACCGTGACGGCGCACAAGGTCTATGGCCCCAAGGGCGTCGGCGCGCTCTACGTGCGGCGCAAGCCGCGCATCCGCATCGAGGCGCAGATCCACGGCGGCGGGCATGAGCGCGGCATGCGCTCAGGCACCCTGCCGACGCACCAGATCGTGGGCATGGGCGAGGCCTTCAGGCTGGCAAAGCTGGAACTTGCGGAGGAAGCGCGCCGCGTGGGCGCGTTGCGCGACCGGCTGCTGGCGGGGCTGTCGCGGCTGGACGAGGTCTACGTCAACGGCAGCCTGGCGCACCGTATCCCGCACAACCTGAACATCAGCTTCAACTATGTCGAAGGCGAATCGCTGATCATGGGCATCAAGGACGTGGCGGTGTCGTCGGGCTCGGCCTGCACCTCGGCCTCGCTGGAGCCCTCGTTCGTGCTGCGGGCGCTGGGCCGCAGCGACGAGCTGGCGCATAGCTCGATCCGCTTTACGCTGGGGCGCTACACCACCGAGGCAGAGGTGGACGAAGTCATCCGGCAGGTCAGCGAGACCGTTACCCGCCTGCGTGAACTGAGCCCGCTATGGGAGATGCACCAGGAAGGCATCGATGTCGGCACGGTGCAGTGGGCCGCGCACTAGCCTTTCTGCCGGCGCGCCTGCAGGTGTTCGAGATCCAGCGCGGCGCGATCGCCGTTGGCGACCAGCCGGTCGACCACCGAGCACAGCACCTTGAATTCGGTGCGGGAAACGCCGTCGAACAATACGTCGTTGATCTGCTGCTGCACGGGCAGCAGTTCATTGAGCAGACGCGTCCCGGCGGCGGTGATGGTGAGTCGCATCTTGCGCTTGTCTTCGGGATGGGCCTTCTTGTCGATCAGCCCCAGCTTCTTGAGCTTGCCGGTCTCGATGGTGATGAACGGGCCGCTCAGGTGCAGATGGTCGGCGAGCTGGTTGACCGTCACCTCGCCTTGCTGCGACAGGTGCAGGATCGAGCGGATCAGCGAGTACTGGACCCCTGTCAGGCCGATCAGGCCGCCAAAGCCGTCGCGCACGGACAGCAGGCGCGCGGCAAATGGCAGCAGGCCATTCACCAGGTGCCGGAACTCACGGTCCGAGCCGTCGACCAGGCACGCCGGATGCGTTACGGTCAGGTTCTTGTTTGCAGGAGTCGTTGCCATCGGCGGTATGTCCACTTAGCTTTTGATACAAGCTTTGTGCCAAATTCTAACAAACTCGCCGCAACACCTCAGCGCCCCCCCCGCCTTTCAACCCATACCCTTGAGTCCAGCATGAACACAATCCCGCTCGCCACCGCCAAAGCCCGGCTGGCCCAATACGTCGAGGCCAAGGACAACAATCGTCCGACGCTGATCCACGAAGCCTTCGCTCCGGATGCGTCGCTGACCTTCTCGATCGATACCGACTCCATCAGCTTTCCGCCGAGGGCAGAAGGCGCGGATGCCATTGCTGCGACGCTGGTCAGCGAGTTTGCCAAGACGTTCGACCGCTGCCGGACCTACTACATCGGCGACGTTGGCGCGGCGCTGGACGGCAACGCCATGACGATCCCCTGGCTGGTGGTGATGCGGGAAACCGCGGCCAGCGCCTTGCGCGTCGGCAAGGGCTATTACCGCTGGGGCTTTGCCGCCGGCGATGACGGCACGTACCGTATCGCCAGCCTGCATATCCATATCGAACGGATCGACACGATCGCCGATCCCGGCGCGGTCACGCTGGCGGCCTTGCAGGCGGCACTGCCCTATCCCTGGCTGCCGGCGCCGGTGCTTGCTGCCAGCATCGAAGCGCAAGCCAGCGCGCAACCCGCGCTGGGGTTCCTGAATGTGTTCGCGCAAGCGGCCCGCTTGCCCTGACGGGCGCGGGTCATCTGGCCGGCAATTGCTGCGCGACCAGCGCCACCCAATACGCCGCGCCCAGCGGCAAGATCCGGTCGTTGAAGTCGTAGTAGGGATTGTGCAGCGGCGGATCGTCCGCGCTCTCGCCGGCGCCGATGCCGATATAGGCGCCGGGGCTAGCGCGGACGGCGTAGCCCCGCGCCCGGTGTGTCAGACCACGCCCTCTGCCCGCAGCCGGGCCAACTCTTCATCCCCGATCCCAAGCTGCCCATAGACCTCAGCATTGTGTTCCCCCACATCCGGCCCGGTACGCGGTGACGGCGGCGCATAGCCCGAGAAGCGCGGCACCACGCATGGCGCCGGCACCGAGCCCAGGTCCGGATCGGGCAGCCGCACGATGGCCTGGCGCGCCGCCATCTGCGGGTCGTCGACGATATCGGCGATGCTGAATACCTTGCTGAATGGCACCTGGCACTGCTCCAGCCGGGCCGCCACGGCGGCATAGGGCTGCGCGGCAAACCACTCGGCAATGCTGCCGTCCAGCGCTTCGATATTGCGCACGCGGCCGGCGTTGGTGGCATATTCCGGCGCCTGCGCCAGTTGCGGCGCGCCGATGGCCTCGGCCAGCCGGCGGAAGGTGGCGTCGGAGGAGGCCACTACCGTGACCCAGATCTCGTCCGCGGTGCGGTACATGTTGGACGGCGCAGCATAGGTGGTGCGGTTGCCGGCGCGCTGGCGCACATGTCCCAGCTGTTCATACTCGATGGCCAGCGGGTCCAGCAGGCGGAACAGCGCCTCGGTGGCGGCCAGGTCGATCTCGCGGCCGCGCTGGCCGGGCCTGGCGCGCTGCTCTGCCGCCGCAGTGGCAATCGCAAAGGCGCCGAACAGGCCGGCGATCATGTCCCCCACCGGGTAGTTCATATGCATCGGCCCGCTCTGCGCGGTGCCCGCCAGGTTGGTAAGGCCGCTCCTGGCTTCAAAGATGCGGGCAAAACCCGGCCGCGCCGCATCGGGCCCGGTCTGGCCGAAGCCGGTCAGCCGCAGCACGATCAGCTTCGGGTTGGCCGCATGCAGGGTGTCGAGATCCAGCCCCCACCGCGCCAGCGTACCGGTGCGGAAGTTCTCGACCAGCACATCGAACTGAGGCAGCAAGCGCAGGAAGATCTCGCGGCCGCGCGGCGTGCGCACGTCTAGCGAGATGCCGCGCTTGCCGCGGTTGGTCACCTTCCAGTACAGGGCGTGGTCCTCGGTAACCGGCTCCAGCCCACGCAGCGGATCGCTGCCGTCGGGCAGCTCCAGCTTGACCACGTCCGCGCCCATGTCGGCACACAGCGTGGCGGAAAACGGGCCGGCCACCACGGTGGCCATGTCGAGGATGCGCAGTCCGCCCAGCGGGCCCGTGCAGTGTGCGTCTGGCGATACAGCGTGTTCCTGGTCTTGCATGGCGGGCCTCCGGCGGCATTGGCGTCTGCTGCAAGGTGGCAGGCGGCTGGCTCGGATGCAAGTACGGTTTCGCTGTGCGGAACGGTCGTGCTACAACATTGACGCCCCCATCCCCGGATCCCAGCATGGAACCCAAGCAACCACCGCACAGCATGGACCGCAACCCGGAACACCTGCCCCTGCCAGGCCTGGCCAGCGAGGACGCACTGGCCACCGACCGCCAGTTCGCCACCAACCTGGCGCGCGGGCTGGAGGTCCTGCGCGCCTTCACGCCGTCCAGCCCGGTGCTGGGCAACCAGGACATCGTGGCGCGCACGGGGCTGCCCAAGGCGACGGTGTCGCGGCTGACCTACACGCTGGGGCTGCTCGGCTTCCTGAGCCGCGTGCCCGGCAACCAGAAGTACCGGCTGGGCGCCGGGGTGCTGGCGCTGGCCTACCCGATGCTGGCCGGGCTGGCGATCCGCCAGGTGGCGCGGCCTTATATGGAGGCCATTGCGCGGGAAACCGGCTGCACGGTGAACCTGGGCATGCGCGAGCGGCTGTCGGTGGTGTACGTGGACAGTTGTCGGCTGGATCCGGGCAACCTCTACCAGCCGGACATCGGCAGCACCCGGCCGCTGCTGGCCAGCGCGATCGGCCGCGCGGTCTTGCTGGCCTGCAGCGCAGACGAGCGCACGGCACTGCTGAACCGGCTGCGCGTGGACGATCCGGAGCGCTTCAACGTTGAGCGCCAGATGTGGGCGGACGACCAGAAGCACTTCCGCGCCCACGGCTACTGCCTGAGCCGCGGCGAGTGGCGGCCAGAGATCCACGCGATCGCGGCACCCGTGCGCCAGTCGCTGCACGAAGACCCGTTCGCGCTGAACTGCACCATCGCCGCATCGCGCAATCGCGACAACATGCTGGAGCGCGAGGTGGCGCCGAGGCTGCGCGAGGCGGTGCGGCAGATCGAACTGAGCTGCGCGCGCTAGCCGACAGGACGCAGCAATGCAGTCTGCCGGTGATGTCGCCGGCAATGACAAGCGGCCCGCCAGAGGCCCGCATGAAAACGCGCCGCGGGAAATCCCCCGGCGCAGGCAACCCAAGGAGACAAGATGGATGCCATCCAACCATTGCGCCGGCTCGCTGCCGGCATGCTGGCCTGCGCCGCGCTGATGCCGCTGCCAGCGCTGGCCGCCCCTGACAATGCGGCGCGCTTCCCGGACCGCCCGATACGGATCATCGTGCCGTTCTCGGCGGGCGGCGTGGTCGACTCCGTCACCCGCATCACCGCGGAGAACATGGCGCGGGTGCTGAAGCAGCCCGTCATCGTCGAGAACAAGACCGGCGCCGGCGGCGCCATCGGCGCGGACTTCGTCGCCCGGTCGCCTGCCGACGGCTATACGCTGCTGGCGGTCAGCCCCAGCTATGTGGTCGGGCCGCTGCTGAACCCGTCGATCCAGGGCAAGGGTGGCAAAGACTTCCGCGCGGTGGCGGGCATTGGTGCCGTACCCAACGTGATCGTGGTGCCGGCCGCGTCGCCGCTGCGCACGCTGCCTGAATTGCTCGACGCCGCGCGCAGCCAGCCCGGCACGCTGACCTACGCCAGCGCGGGCGTCGGCACCTCGAACCATCTCTCGGCGGAACTGCTGGCGCAGATGACGCACGTGAAGCTCACCCATGTGCCCTACAAGGGCCAGCCCGAGGCCATGAGCGACCTGCTGGGCGCGCGCGTCTCGATGATGGCGCTGACCTCGGCCATTGCCCGCCAGCAGGTGCAAAGCGGCAAGCTGCGCGCGCTGGCGGTGACCTCGGCAAAGCGCTCAGCCGTGATGCCCGACGTGCCAACCGTGGCCGAGGCCGCGCGCCTGCCCGGCTATGAAGTGGGCGGGTGGTTCGGCCTGGTCGCGCCGCAGGGCACGCCGGACGCGGTGGTGCGCAAGCTGGCCGAGGCCGCCGCGCAGGCAACGTCCGACCCCGCCACTGCACGCCGCCTGGCCGAACTCGGCATGGACCTGGCACCGCAATCCACCGCCGTGTTCGACCGCTTCCTGGATACCGAAACCAAAAAGTGGACCGGCGTGCTGAAGACCGCCGGCATCACGGCACAGTAGCCGCACACGCCCACGCTCACTCAATCAACCGGAAACCTTCCATGATCCGCGACTCCGCCCGCCAGCAAGCGCTGCTGGCCGATATCCGCCGCTTCGTGCTCGAAACCTGCATTCCCCTCGAGGCGGAGATCGATCGCACCGACGTGATACCCGAGCCCGTGGTCGAGCAGATGCGCCGCCTCGGCCTGTTCGGCCACAGCATCCCCGAAGCGTACGGCGGCGCAGGGCTGACCACCGAGGAACTGGCGCTGGTGAACATCGAGGTCTCGCAGGCCGCCACCGTGTTCCGTGCCCGCTTCGGCGGCAATACCGGCATCGCCTCCGAATCGCTGGTGGCCGACGGCACCGAAGCACAGCGACAGCGCTATCTGCCGCAACTGGCCTCCGGCAAGGTGACCGGCTGCTTTGCGCTGACCGAGCCCGAAGCCGGCTCCGATGCGACGTCGCTGCAAACCACCGCACGCCAGGACGGCGATCACTACGTGCTGAACGGCAGCAAGTGCTTTATCACCAATGCCCCGATCGCGGACCTGTTCACCGTGTTCGCCCGCACCGATCCCGATACGCCGGGCGCCCATGGCATCAGCGCCTTCCTGATCGAGCGCGGCACCCCCGGCCTCAGCACCAGCGAACCGGAACGCAAGATGGGACAGCACGGCTCGCCGGTCGGCGATGTCTACCTGAAGGACTGCCGCGTAACGGCCAGCGCCATCGTCGGCGGCAAACCCAATGTCGGCGGCAAACCCAATGTCGGCTTCAAGACAGCGATGAAGGCGCTGAACAAGCAGCGCATCAACCTGGCCGGTTTGTGCGTGGGGCCCGCCATCCGGCTGGTCGACGAGATGGTCCGCTACGCGGCGCAGCGCCGGCAGTTCGGCAAGCCGATCGCGGACTACCAGCTGGTGCAGCAGATGATTGCCGACAGCAATACGGAACTGCACGCCGCCCGCGCGCTGGTGCTCGACACCGCGCGCAAGCGCGACGCCGGCGAGGACGTGACCATGGAGGCGTCGATGTGCAAGCTGTTCGCCTCTGAGATGGCCGGCCGCGTGGCCGACCGCGCGGTGCAGGTATTCGGCGGCAGCGGGTATATGGCGCGCACCGTGGCCGAGCGCTTCTATCGCGATGTGCGGCTGTTCCGGCTGTATGAGGGCACGACGCAGATCCACCAGCTCAATATTGCGCGCAGGACGATGGAGGCGCGGGGGGCGGCGCTGGTTGGTGGTAGCGCGGCTTGAGTTCATGCCGATAGCATGGGTGCCATGCGCTAGCGCATGGCGCCTCGCGCAAAGGCACCTTCGACTATGAGAAGTCCGAGTACCAGACCGACAAAGCAGGCCAGGCGTAAGACGCCCCCGACACAAGCGCCGCCGAGCGCGCCGGCACCGGCAGGCCCGGCGCGTAGGTGAACACGCGCAGCACGCTGCTGCCCTGTACCTGAACGCCAAAGGCACCAGCCTGGAAGCGCCATGGGCAGCGCCCCCCTCTCCAAAGCCACCGCCACCCCCTCCCCCACACGCCGCCAGACACCCCACGCTGGCGGCGAGCGCCGCCGGCCGCAACCTGCGTACCAGGCAGCCCCTTGTTTCCCGCCCTCGGTGCCAAATCCCATGTTGCCCCGATTCCTGGCTATGGCGCGCTGCCGCAGCCGCCTGCCTGGAAACAGGGCGTGCAAAAAGGGCGTTCTTCACCAAGACTGATGATGAGCATTCGGCAGTCCCGGGCCTGACTAGGTCCCGCCAAGCGCAAGCCACGCCCGGTCCGGGGCTCAAGGACCGGCGCAACAGGTAGCGCAAGCATCACATAAGTGATGGTAAAGGCATTTTTTAGTGAGAAATCGGCCAATCGACTAGCGAAGGATGTGGCCACGACGCGGCTGTCTCAACCCGGCACCCCCACTCCAAACAGACGTTGGATTGGTGGAAGTCCGGTCACAATCGCTGATTAAGGCTGGCACAGTGGTCGCTACGTCAACAGGACTCTCCCGACTTGTCAGCAATGGCACCTCGCCGGAAGGACTGGGTGCGGCCGCCTCGCGCGCGGACGGCATCTGTTGCCGCCCCCGCCATGCAGAGCCTTGCCACCGATCTCACTATTACCCGACCTGTAGAAGGAAAGCCGATGTTCTCCGAAGCCGAGCCTCCGCACTCGATGCGCCACGCCTCCCGCGCCAAAGCCCCCACGCTGCCGCCATGGATCACGGCGCGGATGGCACAACATTTCGACGAGCGGATGGGCAAGCTCTGGGGCGGCGATCATTTGCTTCACGGACGCACGCCCGGGCCCGATGCGTTGCACCTGAGCAGCAACGACTATCTCTGCCTGCTTGGCGAATCCTCGCTGGTACAGGCGCAGGCGCGGGCCTTCCTCAATGAAGAGCCGGAGTTGCTGATGTCGTCCGTGTTCCAGCACGGCGACACCCCGCAGCGGCGGGTCGAGCGCAAGATCGCAGACCTGATGCAGGCCGAGGACGGGCTGATCGCCCAGTCCGGCTGGGCCGCCAACGTCGGCCTGGTGCAGTGCATTGCCGGCCCCGGCATTCCGGTCTATATCGACATGAACGGGCATGCCTCCTTGTGGGAGGGCATCATCGCCGCGGGCGCGCAGGCCGTGCCGGTGCGCCACAACGATTGCGAGCACGTGCGCCGCCAGCTTGAGCGCTTCGGGCCGGGAGTGATCATGGTGGACTCGGTCTACAGCACCACGGGCAGCGTGGCGCCGCTGGAGGACTATGTGGACCTGGCAGAGGCGTCGGGCTGCGTGCTGGTGGTGGACGAGTCGCACTCGCTCGGCACCCATGGGCCGTCTGGCGGCGGCCTGGTGCGCGCGCTCGGGCTGTCTGAGCGCGTACACTTCCGCACGGCCTCGCTGGCCAAGGCGTTCGCCGGCCGCGCCGGCTATGTTGCGTGTTCGACCGATTTCAAGGACTTCTTCGCGGTTGAGTCCCGGCCGGCCATTTTCAGTTCCGGGCTGCTGCGCCATGAGGTTGCGTGGTTCGATGCCGTGACGGATTTCGTCGCCACGGCGGATGAGCGCCGTGCGCGCCTGCACGCCATCACCCGCGACACCCGGGCTGCGATTGCCGAACTGGGCTACAACATCGGCGAAGGCTCCGAGCAGATCATCGGCCTGGAGGCGGGAACCGAGCCGCAAGTCAAGGTGCTGCGCGATGCGTTGCAGAGCCGCGGGATCTTCGGCGCGGTATTCTGTGCGCCAGCAACACCGAAGAATCGGGCATTGATGCGACTTACGCTGCATGCGAAACTTGCCGCCAATGAAATCGACCGCCTGGTCAGCGTGCTCGCCAGCATCCGCGACGAAGTCCGGCTGGATGAGTGGTCCTCGACGCGCCGGGCCCGGCGCAAGTCTCAAAATCCCACAAGCGGGCCGCTGGCAGGTTCCCGCGAGGAGTAGTCCTGGAGATGGATGCAAAGGTAGCGCAAGCGGAAGACGGCCGCACCTCACTTGCCGGCGTCGCCCGCCATGCGTGGCAGACCGTGTTCGAGACCGCCGCGCGGGCCACCCTGCTGGACGAGGAGAGCGTCATCCGGCTACGCCGGATCCAGATGGTGGGCGCGCTGGGCGTGATCGGTCACCCGCTGTACTACGTGATCTGGTCCTACATCTTCCCGCAGCCCTATGAAAACCTCTGGCTGCGCCTGGTCTGCACCGCGCTGTTCGTGCCGCTGCTGTTCGCCTCCGCCTTCTCGGACCGGCGCTGGCTGCCACCCTATGCGCTCTTTGCCATTACCGTAGGCCTGCCGTTCGCCTTCATCTTCTTCTACCTGGAGAATGGCGGCTCCATGGTGTGGGCCGAATCGGTCATCATCGCGGTGGTGATCCTGTATCACTTCAACACCGCGTTCGCGACCATTGCCTTGTTCTCAGGGGCCGCCGCAGCCATCGCGCTGTTCGTGCTGGCGGGCAACTCCATGGGCGGAATCCCGTGGGAGCCGGTACTGCTGCAGTTGCCGGTGATCGGCTTTGTCATCGCGGTGCTGGTGGTGATCAAGATGGACCGCCAGCTGCTGGCCGAACAGAAACGGCGCGGGATGGCCGCCGCGCTGGCCACCGTCGCGCACGAACTGCGCACGCCGCTGACCAGCCTGGCCATGACTGCCAGGGGCCTCAAGGCACGGCTGCCGGCCGCCCTGGACCAGGACACGCCGCTGCGCGACGGTCTGATGCAGGCCGTGGCCCGGATGGAGTCAGACCTGGCCCATATCAGCAACAGCATTGAACTGCTGGTCGCCAACTCCAAGAACCCGGACAACGCCACGCAGGAGCTGTTCGAACTGGGCGGTGTGATCCGCGACGCTGTCGGCCGGTTTCCGTTCGAGCAGAGCGACCTGGAACTGGTCACCGTCGACCTGCCTGGCCCCGCTTATGTGATGGGCAACGCCCAGTTGTTCGGGCTGGTCACGACCAACTTGCTGAAGAACGCGCTGGAAGCGACCAAGCGGGCCGGCAAGGGCACCATCCATATCCGCTGCGAGGTCCGGCCCGACGCCGTCCATGTGGTGTTCCGCGACACCGCCACGGGCGTGCCGCCGCAAGTGCTGGCCCGGATGTTCCAGCCCTTCTTCTCTTACCCGGCGCATCGCGGCACCGGCATCGGACTGGCGTTTTGCCAGAAGGTGCTGAACAGCTGGGGGGCAAGCATCAGCTGCCGCTCCGAGGAACACGTGTTCACCGAGTTCGATATGCGCTTTCCCCGCAAGGGGAAATGGCCCGAGGCGCAATGAACTGAGGCTGTCGCCTGAGAGGGTTTACCTTAGTACGCAGCAACACAAGAGTTTGGGGTGAATCGCCCTACTCCCCCGCAACGCCCTCTTCCTAGTATTGACTCACCGCGCGGCGCGTGAAGGACTGCCGTGCGGTACCAGGCATACCCTGCCTGGCCACGAACCGCCGTTCTCAATCGCGGCGGTTCATGAGCATCACGCATAGCCAGTGTCCCTGATTACCTCAATCAATCCAGCCGCTCACCGGGTGAACGGCTGCGGATACGGCTGCAAAAAAACAATGGAGACAACATGCTGCACGACCTGCCCGCCCGCCCCGAGACCGTCCACTGGGGCTACTTCGATGCCGCCAAGGCGCCCGCCCTGACCGTGAAAAGCGGCGACCTCATTCGCGCCGAAGCGGTGACCCACCATGCCGGCGATGCCCCCGACCTGATGATGGATGACGCCATTCGCGAGATCTTCCGGGCGATTCCCCACGACGACCGCAACCCCGGCGTGCACATCATGACCGGCCCCATCTATGTCGAAGACGCCAAGCCCGGCGACGTGCTGGAGGTGCGCTACCTGCAGATGATTCCGCGCTTCCGTTTCGGGGCGAATGCCGCGGCCCACTGGGGCCAGCTGTACAAAGAGTTCGAGAAGGAGCGGGTCACCATCTATGAGCTGGACCAGCGCTCCAACACCGCGCATGCCCTGTACGCCTTCGACTACCCCGGCAAGATGACCATCCCCGGCAAGCTCGTGGATGACCGGGAATGCTGCCGGCAGCCCGCGCTGGCCGGCGTACGCGTTCCCGTGCGCCCGCACCTGGGCACCGCTGGCGTCGCGCCCGACGCGCGCGGTCGCGTCACCACCGTCGAGCCCGGCCTGCATGGCGGCAATATCGACAACTGGCGCATCGGCGCGGGCGCCACCATGTACTACCCGGTCCAGGTCGACGGCGCGCTGTTCTCGATCGGCGACCCGCATATCTCGCAAGGCGACGGCGAAGTCAGCGGCACCGCCATCGAGGCCTCATTGAACGTCCTGTTCCAGGTGGTCCTGCGCAAGGATTTCCACTTCCCGTCGCCGCTGCTGGAAACGCCGGATTGCTGGGTCGTCCATGGCTTCCACGAGGACCTGGATGAAGCCGGCAAGAACGCGGCCCGCGACATGATCCACCTGCTGACCGAGCAACAGGGACTCTCGCGCGACGATGCCTATTCGCTCATGAGCGTCTCGGCTGACTTCGGCGTGACGCAGGTCGTCGATGGCACCCAGGGCATCCATTGCACCATGCCGCGTTCGATCTTTCCGCCCAAGGACAAGGGCTGAGCCATCAACGCAACACCAAGGGAGAGAACCACATGCAATACGTCTACATAGGACGCAACGAGCTGGTTGCACTGATCGTCGGCCTGGTCACCGGCACCCTGTATTCCTGGCTGAACCTGCCGATCCCCGCGCCAAACGTCACCGGCGGGATCTGCGCCATCCTCTTCACCTACATCGGCTATCTGATCGTGCACGCGTGGCGCAGGACCATCGCCTTCGGACGACCGCCGGAAAGCCGCTGAATCACGCGCAATTCATGAGATTGGGGAATGACATGCTCGAAATTGCATTGGGCAGCACCGAGCTGCAGGCCGCAGCCGTTGGCTTGGTGACTGGCGTTATCTACACTGCGGTACGTGCGCCGATACCGGCCCCGAACGTGCTCGGCGGGATCTTCGCCATCTTTGGCACGTTTGCGGGGTTCGTACTGGTGGCGGCGATGCGGGGGCAGTTGCTGTTCGGCTAGCGGATGGCCTGGACTTCGCAAGTAGTGCTTTGGATGCGCGGCGGACAGCAATGTCCGCCCGTTTTCGCTGTTGCAGCGTGATGCCAGGGAGGTTCAATTGCACCTTTTGCGTTTTTCCACCGAAGCCTATCCACGCAACCGACGCGGCGCAGCCTGGCGTGACGAACTCCGCGCCGCACGCCTGCATTGCGAAAGCCTGTGCGCCGATCACACCCTGCACGGCACGATCCAGTCCCGGACCACCCCCGCGGGCATCGAGCTGACCTGCATTGCGTCGGTCCCCCAGACGCTGGCCATCACCAGCGGCGATGGCCGCGGCCTGATGCTGGTGATGCTGACCGAAGGCGAAGCGCACCTCGCTGCGCCGGAACTGCGTGAACCGCTGCGGCCGGGGCAGGTGGTCTGCGTGCCGGAACACGCCGCCCGCAGGCTGGCCCTTGCTACCAGCTTCCGGATGCTGATCGTGCATATCGGCCAGGCATTGCTCAGCGCACGCATCACGGCCCCCTTGCCTCGCTCCGCGCTGGTACTGAGCGGCGACTCGGCGGAACTGTTTGCCCGCCTGCTCCAGTCCATGGCGGCCAGCTTCGACACCATCGTGTCCGCAAACGCCAAGGCCATCCAGCCCTTCGACAACACCATCACCGCCTGCCTTGACGCCGCGCTGGCCGACAGCCAGCCCAGCGCACCGCCGGACATGACGCCCTCGCGCGCGGCCGTCTTTGCGCGCGTCTGCAGCCGCATCGACGCACGCCTTGCCGAGCCGGAACTCAGCCTCGCCGCCATCGCCGCGGACGAGCGCATGTCGGCCCGCTACCTGCAGAAGCTCTTCGAGAAATCCGGCAGCAGCTTTTCCGCCTACCTGCGCACCAGCCGGCTTGAGCGATGCCGGGCCGACCTGGCGAATCACCAGTACGACAAGCTCTCGGTCTCCGACATCTGTTATCGCTGGGGCTTCAACGACCCTTCGCACTTCAGCCACGCGTTTCGCGAACAGTTCGGGCTCTCGCCCCGCGCCTACCGTGAGCAGACGGCGAACACGCCCGAGCATCGCCCACCGCAGAATGTCTCCCGCGGGCTTCCGGCCCATGCGAAACGTGCTCCCGCCAGTCCTGGCGCGCCCGCGAACGATGTCCCTGCTGCGCGCCTGCAACCGGCGCCTACCATCGTCCCCATCACCCAGGCGCGCTCGCATGCCGCCCGCCCGGAAGGCCGACACCACTGGCTGCAGGCCACGGACAAGACCGTGCACTGGGGCTATCTCAGCCACGACCTGCCCCCCGTGCTCGAGGTCATGCCCGGCGACACCGTCACCATCGAAACACTGACGCAGCACGCCTCTGACGACCGGGAACGCATGATCGAAGGCGACGCCGGCGCAGAAAGCGTCTTTCACTGGACCGCAGAGCAGAAGAACGTCAACCGGCGCGGCGCGGGCCCCATCGACGCCTCGGTCTATGGCCGCGGCGCCGGCGAAGGCTTTGGCGTGCATATCTGCACCGGCCCGGTCGCGGTGCGCGGCGCCATGCCCGGCGATGTGCTGGAGGTGCGCATCCTCGACGTGCGCCCGCGTCCGTGCTGCAACCCGCGCTTTGCCGGCAGGGCCTTCGGCAGCAACGCCGCGACCTGGTGGGGCTTTCACTATCGCGACATGCTGACCGAGCCGCGCGAGCGCGAAGTGGTCACCGTCTTCGAGATCGATTGCGAACGTGCCGACAGCCGTGCGCGCGCGGTCTACAACTTCCGCTGGACGCCGCAGCGCGATCCGTTCGGCGTGCTGCACCCGACCATCGACTATCCCGGCGTGCCAGTCGACCACGACACCATCGTCAAGAACTACGACGTGCTGCGTGATATCGAGATACCGGTCCGCCCCCACTTCGGCGTCATCGCCGTGGCGCCGGCGCAGGACGGCCTGATCGACTCCATCCCGCCCTCCAGCTTCGCCGGCAACCTGGACAACTGGCGCGTCACCCGGGGCGCCAGCGTCTATCTCAGGGTAGCCGTGCCGGGCGCCCTGCTGTCGATTGGCGATCCCCATGCCTCCCAGGGAGACTCCGAGCTGTGCGGCACGGCCATCGAATGCTCACTCACCGGTGACTTCCAGCTCATCCTGCACAAGAGCACCATGATCGACCGCGACGCTCCCTTCGCCGACCTGAGCTACCCGCTGGTGGAAACCGCCGACGAATGGATTTTGCATGGCTTCAGCTCGCCGAACCACCTGGCTGAACTGGGCCAGATGGCGCAGAGCCACATCTACCTGAAGTCCACCCTAGACGACGCCATGCGCGACGCCTTCCGCAAGACACGCCGCTTCCTTATGTCGGTCAAGGGGCTGAGTGAAGACGAGGCGGTCGCGCTGATCTCCGTTGCGGTGGATTTTGGTATCACGCAGGTGGTCAATGGCAACTGGGGCGTGCACGCCATTATCAGGAAGTCGATGTTCACCCGGCGCTAGCAGGCCGCGGCTAAACCTGTCCACCATTCGCCAACGGCTGGCAAGTGCTACAGACTCCAGACAAACCAATGGCGCGCTCCCTCTCCCGCTTGCGGGAGAGGGCTGGGGTGAGGGCCGGAGCATCGAGGAAGTGACGCGTGTCGGTATGCCACCGCCTG
Source organism: Cupriavidus necator N-1 (assembly GCF_000219215.1). NCBI lineage: Bacteria > Pseudomonadati > Pseudomonadota > Betaproteobacteria > Burkholderiales > Burkholderiaceae > Cupriavidus > Cupriavidus necator. The sequence continues at coordinate 457,163 of NC_015723.1, read as the reverse complement.
CCCTCTCCTCCGGCCCCTATAGTATCCTCGCGGGTTCCCCGACCCGTACCACGAGATTGATGCACCACACCGACGACGCTCTGCCGGAGCACGAATTCACCGCCATCCACGAACCCCGCCTCTGGCGCGACAAGGGTTGGACCGCCCGCGTCATCAAGAACGAAGACGGCGACGGCTGGGCAGTAGAAATGATCCGCGACGGCAGCGCCGAGCCCGCGCTGGTCGGGCCCTGGACCATGGGGCGAAACAAGGTCGATCCCAAGCCGCTGGATGCCACCGCCCACCAGACGCTGGTCAAGACCGCTTCAGAGGTTATCCGGCGGCATGAGCAGCAATTGCATGCGCAGCTCAACAAGCAGGTCAGTATCGAGTCTGAATCCGGCACTGTGATGGTGAAGCTCGTCATTACGCCGGATGAATTCGAGCCCTTCGGCACGCTCACGGCTGAGGATTCCTTCGGCGATGTGCTGGCGACTGTGAAGGTGCGGCCCGACTTTCGGCTGACGCGCGACAGCGCCGAGCGCTGGGCCGCTGGTGGGTTCGACAGGATTCGCTAGGTAACTGCCTAACAACGAAGCGCCGGAAGATTGCGAATCGTCTGATCGCCACAGACGACAGAGATGGGAACACTAGAGCCATCACCGAAACAACGGTGATCGGGTGTACCAACCCGGATCTCATTCCAGATGGCCGTCTCAAGCGGCCACAGTCGTACGCCCACATCCCTCAGTTAATGGCGGGCCGGGCGGGGCAGCCGCAAGGCTGGCCGGACTACTCTGTGAATGAGCCGGTATTGGTACCCCCGCTGTCAGGCCCGCCACCCTTTTAATGCAGGTATCAGGCGGGTCTTCCAACTGTGATAGGAGCTCGCAATGCAGGAACAAACCGCGTCGAAACAACAAACCGTGTTGGCCGCTATTCCGGAAGAATTTCGGGAATCCATGGATTGCATCAGTGCTGGATTGGACAGGGTGCTGGCGCTGTTGGAAGTGGAAAGCGAATGTTCGGATGCTTGCTTTGGTATCCGGTGCCTGGTGGAGATGATCAAGGCGAAGTTTGATCGAACGTCGAACGGCGGCAGAGATTTTTCCGGTGGAATGAGTGGGGAAGCTGATGTGGCCGGGGGTGTTGCTCCGGTGGGGTGGGATAACCGCAGCTTCGGCTGCGGTTATTTTTTTGGGGCTGGTACAGAGTTGGTTGGTCTGTCCCGTGGGCTGACGCATATCGGCCATGAAGCGTCGTTGGCCCGCGCGATTACTCGGGCGCTCAAACGTCGGCATTCGCCACGCTAACGGACATTCGATGGCCAGCGGCCTCGGATTCGAGTGTAACCGCGAGTGTGGGGCACCGACGCATATGCGCAAGGTTTCTGGCTCAAGGATGCGCTCGTTCGTATCGTTGGGTACGGCGAAGAGGGCTTACCTTGGGCGGCAACGGTATCGAGCAGCAACTCTATGATCGCCAGACCCGCTTTGTGGGCATTTGGACGGAGAAAATCGAGCCCTGGCAGATGTCGACGTTCTTCGGTGCAGGAACGCGCGGCAAAGAATGGATTCAAAGATCAAAATATCGTAGGGTGTTTTACGCAATAGATTCCAAATTTGCCGACCACTTTTTGATTCACTTTTATGCCAGCATTTTGCTGCTCTGCGCGAGCGTTCCTCCTCTGGGAAATAGCAATTCCGGCCACGTCGCATCACTGCGCGACGTGGTCTTTCTTTCGGTTCGACGAGGAACTCCAGGGAAGGTAACCTTGACCTTCAGGTAGAAGTATTCCTCGTCGCAGCAGCCGCAGGTCCCCACACTTGATCACTTTGATGGCCTAATGACGCGCACAGATTCATGCTAATGTAGCGTGCAGCATTCCTAGCCGACTCTAAACTTTGGAGGTCAAATTGCTTCGCCGCAGTTTTGTTGCCCTTGCCGCAGCCGCTCTTGCCGCTTGCGCCGCGTCCTCCATTGATCCACAGACGAAGGCCTCGATCGGCTCCGTCTACGTGGAACCTGTTCAGCTATCCAAGGCTACGGTCTTCGGCCCAAATGCACGCGAGGTGGATACAGTTTCTGGAAAGGTGCCCGCAACGGCGTCGGAGGCCATCTCCCGTATCCAGCACGTACTGGACACGCAAGCCAACCTTTCTCAGTTGATTGAACGTCAGGCAAAGCAAGACCTGGCTATCAGGGGATATCGCCTAACGGATGATGCCTCGCATGCCACGGCCAAGCTGAAGATCACAGTGCGTCATGCGTTGAGCGTCCCTGTCGGCGCCAACGATGTCAGAGGGATAGCAATGAGCGTCGGTACCGAGATGGTGCGGGTATCGGATGGCAAGCAACTGTTTCTAGCCGGGGCAAGTCAGATTAAGGATCCTGGAACGAAGGGTGTTCGTCTGATGCCCTACGCGGAATGGTTCACGAACGAGGGTTTCCTCGTCGAACAGTACCGCTTGGTCGCATGGCTACTCACGGCCCAGACGCTTGAGGGCCTTTAAGGTATTTCCTTATGCAGAAATCACGCTCTTCCCGTAGCGCTTGAATGGTGAGCGCGGCGTCCATGGTTCGCTGCATGCCGATCCAGATCGTCTTGGCGCCGGGCTCGCCATCGCTCTTACGCCCAAGGAACCCTACTGCGCAGTAGCTTCCTTGTAAATAGTGGAATTGTCCGCCCACTCTTTAGAGCTCTCACAATTTCAAGCTTCCATTCGAAAGCGACCTTGTGGTGGTCTAATTTCCTCGGACAGGTCGATAGGAGGACAATCCGGAATCGACGAGGAAAAAAGATAGATGACAAGAAGGCGCCGACAATTTGACGCCAGCTTCAAGCTGGAAGTAGTACGGATGGTGCGAGACCAAGGATTATCGGTCAGCGAGGTTTGCCGGTCGATGGAGCTTGGTGAGACGGCCGTTCGGCGCTGGATGGCGCAGTACGATGCAGAGTGCGCCGGCGGGCCTGGCGTGGGCAAGCCGCTGACGGCGGAACAGCAGCGCATCCGGCAACTGGAGGCGGAGAATCGGCAACTGCGCGAGGATAACGCCTTGCTAAAAAAAGCCTCGGCCTTCTTTGCGCGGGAACTGAAGTGAGCTACCGGGTGGTAGCCCACTTGCAACAGGAGGCCGTATCGGTCAGTAACGCCTGCCGGGTATTGCAGGTGAGCCGCTCGGGCTACTATGCGCACCGCCGCGCCAAGCCAAGCATGAAGACTCTGCAGGAGCAGACCCACGTCAAAGCGGCGTTCGCTGCGAGCGGCGCCAGCTACGGCAGCCGGCGTGTCATGCATGCGGTGCGGGAACAAGGGGTGCGCCTTGGCCGCTACCGGATTCGTAGGCTGATGCGCGAAGCGGGCTTGCGCGCGACCTGGAAGCGTAAGTTCGTGTCGACGACTGACAGCAAGCACACGCTGCCAGTGGCAGAGAACGTGCTGGACCGGCAATTCGACGTGGCCGAGCCGAATCGGGCCTGGACTTCGGACATCACCTATGTCCGCACGGCTCAAGGCTGGCTGTATCTGGCGGTCGTGCTGGACTTGTACTCGCGCAAGGTCGTGGGCTGGTCGATGGCGCCGACCATGCCGGCCGACCTGGTGATGTCGGCACTGAGCATGGCGCTGCAGCAGCGAAGGCCAGCGCCGGGACTGGTGCTGCACTCGGATAGGGGCAGTCAGGACGGATTCAACCGGTCGTCGCAACACCTTTAATCGAGGAGGTGTTTATGGGACGGCCAGCGGGGTGGATGCAGAAGTTGACAGGGCGAGGAGCGATGCGCTCTCCAGGTGCACCGTCGCATCGGCGTGAGATCGAGCGGCGATTCTGGGCGCAAATCGCAACAGGCATTACAAGTGAGAAGGCAGCAGAGGCGGTTGGCGTATCGCAGGCAGTAGGCGCGCGCTGGTTCCGCTATCGTGGCGGTATGCCACTTTTCATGTCGAACCCTATATCTGGTAGGTACTTGTCGTTCGCGGAGCGAGAAGAGATTGGGCTACTTTCGCTCCAAGGCGTCGGAGTACGCGAGATCGCTCGCCGTATCGGACGCAGCCCGTCAACGGTCTCCCGGGAACTGACGCGTAACGCTGCAACTCGTGGCGGCCAGCTTGAGTATCGGGCTTCAGTTGCGCAGTGGAAGGCGGAACTGGTTGCCAAAAGACCCAAACCGTCGAAATTGGTGACTAACCCACGGCTGCGCCACTATGTGCAAGATCGTTTGGAGGGCAAGGTTTGCGACGCTGATGGCCGTGAAATTTCTGGGCCTCGGCAAGCGCCGTTCAAAGGAAGAAACAAACCGCATCGCGGTGACCGCAAATGGGTCAATGGCTGGTCGCCCGAACAGATTTCCAATCGGCTGCAGATCGACTTCCCGGATGATGAATCCATGCGCATATCTCACGAAGCCATTTACCAAGCGCTCTATATCCAGGGCCGCGGCGCTCTCAAGCGCGAGCTGGTCAGCTGTCTGCGCACTGGGCGGGCGTTGCGCGTACCGAGGGCCAGGGCACAAGCCAAGGCCTGGGCGCATGTTAGCGAGGATGTGATGATCTCTAGCCGGCCTGCAGAAGCGCAGGATCGTGCTGTGCCAGGGCATTGGGAGGGTGACCTGATCATCGGCCTGAACCGATCTGCTATTGGGACGCTGGTGGAGAGATCAAGCCGTTTCACCATGCTCGTCCACCTGCCTCGGGAGAAAGGCTATGGGTCGACTCCCCGGACGAAGAATGGCCCCGCACTGGCTGGCTACGGAGCTGTCACGATGGCCAATGCGCTCAAGAAGACGGTGTCCGACATGCCTGCCCAGTTGTGGCGGTCATTGACTTGGGATCGTGGCAAGGAACTATCCGATCACGCCCGCTTCACCGTCGAGTCCGGGGTAAAGGTATTCTTCGCCGATCCGCACAGTCCATGGCAGCGCGGCACGAACGAGAACACGAACGGTCTTCTGCGACAATACTTTCCAAAAGGCACAGACCTATCCCGTTGGAGCGCTCGAGAGATCCAGGCCGTTGCCAATGCACTGAATACCAGGCCCCGAAAAACGCTTGGTTGGAAGACACCTGCCGAAGCCCTGGACGACTATCTAAAATCTGTTCAACAATCTAGTGTTGCGACGACCGGTTGAATCCGTCCAGTACGCGAGCGCGGAGTATCAGACCTTGCTGGCACGCCATCAGATTGTTTGCAGCATGAGTCGAAAAGGCAATTGCTGGGATAACGCGGTGACGGAACGGTTCTTCCTGAACCTGAAGATGGAGCGCGTGTGGCAGCGTCAATACGCCAACCACGCCGAGGCACGGCGCGACATCACCCAGTACATCGTTGGTTTCTATAATCCGGTGCGCTTGCACTCAACCCTGGGGTATCTGTCGCCCGCTGCCTACGAGGCGAAATCGATAGAAAAAGAACCTATCTGCCTGTCCGAAATAACTTGACCACTACACCTTTCTCTGATTATCGACAGACAAGGGGCACCCCGCGTCATTATGCGGGGCGTTTCGCGATCGCTCAGGTCGATTGCGCCTTCCAGTCCGTTCCGTTCGTGAAGGCCGATGAGTGCTCTATGGATCTCCGAGGCAACCGTCGCTTCCCGGCAATTCTGAGTCTATTGCCTCCAGATCCTCGATTACCGAAGTGGCCGAGCGGATGACTGTTGTATCTGGGAAGCTGCCGTTGGCGATGCGCACGGCCCAGTGGCAACATTGGGTCGAGGGTGTGTGAAAACGTCTCGATCACCTAGACTGGATCAACGCATTCAGATTGGGGGACCGGATGAAGCGATTCATAGAGGGAGAAGGCCGCAAGCAAGCTACGCTGCTTCCAGAATGCCTCGATGATTTCATCGCCGAGGATAACCCCGCTAGGATCATCGACGCGTTTGTTGAAGAGTTGGATCTCGAGTCGCTCGGGTTCGAAGGTGCCAATCCTTCGATTACAGGTCGCCCCTCATATCATCCTGCCGTCCTGTTGAAGATATACATTTATGGCTACCTCAACCGGGTCCAGTCCAGCCGCCGTCTAGAACGCGAATGCCAACGCAATATAGAGCTGATGTGGCTGACCGGCCGACTGGCGCCGGACTTCAAGACGATTGCAGACTTCCGCAGGGATAACAGCACGGGCATTCGCAATGTCTGCCGTCGTTTCGTAGTTCTGTGCCGCGATTTAAAGTTGTTCTCGCAGGCCTTGGTCGCCATCGACGGTAGCAAGTTCAAGGCAGTCAATACTCGGGACCGCAATTTCACTGCTGGCAAGGTCGACAAGCGCCAGCAGCAAATCGAGGAAAGCATCCAGCGGTATCTGAGCGCGCTGGAGACTGCGGATCGCACGCAGCCGGCGGAGATAGAACTCAAGACAACTCGACTGCGCGAGAAGATTGCGCAACTGCGTCAGCAGGTGCATAGCCTTGACCAGATAAAGCAAGAGCTCAAGACGCTGCCAGATGGTCAGATCTCGATGACCGATCCAGGATGCGCGCTTGATGGCGACAAGTGGCAAGGGCTCTGGAATGGTCGGCTACAACGTACAGATGGCCGTAGATGCAAAGCACCATCTGATCGTCGCTCATGAGGTCACCAATATTGGCAATGATCGGGCGCAACTCAGCTCGATGGCTCGAGCCGCTCGCGATGCGATGGGTAAGACCAGGCTTAAAGCCATAGCTGATCGTGGCTACTTCAGTGCGCAGGAGATCAGGGCGTGCGCGGATACGGGCATTGCTGCCATCTTGCCCAAGCCAACGACGTCCAGCGCGAAGGCGGGAGGTCGATTTGATAGGGCGGACTTCATCTACATTGCCCGAGACGACGAATATCAATGTCCCGCCGGCGAACGTGCGATATACCGCTTCACCAGAGAAGAGCATGGACTGCAGTTACGCCGCTATTGGAGTAGTGCTTGTCCTCAGTGCACCATGCGGTCTCAATGCACGCCGAGTCCGTACCGGCGCATCTCCAGATGGGAGCATGAGGCAGTGCTGGAGGCCGTCCAGCGCCGGCTCGACAAGACGCCGGATGCAATGAAGGTTCGCAGGCGAACCGTCGAGCATGTCTTCGGAACCTTCAAGCATTGGATGGGCTACACGCACTTCTTGACGCGCACGCTACCGAATGTAGGAACTGAAATGAGCCTGCATGTTCTGGCGTACAACCTGAAGCGCGTCCTTCGAATTCTCGGGTTCTCGAAAACAATGAAGGCCATGCGCCTGGTGGGTGCGTAAGCACCCAATTGCGCCCAAAAAATGGGGCTGACGACCACGCTCAGGGGCCCATTAGCGCTGTTCGCACCCGTTCCGACGCCGCCCACGACCGGATTAGCCGAAAATTCGATAAGACAGGCTACGCCCCGGAGGGGACGCGCATTGGTGCGATTCGAGAGACGTTTCCACCGGCCTCGGTCGGGAAGAGACGCCCCTATAGCCCAGGCCAAGGCCCCTTCTTGGGCCAGAAGCGCCCGTGCCGGCGCTCTCACCACCGCCGCTACCGAAGAGCAAGCCGCCGGATGCTTGCATGTGGGCGCCGGGACTCGTTCGCCGATGGTCTCCACCCGCGGGCCGGCACCGTCCGGACCCGCGCGGACGCAACTGGCAACGTGGCTCGGGAAGTACTATCCTCCCATGGGCTAAGGTAAGGAGGCCAAATGTCGCAAGGTTCTCGGCATTTTCGCAAAGCGAATCTTACTGTACTCTGCATGGCAGGCGTGCTCGTTTCGTGTACCACACCGAGGATATCGGCTCCGCCCGAACTCCAACCCACCGACGCGCGTGGAACGATCGCGGTGCTGCACGCATCCGGTGTACAGATTTATCAGTGCAAGCGTGCGAACGACGGCCGGTTGTTATGGAGCTTTTTGGCCCCGGAAGCAACCCTGAAGGATGACACCGGACAACTCGTCGTCAAACACTACGCTGGGCCAACCTGGGAAGCGCCTGACGGCAGCAAGGTGACCGGCAAGGTATTACGACAGACGCCCAATGCTCAGGAGCCGGACAGTATTCCACTCTTGCTATTGCAGGCAACGAGCACCGGCGGAACTGGCCTGCTTGCGAGGACGCGTTACGTGCAACGGCTGAATACGCTAGGCGGACAAGCCCTCCCTCAGGCCTGCACACAGGAGGGACTGGAGAATCGCATGCCGTATCGGGCGGACTACGTCTTCCTGGAATAGCCAAGGTGACGCTGGCAGATACCGTGCCGGTTTAATACTTCCCGCTGGCGGTGGCCTGCTGGTTGTAAGGAAAGGCACTCCCCACTCTGGCACAGCGATGCCGTTTCATGATGAGGGGGCACGCCTACCTGCCTCGCTTCCCAGATCTAAATGGAACCGCTCCCGCTTCGTGGGGGCGGGGGCGCGTTCATTCCATCTTTTTCTCCCTCTCAAGTAAGCGGACGATCGGGTAAGTCAGTGGATGCTTGGGCAGCCATCGGAAGGCGGATTTCGTACAACATCGTGTGCCACGAAACTTGGAGAAATGAGCGTGCACACGGTTGTGAAATTTGACTCCGACGGGCTTCGCCTGGCCGGAGCCCTGCATTTACCCCCCGATCTTGCCGCAGGCGAGCGACGTCCCGCTATCGCCGTGCTCCATGGGTTCGGCAGCAACAAGGACGACGGCATGGTGCAGTTGGCAACGCGCCTGTTTTCGTCGCTGGGCTATGTGGTCCTGCGCTTCGACATGCGGGGCTGCGGTAACAGCGAAGGTGCGCGCGGCAAGGTACTATGCGAGGACCAGGTGAGCGACACCCGCAACGCGGTCAGCTACTTGCAGAGCCTGCCCGAAGTGGAGCCCGCGAAGATTGCTGTGATGGGTCACAGCTTCGGTGCGGCCGTGGCGGTCTATGCGGCTGGCGTTGACCCTCGCATCGTGGCCTGCATCTCATCGGCCGGATGGGGCGATGGGGAAGTAAAGCTGCGTCAGCAGCATGCCGGTTCGGCCGCCTGGCAGCGCTTCGAGGCAATGGTGGAAGAAGGCCGTGCCCGGTTGGCCACGGGCCAGTCGATGCAGGTCTCGCGCTTTGACATCGTGCCCATTCCCCCCGAGATGCGCAGCAGTCTGCCTGCGGGAAGCTTCATGGAGTTCCCGTTCGAGGTGGTCGAAAGCATGCTGCGCTTTCGGCCGAACGCAGTGGTCGGCAACATTGCCCCGCGTCCGCTCCTGCTGCTGCATCCGGCGGACGACTCGGTCACCCCTACAGACCAGTCGATCGGGCTGTTCCGCAACGCCAGGATGCCGGCCGAACTGCATCTGTTCTCGGAGATCGATCATTTCATCTTCTCCGATGACAACCGGGCCGTCCTGAACCTGGTCACGGACTGGCTGCACAAGTTCTTCCCGGCCCGCCAGGCGTCTTTGGGGGCCGCATGACTGCGCGCCCCTCGACCATGATCAGCGCAGCCGGGCTGCAAGCCTTCGCACAGGCACTACTTGCATCGGCCGGGCTGCACGAACCTGGCGCCTCACTGGTGGCGGAGAGCCTGGTATGGGCTGACCTGCGCGGTTCGCCCGGACATGGGGTTTCGCGCATCCCGCAGTACACTGCGTGGCTGGCCTCGGGCGACATGAATGGCCAGGCACAACCGCGCCCGGGGCTAAGCCTGCCAGCCCTGACCGTGGTCGAGGGCGATCGCTGCGCCGGTGCGCTGGGCATGCGCATTGCCGCCGGGCAAGCTATCGCCGGGGCGCGCCAGGCCGGGGCGAGCCTGGTGCTCTTGCGGGAGACAACGCATACCGGCGCGCTCGGCTTTCACACCGCGCATGTGGCCAGTGCAGGAATGTTTGCCATGGCAATGGCCGCTTCGTCACCGCTGATGGCCTACCATGGCGCCTCGGTGGCGGGCGTCTCAACTGCTCCGCTGTCCATGGCCTGCCCGGGGCTAGGCGAGCCGATCGTGTTCGACATGGCTTCGGGAGCCGTTGCCTTCGGCAAGCTGATGCAGGCTCGGGCCACCGGCCGGCCGCTCGAGCCGGGCTGGGCCATCGATGCCATGGGTAATCCCACCACGGACGCGCGCCAGGCGACAACGCCGCTGCCACTGGGCGGCCCGAAAGGGTCGGGCCTCGCGCTGATGGCCGAGATCGCCTGCAGCCTGCTGACCAACCATCCGATCCTGGCACCCACGCTGCTGGCCCCCGCTGCCGGTCATCGCCACACGCAGAACGCGTGGTTGCTCGTGATCGATATCGCCCAGGTGGTGGACCCTTCCCTGTTTCAAGCGCAGTTGGCCGAGCTCGCTGGGGCCATCCACAACCTGCCGGCCTCTGTCGAAGGTCCTCCGCGGCTGCCGGGAGAACGCGGCTACGCCGAAGCCCGGGAGCGCGGCGCGAACGGGATTGCCTTGGCGCCTGTGACTGCTGACGCGCTGGAGGCACTTGCCAGCCAGGCTGGCATCCGCGCCCCCTGGGCGTAGCGTGGCCGGAAAGTCACCTGCAGGCGCGCCGAGGAATCGTTAGCAACGCCCTGCCCGTTCCCCTTCCCGTGTGGACCTTGTTTCACGTTCGGCCGAATCGACGGGACTGCACTGTCTTTCCCTTGACGGCTGCCACACACATGACATAATCCTGACCGAATGCAAACGTTTGCACTTTTTGGGGGTTATCGAGTGATTCGCCGAAGCGTGTGGAACTGACGGGTCCTCTGTCTCCTGTACGACTTCTTCGGCATCGATTGGTCGGGCGCCGGTTGACTGAAAGTGAAATCGCGCTCCGCCACCTGCAGCGCATCGGCACGATTCCCCCTTGGCTTGCTTGAGGAGACAACTTGCATGGCAAAGGACCGCCAGATACGCATCGTCCACGGCAGCTTCGGCCGTGCCACCCTCCATCGGATATCGGGGCCGCTCGTCGCGCATGCGCATGCGGAGTTCCATCTGATCTTCAAGATCGGCGGCACAGATGCGACATTCAAGATCGACGGCCAACCGGCGACACTGACCGACGGCTGCGCGCTGCTGATCAATCCCTGGTCGACGCATGCGAAGAGCGCTAAGGAGGGCTCGCCTTCGCTGCTGCTCGCCTTGCTGCTGGAGCCGGAATGGCTCGGGCGCACGCTCGGCGTCGACAATCCTGCCGGCGGCCTGCACTTCAGTAAAGCGCTGGTGCGCATGGATGCGGATACCGTCACATCGCTGACGGCGCTGGGTACCTGCCTGGCTCGGGATCTGGCCGACGATTCGGCAATTGGCTCGGCAGATTGCGAGGCCGCCGTCGCGAATCTGGCGCGCAGGGTGTCGGCCTGCCATCTTCAGCGGCGGTCGATGACCGAAGTGCTGGCAAACACCAGGCCGCTGGACTACCGGATCAAGCGCGCGACCGAGTACATACGCAGCCACGCCGGGGAAAACCCCAACGTTGAAACGGTCGCCAGCGCGGTGGGCATGTCCCGCAGCCGGCTCTTCCACCAGTTCAAGGCCTGCATGGGCATCTCGCCGCAGCAATACCTCGACTGGATCCGAATCGGCATCGCCACACGCCTGCTGGCGGAACGGCATGCCAGCATCGGGGACGTGGCACACCAACTCGGATTCAGCGCGCAAGGACACTTCACGCGCTTTTTCGTCCAGCACCTGGGGCTTAGCCCGTCGGAGTTCCGCCGCACCGGCATGCCGGGCGGCGCGCACGGCGACTGAGGCGCCCCACGCCGCCCGGCATCCGCTGCCGGTCAGCCGCGCAGCGAGCGCGACAGCTTGTCCTGGATGACCGCGTCGAATACCGCCTTGGGCAGCATGCCGTGCACGGTCTTGGCCGGAATCGACGTGTAGTTGCTAGCCGTCTGGTTGGAGTACTGCGTGATGCGGAAGTCCGAGGTGATACTAGCGAGCGAGTACACGTCATGCGGATCCATGCCGGTCGCCGCGCTCACCCAGTTGAGCATCTGCCGCAGGCAGGCGACCAGCGCCTCGTCGAGATTCTTGCCGAAGCCGAGAATGATCCAGTGGCTGGGCGTCTCCGCCATCGGCAGGGCCAAGGGCCGCTGCTTGTGCAGGAAATACTGGATCTGCATGTCCTCCATCGCGGTTTCGATGGCGGTCTGATTGACCACGCCGTCGCCTTGGGCGGCATGCGAGTCGCCGGTCCAGATCATCGCGCCCGGCCGCTGCACCGGTAGGAACAGTGACGTACCCTCAACCAGCTCGCGCAACACGAGATTGCCGCCATACGGACCGCTGAGGATGCCACTGACCGGTTCGTCGCCGGCGGGCTGCACCGCCATCACGCCCTGGAATGGCGCCAGCTTGATGCGGATACCCGGCGCGAACTCGGTGTACTGCCGGCTCTCGTCAAACTTGAAATAGCGCAGGTACGGCTTCGCAAAGTCGTTCGGCAGTGCACCGACCCCTTTTGGTGCCGAGTTCCATCCCCAGCCGATCGGGCGCAGCTTGACCATGCGGCACTCCACCACGTCGCCGGGCATCGACCCGCGCAGTTCCACTGGCCCGACGTTCGAGTACGGCCCTTGCGGAAATCGCTTGCGCACGGGTTCGCGATCCTCGTAGCTCATGCCGTACGAGGCGCCGTTGGCCCAGTTGACCCAGGTATTGGGATACATCACTAGGTCGCCCGACTCGATGCTGGCGACCGGCGCCGCCTTGGGGTCGAGAATGCCGACGCGCACGGTCTCGGTGGCGGACTCGATCCGGTGGATCTTGCCCGGTTTGACTATGGGGAGCGAAGCGGCGTCCGATGCAGCAAGCGGCGTGTTCCGCCCCGCCGTCACCTGCGCCGCCGCCTTCAGCGACGCGGCTCCCAGGCCGAGGGCGCCGGCAGCCTTCAGCCAATGTCTCCTGTCGATCATCATCGTTTTGGTTCCTTTCGATTGGGCCGTCCGCGGCACCACCCCGCTGGACGGCGAAATGCAGCACATCAGTTCAGTGCAGTTGCGCCACATTCTGCGCAACTGCGACGATCTCCTCGTCTGTCATCAACGGCACCAGAAGGCTCATCAACTTGCCGGGACCGCCACGCGTGCCGGATCTCCACGCGTGGAGTTGCCTGACCACGTATTCCGGCTGCTGGCCGGCAATGCGCGGAAAGTCGGGCGCGATGCCTTCCCCTTTCGGCCGATGGCATGAAATACAGGCCGGCAGCCGATTGGACGGATTGCCCTTCCAGTAGATGGCCTTGCCCGCCTCGACCAGGTGCGGCAAGGCGGCCTGTCCGCGCGCGGGTGGCTGGCGACTAAAGTAGCGCGCCACCTCGCGCATCTCCGTCTCGCTCATGCTCTGCACCACGGCGGCCATCGTGGCGTCCTGGCGCAGTGCTGGCTCGCCGGCACCGGCCTTGAACTGCCGCAGTTGCTTGAACAGGTAGTCTGCGTTCTGGCCCGCCAGGCTGGGATATTCCTTCTGCGTGCTCTGGCCAGTGTTGCCGTGGCATGCCGCGCAGACCTGCTCCACCATCAGCCGCGCGGGCCGTGATTCGCCTGCCTCCGGTGCCGGTTGCGCCAGCGAAGGCACGGCCAGCGCGCACAACGCGAGCATGCAGGCAGACAGCCGGCGGCGCTCCATGGGATGTTTCACGTCGGAATTCTCACAACAAGGCATTGCCCGACCTAGTTCAGGTAGCCACCGGTCTTGGCGACGATCTGGTGCGCGCGCTGCGTTTCGCTGGTCAGACGGGTGCTCAGGCCGGTCACGCCGGTCTGGCTGAAGGCGGTGTCAACACTCAGGCCGGTCAGCTTGGCGCGGATCCCGGCATCGCTCATGATGGCGTGGATCTCGCCGCGCAGCCGCTCGACCACGGGCGCCGGCGTGCCCTTGGGGGCAAACACGCCATACCAGACGGTAGTGTCGTAGCCGGGAATACTCTCGGCCACAGTGGGCACGTTGGGCAGAGCCTTGAGCCGGCTCGCGGTGCCGACGGCCAGTAGCTTCAGCTTGCCGGAGTTCACATGAGGCATGTACTCCAGCAGCGGTCCCGTCGCCAGGTCGATGTGGCCGGCGATCATGTCGTTGATCGTCGGGCCGCTGCCCTTGTAAGGAATATTGGTGATGTCGACACCGGCCATCGTCTTGATCATTTCGAGCGGATAGCTGGTCGGGCCGCCATAGTTGATCTTGCCGGGATTCGCCTTGGCATAGGCGATCAGTTCGGGGACGGACTTGTATGGCGTGTGCGGGTTCGTAACCAGCACCAGCGGTGACTCGCCCAGCGGCGCCACAGGTACCAGGTCGCGCGTCACATCGTAGGGCAGCTTGCGGTAGAAGGCAGCGTTGACCGCGTGGATGCTGTTCAGGATGCCGATCGTGTAACCGTCCGGCGCCGCGCGCACGAGCGCCTCCGCGCCAATGTTGCCGCTGGCGCCCGGCCGGTTCTCCACCACGACTGGTTGTCCCAGCGCGTTCGACAGGCGCTGCGCCAAGGCCCTGGCCAGCACGTCGTTGATGCCTGCCGGCGGAAACGGCACGATGAAGACGATAGGCTTCGAAGGCTTCCAGCTGGCCTGTATATTCGTGTCCGCTGCCGCTGCGTTGGCGGCGACGGGCCGCAGGCCTGCGACAGCCACGGCGAGTGTGGCGGTGATGGCCGCAGTGATGGCGGCAAGCGTGGCCACGCGCCGAGGGGCGGTCAGGAATGACGGAGGCTTCCGGCTTTGCATTGACTCTTGTCTCCTTGTGAATCGCGATGCGTGGGCGACAGGGTCAGCCCGGGCTCATACTCTACTGATTCGGACACAAGGCGCTTCCCCATTTGGGGAGCCGTTTACCAAAACGTCCTCCGTTCTGCGGTATTGCGGTACGCTGGCCGACGATCGCAGACGCCGCACGGCGCCTGCTTACCGGATTGTCCAAGAACTTGACAGGCACTCCGCTCGCGCCGCAGCTCCTCATGCAATATGGAGCGCCACATCGACGACCGGAGGAAACGCAATGCATTACAACCAAGACGGCGCCGTGGTCACCATCGGCAACGGCCCGAACCATGTCATCGCCTTGCACGGCTGGTTCGGCCATGCACGCGGATGGGGGCCCTTTGTGGACGTGCTCGACGGCGACCGCTTCACCTACGCCTTCATCGACTATCGAGGCTATGGTTCCCGGCGAGGGATCCAGGGCAGATTCGACATGCGGGAGATCGCCGCCGACGTGCTGGCGCTTGGTGACGAACTGGGATGGCAGCGCTTCTCGCTGATCGGGCACTCCATGGGAGGCAAGGCCATGCAGGCCGTCGCCATGCTGGCCCCTGCACGCGTCACGGCCATGGTCGGCGTCACACCAGTACCGCCTACGCCTGTGCCGTTCGACAAGCCAGCACGCGCTCTGTTCGAACGTGCCGCCGGCGAGCTCGCGGCAAGAATCGCGGTCCTCGACAATTCGACGGGCAAACGCCTGAGCCGGCATTGGGTGGAAAAGATGGTCCGGGCCTCGACGCAGCATGCCGATGCCGACGCGTTTGCCGCCTACTTCCGGGCATGGGCCGACACCGACTTCTCTGCTGAAGTTGCCGGCAGCAGCGTTCCCACGCTGCTGCTGGTCGGTGAGCACGACCCGTCGCTGACTGCTGACATCATGGAGCAGACGTACGGCAAAGCATTCCTCGATCTGGCCATCGACGTTATCCGCAACGCAGGACACTATCCGATGGACGAGACGCCGGTGGACCTCGCCACGCGGATCGAGCGCTTCCTGTCGGACATCCAGAGCCGTAGTGAGCCCTGACGCCCTGGCGTGCCCCCACAGCGCGCCTGCCGGTGTCATACGCCGGCAGGCGCGACCATGACGCAAGCATGAACGATGCGCCCAGGCGCATGCACCACTCAGGGTGCCTCAGTCGCACCGATCGCGACCACGCCGCGGCGCCCGATCTCCTCGTCCACGTCCGATGGCCCCCCGCTGACGCCGACGGCCCCGACCAGCCGGCCACCGACGTAGATGCCCAGGGAACCTTGCGACGGAAAGACCGGCCCGCCATAGACCAGCGAACTCATCTGGCCGAAGACGATGGGATTGGCCTGATAGCGCTTCACGAGCTCGGCGCCGGAGGCGCCTCCCGTTGCCGCCGAGGCGATGGCTTTGCCGCGCGCGACGTCAAAGGTCGCAAACGGGGCGCCATCCATTCTCACGCCGCTGAGAAAGTGGCCGGAGACGTCGACCACGACGATGCTGACGGCAAGTTTTCGGTCCTCGGCAAACCGTTTGGCGGCATCAGTAAGCCGGACCGCGGCGTCCGCGCCCAGGGTCTGCAGCTGGGTTACGCCTGCCGCAGATGCGATCGGCGCGCAGAACAGATGCAGCCCGAAGGCCACGGCGAGAGTAAAGCGCTTCATGGATTCTCCTATGCTTGACGGGATCGCGGCGCGCCGGCACCTGGCCGGCAACGGCGACCGGCCGGTGCGCACGTCCGTGCGCACATCAGAAGAGATGGCGCATGCCCATCATGACCCCGCGCGGGTCGGACACGCTGCTTGCCGTGACCTCATTGGGGATGTTCGAGAATGTGTAGTTGGCCTTGTTCGTGTTCCAGATCTTGCTGGCGTTGGCATAGAGCGTTGTGCGCTTGGACATCGAGTACTGGTAGCCGATCGAAGCCTGCTGGCCGCGGTTCGGCGTGCCGACCGATTGCTGCATGCCGTATGCCAGCAGTACCAGTCCAGCGCCTCCCACGGGAATGGTCGTGCCGACGTGGAAACCGCGGTCCTTAAGAGTCGCCTGCCCTGGCACCCATCGCGTGGCCTGGCGTACGTTGGCGAACAACTTCACCCAAGGGAATTCGTAGGTGGCGCCGATCGCGCGCTCGTCGCGGTCGGCATCCGTTACCGCGCCGATGCTGTAGGTGCGTTCGTAGGCAAGGCCCAGCCACAGCGGACCGCGAGCATAAGTTAGCCCGCCGGCCGCCAGCCGGTCGGCGTCGCGTGGCGCGCTGGTCCGCTCGGCGCCGAATGAATAGATTACGCTGCCCTGCAGCCCGGCAAGTTCGGGACTTTCGTACCTGATGGAATTGTCTGCGCGCGCGGTCAGGCTGCTGCCTGCGGGGCCGCCGTTCTGCAGGCGACCGAGCGGGCCATACGGCGAGAAGCCGAAGGCCGACGCCTGCCCTTCGATGTAGTAGATCGGCGTGTTCTGCCGGCCAAGCGTCAGCGCACCCCAGTCCTTGCTGCTCAGGCCGACCCAGGCCTGGCGGCCAAACAGGCGTCCTCCCTGCTGGGCGGTGCCGCTGTCCAGTGCAAGGCCGGTCTCCAGTGTAAATACCGTGGACAGTCCCGGCGCCAGTTCCTCCTTGCCCCGCAAGCCCCAGCGCGATTGATACAGCCCGCCGTCCTCGACCCGCGCGACATGATTTGCCCCGGATTTGACATACTCGGTGTAGAGATCGGCTACGCCAAAAATGGTCACCCCCGATTGTGCCGCCGCTATGCCCGGCACCGCTGCCACCGCCACTACCAAGAGCGCTCCCATTCTTCTCATGCGTTTCTCCTCGCTGTTCCGTCCTGTTTGACGATATGGTTCTTGCACGGTCTTGCACCGGCGCAGCAAGGGTATGGGTTCGCGCTGGGAAAGCGCTAACCCAATCGTCCCGCCAATTGGAAAGGTGTCCGGAATGCGGAACCGGGGCGGGTCAGG
This sequence comes from Cupriavidus necator N-1, assembly GCF_000219215.1. NCBI lineage: Bacteria > Pseudomonadati > Pseudomonadota > Betaproteobacteria > Burkholderiales > Burkholderiaceae > Cupriavidus > Cupriavidus necator. The sequence goes on along the minus strand of NC_015723.1, from coordinate 439,625 downwards.
AGGGCAGGTTCACGAGCAGGGTGCGGGGGGGACAGGCCTGGAAGTCCGCGGGGAGCGCTGGCGGATTCGGCAAGCCGATGGAGAGGCGCAGCGGGAAGGTGGTAGGAACGCAGTAGGCTGGCCGGGCTGAACCCGGCCTCGCATGAAATCGCCCTCCCCCAGCGGGCGCCAACCGTCCTGGCAAGTGTCGCGGCCGGCTGGCGGCTGGGACGCCGCGCCGGAAACGCGCTAAAGGTTTCGACTGAACTCGTAGTTGTAGGGATCGCTGTTGAAACGATGCGTATTGTCGGCACCCATCTGCGGGCCGGCGCAACCGAACATGCTTAGCGTTAATCCGCAGAGTATTGCGGCAGCCAGGAATCGGATCATGATGCACCTCGCGTCGAAATCGTCCGCCAGGGTACGGCGGAAGCGTGAGTTGAGTCTATACCACCCCACGAAGGTGCCTTTCTGAATCGAACGGGCCATTGCCGGCAAGCGTGGGCGTGGCAGCTTTTCCCGACATGGCGCGTTTCCAGCAGGAAGCCTTGACCGGGGGCACGGTGCTGCTAACGCTGTTTCCAGCGATTCTGGCTCCGCCTTTTCGTCGCGAAGCTCACGATGCTTAGCGGCTGCGAACGTGTAGTTCGCAGCCGCTAATATCGCGCACGCTAGCTCATGATCGGTGCCATCGCAGTTTCGATTCTGAATAGCTGGCTCCCGGTGATCATGCTACTGAGAGCCTGACTGAAGCGGGGCTCCTGCACTCCGGAAATGATGTATTGCCACCTGTAAGCGGCAAGCAGGCCGATGCGCACGGAATCTTTGTCAGCCATCGACAGCGATCGTGGGCAGATCATCGCAAAGTAGTCTGCGTCCGCATTAGCCTGAGTTTGCAGAATGCCGTCCACGGCGGCGACCAATTCGATCAGATCGTTGACAGCTGCGTCACGTTCTTCAGGCGAAAGCCTCGCATCTTCGCGTTGCCATTCGATTTCATCGAGAATCGCGTGCTGTGATTCCTCGCGCCAGTGATAGAGAAAGACGTCTTTCCATAGTTCAGAGGAATTCATGTCGCCGTCGATGCTGCCTCGATAGTGCGCGAGCACGAAGAGTTCGATGTGACAGGTTAGAGCGAGCACTGCCCAGGTGGACTTTGCGAGGACGAACGAGGCCACACTATTTGCGTCCGGCAAGAACGAATAACCAGCTGGCATGCCTTCGGCGCACATGCGCTCGATGCGGCGAAATAGCTCCTGATGCTTGATTTCCTCATCACTGAACCGGACAAGTGCTTCAAGCGCGCTCTGATCGCCGAGTCGGTATGGGCCGCTCATCTCCAGTACCTTCGCCGCGATGAAGCGTTCGACGAGACCGAACATGTTCGCGTACGTACGGCCCTGAATCTGGCTGAGCAGACGCTGCTCGTCGTGACCGAGAAAGGCGAGAGAATCGACCTTTGATAGAGCGTCTGGCAAAAACTTCTTCGTGAAATCGAAGCTTCGGCCGCGAATTACGTCGCGGTCGATGTCCCAGCGGACGCGCTTGGATGCAGCGATGCACTTGGCGTAGCGGTTGGTAGTAGTCACCCTATGCCCATCAGTCATGATTTCCATTGAAACGCTCCTTCAATACGTCACACGTCCCGTGGCCGCCGCGAGCGACGACTATCCTTCCACCTTGCACGGTTCGAACGCCGGGCGGCGGTTTGAGGCACTTGGTACGTGATCTGCCGCCTGGCATACGTGTTGGTGCCGCCCGGATTTCCCATCCTTTCGAACGGGTAAGCCACGTTTGGAGTACGGCAACATCACGATTCCAACTATCGTTGCCTGACGTCATCAATCCGTGAACTGCGGGCGGGGTCGCGTAAAAACGCCGTAAAAAAAATTCTCATGAAAGCGGCCGCATCTTGCCGGGTAGCCTGCACCTGAGGCCGGATTCGAGTCGGCAACCAAGCCTATGCCTACCCCGACCCATTTCAGGACGAGGTGAACCTGAAGAAGTGACCTGCAAAAGACCGGTGGGAGGGCAGTCTTCATTGATGCGTGAAAGTCGCGCCGGGCGGACTAGACTTTTTGAGAGCGACGCTTCACCTCACGCACGACATGGCCCGGCTCAAGATAGAAGTCCTCGGAGGCTTGCAAGTCCGGCTTGCCGGACAGCATGGATCGCTCGCTTTTCCCACCAGGAAAAGCAAGGCCATCCTGGCCTACCTTGCCCTGTCGCCGGGGATGCTGCGGTCGCGAGAGCAACTGGCAAGCGTGCTTTGGGAGCGCAGTGCGGAAGAGCAGGCAAGGGCCAGTTTGCGGCAGACTCTGTCGAGCTTGCGCCGGGTCCTGCCGAACGCGCCCCCAATCTTGAACGCGGAGCCGGATGCCATATGGCTTGACGGACAGTTCGTGGAAGTCGACGCGCTGCAATTCACGAGCCTCGCGACTGAACGATCTCCTGACTCCCTGTCGAAAGCTGTTGCACTCTATCGGGGCGCCCTACTCGATGGTTTCAGCCTTCGTGAAGAACCGTTCGAGCAGTGGATGATCATCGAGCGTCGCTGGTTTCATGAACGCGCCGTGGAAGTGTTCACCGAACTCGTCGGCCATTACGAACAATCTGGCGAATTTGATCGTGCAATTGCGACGGCAAGCAGAGTATTGGCCTTGGACCCGTCACTCGAATGGGCCCATGCGCTGCTTATGAGGCTGTATGCGAGGACGGGACGCCGGAACGCTGCTGTCCGCCAGTACCAGGAATGCGTCCGAGTGCTCAATACCGAACTCGGCATTGCCCCGGCCGAGAGCACTCAACGTCTGGCTGCTCAAATCCAGCAGGATTCAGGCGGAGCTAGAGAGCCTGCAGGTCCGGCCGTGGCTGTCGGGGAACCGGCTAAGCAGTCCGGGATTGCGTCGCGCGCTGGCTACGCAGCGGATAGCGCAACGGCATTGCCGGCGGAGCGCAAGCACCTGAGTGTGCTCTGCGCCCGCGTACGCGAACCCATCAGCGTCATCGATCAGGAGACGGCACTTGAGCGCGTCGACGCTGTATTGAAGGCAATGGTCGACTCCGTTCAGCGATTCGGCGGCCTCGTCACCCAACTCAGAAGCGATGGTGTCACAGCACTATTTGGAGCGCCCGTCGCACACGAAGAGCATGCGGTGGAAGCCTGTTATGCAGCGCTCGCGATGCGCGCACGCATTTCGGCACTCATTGAGCGATCCCTGGATGTGCGAATTGGCGTACATTCCGGCGAGGCTGTCGTCCGGACGATTGGCGACGAGGGGTCGCAGCACTATGACGCGCTCGGCTCCGTACCGCAGATCGCGAATCAGATCGATGTCGCGCTCGCGGCCGGAGAGATCGGCGTGAGCGCGGACACGGCGAGATGTGCCGAAGGGTTCATCGAACTTTCGGATCTTCGCGCGAGATCGCTTCCTGGTGCGACGCCCCCCCTTGAGATCTTCACGCTGGGGACAAAGTCCGAGTTGCGTCTTCGCTGGAACGCTCGTACCGTACGCGGCCTCACGCATTTTGTCGGCCGCGACACAGAGATGGCCAGTTTGCAGGGGATGCTTGCGCGTGCCGGACACAGCGCTGGCCAGGTATGCGCCGTCGTCGGGGAACCGGGCGTGGGAAAGTCTCGCCTCGTGCATGAGTTTGTCAACTCGGAACAGGCGGCCGGGTGGACAAAATTCGAAACGGGCGCGACATCGCGCGACACGAGCGCGATCTATCTTCCCCTGGCCAATCTGCTCCGGACGTGGTTCGGCATCGGGACGCATGACACACTGGATGGGGCCGCCGAGAAGCTTCGTCGCGGCGTCGACGCGGTCGACCCGGCGCTCGCCTGGACGTGTCCTGCGCTGGCTGCAATGCTGGACCTACCGCCGGATGATCCGCAGTGGGACATGGCGACTCCGCCGCAAAGGCGCAAGCGCACACTCGAAGCGATTGCCTCTCTCATGATCCGAGCGAGTGAGCACCGCCCATCGATCCTCGTTGTCGAGGATCTGCACTGGATCGATGACGGCACGCAGGCCGTGCTCGATCATCTCGTCGACTTCATCGGTGCGTCACGCGTGATGCTTCTCGTGACCCATCGACCCGAGTATCGGCACACATGGTCTGGCAAGAGCTATTTTGCCCAGCTGCACGTGGACAGTCTCGGCACCGAAGGCGCGAAGCAGCTGCTGCAGTCGCTGCTCGGCGACGGCAGCGAGCTTTCCGCCCTTAGGCGTCACCTGATCGAGCGCACGGGATGCACACCGTTTTTCCTGGAAGAATCCGTTCGTGCGCTCGCAGATTCGGGCGCACTGGTTGGCCAAAAAGGCGCATACCAGATGGCGCGAACGATAGACACGTTCGATATTCCATCAACCGTGCATGCAGTTCTCGCTTCGCGGATCGATCGCCTGTCCGCGCAGCAGAAGGCCCTTCTGCAGATGGCGGCCGTGATCGGCCATGAATTTCCCGTCGATCTTCTTGAGCCGATAGCCAATCTCGATCGCGAGCGGCTACTCGATCTGCTCGCCGATCTGCAAGCGGCTGAATTCCTCTATCAGACCCGCTTGTTGCCGCATCAGCAATATACCTTCAAGCATGCGCTCACGCATCGAGTCGCATATGCAAGCGTACTCAAGGAGCGAAGACGCCCTATTCACGTGCAGCTTGTGGGCGTCATCGAGCAACTTTACACGCAACGTCTTGACGAGCATGTCGAACTCCTCGCGCATCACGCGCTTGCTGGCGAACTTTGGGACAAGGCTGTTCACTATCTGTACCAATCCGCGGGCAAGGCGCTGCAGCGGTTCGCGTATCAGCAGGCCGTTGATCACCTGAACAGAGGGCTCGAGATCATCCGGATGTTGCCTCGCTCTCCTGCGCTGCTCAGGCAAGAGCTCGAGTATCAAAAGGTCCTTGGCGTGACCATGATGGCAGCGAAGGGTTGGGCGGCAAAAGAAGTCCTTGACGCGTATACGCGAGCAAGGGCGCTCTGCGAGGAGCTTGGAGACGAGAGCGAACTGTTCACCGTACTGCGGGGAGAAGGACAGTATCGGATGATCCGTGGTGAGTCAGAAATCGCCCGCGAACTTGGTAACCGGTGCACAGCTCTGACCGCGGGCTCGCATGATCCCGGGATGCAAATCGAGACGCATCATCTTTTCTGGACGAACAGCTTTTTCATGGGGGAATATGCTGCTTCAGAGTTTCATAGCAGAAGCGGAATGGTCCTTTACGAGCGAGAGCGAGACCACCCGCTGACATTCAAATACTCTGGACATGATCCTGGTGTGTGCTGCCGGTGCTTCACCGCGCTGGTTCAGTGCCTGCGTGGATACCCGGACAAATCACTGGCGATCTGCGACGAGGCGCTGGGGCTCGCGCAAGAACTCCGTCATCCACTGACGACCGCTTTGACCTATTGGGCATGCAGCTTCGCACATATCTTGCGGGGCGAGCCTGAACTGGCGAAGCAGTGGGCTGCACGGGAAATTGCAGTTTGCGATGAGTACATGCTGCCCTTGCTGCTGTCGCAAGGTAAGTTTCAGCTGGGTTGGTCGCTGGCGCAAATGGGCGATCTCGACGAAGGCATAGAAAGGATGCGGGAGGGAATTTCAGCAATCAGCGCAACCGGTGCGGAAATGGGGCTGCCATACTTCAATGCGCTGCTTGGCGAGGCGCTTGGCTGCGCGGGCAAACCAGAGGCAGGGCTCGTCGAGATCGATCGGGCGCTCGCCGCTGTCAATCGTCACGGCGGACGCTTCCAGCTATCGGAAATGCTGCGCCTGAAAGGCGAATTGCTTGCGACTCGGCACCCCATGCAACGAAACGAAGCACTAGCGACCCTTCACGAGGCAATCGCCGTTGCACAAAGACAGGGCGCGGGTCTTCCCGGGCTTCGGGCGGCGATCAGCCTTGCCCGTCAGTTGGCAGCAGCGGGCGACATTCAGCATGCATGCGCCGTGCTACAGCCCGCCTGCGACAGCATTAGGGAAGGAAGTGACCTCACCGATGTGCGCACCGCGCAGACGCTCCTGGCTGAACTGAAGAATCGCTAGCGCAAGACACTAAACTTCGCTACACCGGCTGAACGATTCCATCAAGCTGTTGCATCGACCGGTTGAATCTGCCGTGGGGAAGCGCCACCCAAACCGAAGATGCAAAGGCCGCTCCCCGCCCAAAGCAGCATTCGCCTACGAAGTGGAACGCTTCAATCGCATCGACACTGAAAAGCTGTCCGCCGGATGCACCGTCGCCGTAACCTCGAAGGTCTGCCCGTCGGCGTCCAGATAGCGCCGGACGATTTTCAATACCGACGCACCCGGTTCGAGCCTCAGCGCCTTCGCCACGGTTTCGTCGGCGAGGGTCGACGCGCTTACGTCCTGCTCGATCTCGGCAATCTGCCGCCCGTAGCGCGACTCGATCAGTCGTGCTGACAAGTGTGTCCGGCGACGCGCGCACCATGTCGCCAAAGTCCGTGTAGGCAGGATCGATATAGACATCTGTCCAGGCTATCGGCATATCGGCGCGGCCATCGCGACCATCGTTCAGGCGCACGCTCGAGACACTCCATTCCAGCGATTCCCGCCGCCAGCACCGTTGTCGACTCCGCCCTCTTCCGCGATGCCTTTGGCACGAAGAAGATGCGCCAGATCTTCTCCGACGGTGCGCTGGTGCAGCGCTATATCGACGTCGAGGTCGCGCTGGCCAAGGCCGAGGCCCGGGCAGGCGTGATCCCGGCGGAGGCGGCCGAGGCCATTGCCCGCGAATCGCGCATCGAGCGCATCAACTTCGACCACATGCGCGAGGAAACCGACATCGTCGGCTACCCGATCCTGCCGCTCGTGCACCAGCTCGTGGCAATGTGCGGGGAGGCCGGACGCTACGTGCACTGGGGCGCCACCACGCAGGACATCATGGACACCGCCGTGGCACTCCAGATGCGCGACGCGCTCGACAGCATCGACGCCGACATCCGCGAGCTGCGCGCCATTCTCGCCGATCTCTCGGCCAGGCACCGCAACACGCCGATGGCCTGCCGCACCCACCTGCAGCAGGCGCTGCCGGTGACGTTCGGCTACAAGACCGCCATCTGGCTGGCCATGTTCGACCGCCACCAGCAGCGTATCGCCGAACTGCGCCCGCGCGTGGCGGTGGTGGAGTTCGCCGGCGCGGCCGGCACGCTGGCGTCGCTGGGCGGACAAGGCGACAACAAGGGCTTCGCGGTGCAAGAGGCGCTGGCTGCCGAGCTGGGCCTGGGCGTGCCCGCCACCACCTGGCACGTGGCGCGCGATGGCTTCGCCGAGGCGGTCAACCTGCTGGCGCTGGTCACCGGCTCGCTGGGCAAGATCGCGCTCGACATCATGATCATGGCCTCGACGGAATTCGCCGAAGTCTACGAGCCCTTCGTCAAGGGCCGCGGCGCGAGCAGCACCATGCCGCAGAAGCGCAACCCGATCTCGAGCGAACTGATGCTCGCAGCCTCGAAGGCGGTGCGCCAGCACGCGGGCCTGATGGTCGACGCGATGGTGCAGGACTTCGAGCGTGCCACCGGTCCCTGGCACGCCGAATGGATCGCCATTCCGGAGAGCTTCATCCTCACCTCGGGCGCGCTGCACCAGGCGAAGTTCGCGCTGGGCGGGCTGATCGTCGACGAAGCCCGCATGCAGCACAACCTCGGCATCTCGCGCGGCCTGATCGTGGCCGAGGCCGTGATGATGGGCATGGCCCCGTACATCGGCCGTCAGCAGGCCCACGATGTGGTGTCGCCAGGGTCCTCATCCTGTTTCTGCCGGTGGGCCTGTGTGGCATCTGGCTGATTGTCCGCACCGGGCTACGGCCAATCCGGCGTTTCTGCGGCAGCATCGCTGCACGCGGCCAGAACGACCTGACACCGCTCGAAAAGAAGGAACTGCCGACGGAGGTCGCTCCGGTTGCCGACGCGGTCAATGACCTGATGGCTCGCCTGGAGCGCGCGCTGGCTGCGGAGCGTAGCTTCACTGCCAATAGCGCACACGAGTTGCGCACCCCGATTGCCGCAGCCCTCGCGCAGACGCAGCGCCTCATGGCCGAAATGCCTTCCGCCGCCATGCGGGAACGCGTGCAGAATGTCGAGAGAGCCCTGCACGCCCTGTCGCGGGTCAGCGAAAGTCATGCAACTCGCGAAGGCCGAAAATGGACGCGTGCTCGGGGACGCGCCGCAGGATCTGCGCCCGGTACTGGAGCTTGTCGTCGAGGATTTTCGGCGCGTTGCATCTGCGAAGCCGATCCAGCTCGACCTGCCCGACCAGCCCGTGCCGTCGTGGATCGATCCGGACGCATTCGCCATAGTCGTGCGCAATCTGGTTGAAAATGCGCTCAAGCACGGTGCGCCCGGGAGACCGGTGGGGATTGTGCTGTCGGTCACCGGTACGCTCAGTGTAAGGAATCAAGGACCAGTGCTGCCGGACGATGAACTTGAGCGCCTGACGAAACCGTTCGAGCGCGGCGCGACTACAGCCAAAGGCAGCGGGCTTGGCCTGGCGATCGTCGAAGCGATTGTCCGCGGCGCGGGTTCGGTCCTTACGCTGCGCTCACCGGTTCCGGGCTGGCAGGACGGCCTGCAGGTGACCATCGATGGTTTGCCGCTTGCGCCCGCGAGGCCGATGCGCGAGAAGGCCGGTCCAGCGTAATCAGTTGGGATGATCTGCATCGAACTTCGGTCGTTCGCAGATGGGTCCGCGAATGACCGTGACGGGTCGAATACGGAAGCTGGCCGTGGGATCGCCAGCACGGCCGGCACCCGGCTTCAAGCTTCCGGGCTCGGCCAGTCTCTGTCGCTTACCCGTACGCGCTGCACGCGGCGGCCATCGGCCAAAACGGTCAGTAGAGGTGACATGCCCATGTGGCGAAAATTCCGCCAGAAGTGAAAGGCTCTAGGGATAGAAGGCCTCACCGCGATTCAGCATGTTGACGAACTCTTCGATTTTGCGCGCCCGGGTTTCTGGCTTTTTGGCATTCTGTACGCGAAACAGGATGGCATAGCGGTTGCGGCTATCCAATGTTGCAAAGAACTTCTTGGCTCTCGGATTTGCGTCCAACGCTACCTGTAAGTCGTCCGGCACTATCGACTTACTTGCTGACGCGTAAGCTGCCTCCCAGCGGCCGTCCTTCTTAGCTCTCTCGATCTGCGTCATGCCAGGCGGGCGCATCCTCCCTGCGGCGATCAGCGCTTCAGCCCTGTCTTTGTTTAGCTTTGACCAGATGCTTTTTGCCGAGCGTGGCGTGAAGCGTTGCAACCAGTATTTCTCGCTCTCGGCCTGTTTTTTACCATCAATCCAGCCATAACATAGAGCGCCTTCTAACGCCTGTTCGTACGTTACGGTTGGCTGTTCGGCTCCTTTCTTCGCCAGGCGCAGCCATGCTCCGGTCGAAGTGCCGCCGTTTTGCGCCAACCAGCTTTCCCATTCGATCTGGCTGATAAACGTTAGAGGGAATTCAGTCATGTCACTATACCGGACGGTTGAATTCTGAGCGAGGGGCTTCGTCCGAAGTCTAGCAGCGTTTATATGGACCTCAGCATCCAGGTCGGCCGAAGGCCGGTCGCCTTTGGCCCGGACGTGACAAGCTTCTAGCGGCGGGCATCGGTCCGTTCAAGGCCACAAGCCGCCATTCACATGCGTCGTCATTCGGACGTTCACGCGTCGGCTCCGCCCCGTAACCGGTCATCCGATTGTTAGAAGCGCCTCCCTTCATTGGCCTGCCCGATCACCCGGGCGCGGCAGGCCGATAGCGGGTCGTGGAGGGCGATGTCGGAAGCGGGCATGGGACCCCCTGGGGTAACCCGAGCACCTGTCGGTCCAGTCAGGGTCAATGACGGTGCGCTCAGGCGGGGAAGAAGAGAGGCTGAAACATGGGTAGACCGCCCGCTATGGCGCGGACGTCGCACATGCCATCACAAATCCGGGCAAGACGGTGGCGACGGCGCTGCTGGTGGTCAATCATGCTGCGCGCCTCGCGCGGCTACCGGAGCTTTGGCGTCGGCTTGTCCCGACGTTCGGGAAGCAGACGGCGCTGTCTTGAGCGCCGCCTGCGGTAGCTCCCGGCGGCGTGGCCGGGAGCGCTTATGAAGCGCCGACCGTACTGGATTCCGCCACGCCGAGGGCAATGTGCCTCAGATCGTCATCGGTAATCGCGGCCTTCGTATCCGCCAGTCCCTTGAAGCGGGCGAAGGCAGCGGACAGCCCTTCGTCGTCGGGAAAATGCAGCCCGAGTTCCTGAACCCTGTGCTTGAAAGCATTCCGGCCGGAGAGCTTGCCGAGCACGAGCGCGCCCTTGTCCCATCCAACATCTTCCGGCCGCATGATTTCATAGGTCTCACGGGCTTTCAGGATGCCATCCTGGTGGATGCCTGACGCATGTGCGAAGGCATTGGCACCGACCACCGCCTTGTTCGCCGGAACGATGAACCCCGTGGCCTCGGCAACGGCCCTGGAGGCAGCGACCAGATGCGTGGTGTTCACGCCAACGTCAAGTCCGAACAGGTCACGCCTGGTCTTTACCGCCATGACGACCTCTTCCAGGGACGCGTTGCCTGCGCGTTCGCCAAGCCCGTTGATGGTGCACTCGATCTGCCGGGCGCCACCGTACTTGACGGCCGCCAGCGAATTGGCAACCGCCAGGCCGAGGTCATTGTGGCAATGCACCGACCATATGGCCTTGTCGGAGTTGGGAATGCGCTCGCGAAGCTTCCGCAGTCCCTCGGCAAATTCGACGGGCATGGCATAGCCAACGGTATCGGGGACGTTGATCGTGGTCGCCCCTTCCTTGATGACCCCTTCGATCACGCGACAGAGGAAATCGGGGTCCGATCGACTCCCATCCTCGGGGCTGAATTCCACGTCGTCCGTAAACTGGCGCGCGAAGCGGACGGCAGTGCACGCCCGCAGATACACCTCCTCCGGGGTCATGCGCAGCTTCTTCTCCATGTGCAACGCCGACGTGGCGATAAAGGTGTGGATGCGGGATCTTCTCGCGCTCCTCAACGCATTGGCGGCTCGCTCGATATCGCGCTCATTGGCACGGGCGAGCGAGCAAATCACGCTGCCCTTCACTTGCCCGGAAATCTCCCGGATGGCGTCATGGTCCCCATCCGAGCTGGCTGCAAAGCCAGCTTCGATGACATCGACGTTCAGGGCATCGAGATATTCGGCGACCGCGATCTTCTGCCTGACGGTCATTGCCGCGCCAGGCGACTGTTCGCCATCGCGCAGGGTGGTATCAAGGATGACGAGCTTGTCGCTGGCGCTGGTCGAACTGTGGGGCTTCGGGAATTCGTTCATCGGCTTCCTCCTGGTCGACGTGACGCTCAGTTCGGCCCGATGCCACGCGACAACACCTCGTGCGCCCATGTCACCGCCGCGCGCGCCGGCGCCTGGCCGGTCGACTCCACGCGTTGCGCCAGCCTGAGCACCCGTTCGCGGATGCCTGCCACTTCGTCGCGCAGGGCCGATTCGTCGACACCGCCGAGGTATTCCCGGGCGCAACTCACGATGCCGCCGGCATTGATGAGGAAGTCGGGCGCATAGAAGATCCCGCGCTGGTGCAGGGTGTCGCCTTCGGCGAGCGAAGCGAGTTGATTGTTTGCCCCGCCGGCGACGACCCGGAAGCGGCAGCTTTCGGCCACGGCCGGGGTGATGACGGCACCCAGCGCGCAAGGCGCGAATACATCGGCGTCGACGGCCGTGATGGCTTCCGGCGATACGACGCGGGCGCCAAACTGCTGTTGCGCCTGCGTCGTGCGGCCGGCGTCGATATCGGCCACGGTCAGGGTGGCGCCCGCTTCATGGAGACGGCGGCAAAGCTCCCATCCCACCGAACCCAGTCCCTGGACGGCCACGGACAAGCCGGCGAGCGACTTGCGGTCCAGGCGATACAGCGCCGCCGCCTCGATGCCGACGAACACGCCGTATGCCGTCCACGGCGAGGGATTGCCGCCGAAGCCGCCGTCGCGCGGCATGCCGCTGACGTAGCGGGTCTCGGCCTGGACGGCACGCATGTCGTCCACCGTCGTGCCGACGTCCTCGGCCGTAATATAGCTGCCTTGCAGCGACTCGACCATGCGGCCGAAGGCGCGGAAGAGTTGCTGGCGGTCGGTCTGCGCCGGGGAACGCAGGATCACCGCCTTGCCGCCACCGAACGGCAGCCCGGCGAGGGCGTTCTTGTAGGCCATGCCCTGTGACAGGCGCAGCGCATCGGACAGCGCGTCGACTTCGGCGGGATAGGCCCAGTACCGGCAGCCGCCGAAGGCGGGGCCCAGTCTGGTGTTGTAGATGGCGATGATGGCCTGCAGGCCGGATTCCGGATCGGTCGCGAGCGTCACGCGCTCGTGGGACAGGCCTTCGCAGGTGCCGAAAAGGCGGACAGCGGCCGCCGCGTGGGTACGGTCGTTCAACTTCTTCTCCATGACGTGGGGAATGCAAAGCTGTAGCTCTGCCTTCCTTGACACACCGCCTGGGTTACAGTGCGGTGCGGCGTTGATGGGGCGGGGAGCCCCAATCCCGTTCGGCTGCGGGCGATCTTGTCGCGCCGGCGCCGGGTTGGCATCTTACCCAGTTTCTCGGTGCGGGCGGGGCTGGGGTTTTCGCTTACTCCAAGGTCGGCTTCCACATCCGCTTACCGTGTCTCGGGACTCTTACGGCCAGCACCGCGTGCTACCTGGTGCCACCGTGCAGCACCGCGTTGCGGCGCGCGTACCGGAAGTAGATCGACAGGCCGATCCCCAGCCAAATGAGGAAAGCGATCCAGGTCAGCGCTTGAAGGTGCGCCATCAGGAACAGGCAGAAGCCCACCGATAGCAGCGGAACCACCGGCACGCCAGGACAGCGGAAAGCTCTCGGCAGCTCGGGACGGGTCCGGCGCAGCACCAGCACCGCGATCGAGATCAGCGTGAAGGCGGAGAGCGTGCCGATATTGATCAACTCGGCCAGCACATTGAGCGGCACGAATGCGGCGATCATCGCGAACACGATGCCGACGGTCCAGGTGGCAAAGAATGGGGTGGCGTGCACCGGGTGGACCGACGACAGCTTGGCGGGCAGCAGGCCGTCGCGAGACATGGCAAAGATGACGCGAGTCTGGCCAAAGGTCATTACCAGGATCACCGTGGTCATGCCGAGAATGGCGCCCAGGTCGACAAAGCCAGCCACCCAGTTCTGTCCCGCGTACTGCAACACCAGCGACACGGGATGGTCGATGCCGGCGAACTTGGCGAAGGGAACGACGCCAGTCATGATGGCCGCGACTATCACGTATAGCACTGTGCAGACCGTCAGCGAGCCGATGATGCCGACCGGCAGGTCGCGGTGCGGATTGCGCACTTCCTCGGCGGCTGAGGTCACCGCATCGAAGCCGATAAAGGCGAAGAACACCAGCGCCGCCGCATTGAAGATGCCGGATACCCCGAACGGCGCGAATGGCTGCCAGTTGGCCGGCTTGACATGCCAGACGCCGACCGCGATGAACAGCACCACCACCGAAATCTTGATTGCCACCATAAGGTTGTTGAGACGGACCGACTCGCGCACGCCGCACGACACCACCCAAGTGGTGATCAGCATGATTAGGAAGGCCGGCAGGTTGAACAAGGTGTGCACGCCCGGCACAGCCCCCGGAGCCGCCGTCAGCGCCGCCGGCAAATGCAGACCGAAACCCGCCGCCAGCGACTGGAAGTATCCCGACCAGCCCACCGACACCGCCGAGGTAGCCAGGCCGTATTCGAGCAGAAGGTCCCAGCCGATCATCCAGGCAATGATCTCGCCCAGAGTCGCGTAGCTATAGGTATAGATCGATCCCGACACCGGGATGGCGGAGGCGAACTCGGCATAGCACAGCGCGGCGAAGCCGCAGGCCATGGCCGCGATGACGAAAGACACGGTCAGCGCCGGGCCGGCGGTCAAAGCGCCGGTGCCGGTCAGCACGAAGATGCCGGTGCCGATGATGGCGCCGATGCCCATCAGCACGAGGTCCACCGGACCCAGCACCTTCTTCAGGCTGCAAACGCGTCTGTCCACCAGCATGGCGTCAATGTCTTTGGTTCGGAACAAGCTCATATAGGTGTCTCCTGCATGTGCTGCCGAGCGATCGCACGGGCCCGCGCCGGAGATGGCGACGAGTCATGCGGGCGCGAAGGCATCCGGGCAGCGTGCTGCCGGGGTCGACGGCACGGCTTGCCGGCACGCAGGTCGCGCCCCGGTCCCGGTATTTGTTGGAATTACCCGGACCGCCCAGGCCACGGGGACAGACGTCAAACCGAATCAACGCGGCGCGCACGGCCCTCCGATTCCTTGCACGCCGCTGATGTCAAACACGCCGGTCTCAATCGACGTGATGAACCCATCCGAACGGGTCGGCGATCTTGCCGCGCTGGATGCCGGTCAACAACGAACGGAGGCGTTGCGTAACTTCGCCTTCCCCACCATTGCCGATCGTGAACCCCCCACCAGCGTGACGTACCTGCCCGATGGCGGTGACGACCGCGGCCGTGCCACAGGCAAAAGTTTCCTTAACCCTGCCACTGGCTGCATCTGTGCGCCACGTCTCGAAGTCGTATGCTGTTTCATTGACCGGAATACCCTCGTGCCTGGCCAGTTCGATGATCGAAGCGCGCGTAATGCCCGGCAGGATTGTCCCTGTTAATGGGGGCGTGCGCAGAGAGCCGTCATCCATCACGAAAAAAACATTCATGCCCCCGAGCTCCTCGATCCAGCGGTGCTCCGCAGCGTCAAGGAACACGACCTGGTCGCAGCCATTGGCCGAGCCCTCGGTCTGCGCGATCAGGCTGGCTGCGTAGTTGCCGCCGCACTTGGCCGCGCCGGTGCCGCCTGGGGCCGCTCGGGTGTAGCGATCCGAAACCCATACGGTCACCGCCGACTTGCCGGCCTTGAAATACGGGCCGACCGGGCAAGCAATCACGCAAAATACAAATTCGGCCGACGCGCGCACGCCGAGAAAATTCTCCGAGGCGAACATGAATGGACGCAGGTAGAGGCTTCCATCGCCACCTGGAATCCAGGCGCGGTCAATATCGACGAGCGCTTCCACGGCTTGCAAAAATGTGGCCTCGGGCAGGTCGGCCATCGACATGCGGGCAGCAGAGGCGCGAAAACGCCTTGCGTTCTCCTGTGGTCGGAACAGCGAGATCTTGCCGTCCTCGCCACGGTATGCCTTCATGCCCTCGAAGATTTCCTGCGCGTAGTGCAGTACTGCGCAGGCGGGATCGATTTGGAAAGGACGGCGTGCTTCGACCTTGGCGTCATACCAGCCGCGACCGTCGGTCCAACGGATCGTGACCATGTGATCTGTGAAAATGCGTCCGAACGTCGGATTTGCCAACTTGGCAGCGATCTCATCGGCGGGGGTGGGCCCGGGATGAGGCTCTACAACGAACTGTAGTTGATTTTCCGTATTCATTTTTCAGTGTTCCGAGGATGTTGGGCCATACGGCCCTGGCCGCCGCGGTAGTGTCGCCGGGGCGGGTGCCTTACAAGGGTGGAGTGCTACTTGCCAAAGAGCGGCGCGCCTTCGCAAGCCCCACCACCGCCAAGCCGGACGCGCTCGATCCTGCCACAGGAAACTGTTCTGCTGCGGCCGGAGTCAGGCAGCAGCACTCAACGCGCCACTGCGAAATTGGCCCAGCAACGCCGTCCGCCGCTGCGCCGTCTTCTGCATATTGACCTCCTTCACATGGCCGAAACTGCGAATATCGTCTGGTAGTGAAGCCATTGCGACAGCAGTGTCAAGTTTGCCGTCGCTCAGGGACTGCGCAAGCTCCTCCACCGTGGCGAGATACTCGGCAATCAGTTGCCGCTCTGCGCGCCGTTCGGTAGGCCTGCCGAATATACCGAAGGCGGTGTCGCGCAAGCCCTTCAGCCGCGCCAGCAGACGGCCGTCATGGAGCCCGCCCAGCGGCGAGCTCCGGTACCCGGAATAAAGCCGGCGGTATTCAATCCCGCGGCCCGGTCGCGGGCCTATTGCCGCAGTGGCAGTCGCCCCAGCGCCTGGGTGCCGCTCAAGTAGACGCGGCCTCTTTTGAGGGTGTCCTTGTCGTCCAGGCTGGCCGCGGCCAGGGATTCGCGCAGGTTGGCGATAGTGGGGTATTCACGATGTCTGTCTCCGCATGCTTCTTTTGTCCGGAGGAGTGTAGGAAGCGCCCGCGCCATCGTAAAATCAAAAATTCCAAAACCTGATATCCACAAAACATATAGCGGAGGGATGGACATGGCCAGGTCTCGCGAGGCACCGGAAAGGATCGCCGACGAGACTACGCTGCTGCAGTTCCGCTACTTCGCCGCAGCCGCCGAGACCAGGCAGTTTTCGAAGGCGGCCACCACCGAGCATGTGTCGCAATCGGCCATCCCCAATGCGGTGCTGACACTCGAGCAGCATCTGGCGGTGCGCCTGTTCGCGTGCCTGCCCCAAGGCGTGGCGCTGACCGCCGAAGGTCACCATTTCTACCAGCACGCACCTGCCCAGCCTGCTGGCGCGCTTTCGCACCAAATACCCGGACAGGGCGTGAATCTGAAATGACGAGTCGTGGACGAAGATGGGGCTGCTGATCGACGCCCCGATGCCAGACCGTCATGGACGAGGACCACTTGGGCAATTGGTCGCTGTTCACCAGTATGTGGCAGCCGAACAGGGTAAGAGCAGAGTTCCGCCGCATCGACTAACGCGTCCCCGCTTGAACGGCGGCTAGGCTATGAAAGCGGACTTTGCCGTCACGGAGGCCTGAGCGGCGGCAACGGGTCGAAAAGCGACGACCGGCTCGCGACTGACAGAGGTCATCTACGATTTCTATCGGCTCTTCATGCCCCACATCTGCAATATCAAGGGTGCCAGGTCGACGGCCTTTCAATTTGCATCGCAGGCCGTTGACTGCCTGCCATGGCATACGAAAGCTTGTTCGCCGCGTCGACGACTGTCTGTGCCAGCTCCAGCAAACGCTCTTCGCTTAGCCGGGAAGTCGGTCCTGAAATACACATGGAGCCAAGCAGCCGCCAGTGCAATCCGAACACCGGTGCAGACACACTCGAGACTTCGGCCTCGCGCTCGCCAAGCGACAGATGAAATCCACGGCGGCGGATCATTTCATAAAGCTCGCCCGGCTCGCCTGAGAACGCCAGGATGACGCGGCCTGGCGAACCGCTGTCCAGCGGCAGTGCCGCCCCGATCCTGACGTGATGCCGGATGGCCTGCGGTCCTTCGACCCGGACGAGGCAGGTTCGCTGTTGTCCCTCCCGGACGTAGAACGAAGCGCTTTCGCCGGTCTTGATCGTCAGCTCCCGCAGCACCGGCTCCACCACTTCCTGAACGTTGAAGGTTGCCTGGTAGCACGCGCCCAGCCACCCTGCTGCGCGGCCGAGCCGCCAGTTGCCGTCTTCCTTCTGCACCAGATAGTTGTCCGCCGCCAGCGTGCGCGCCAGCCGCAGCACGGTGGTCTTGTGGATGCCGGTCCGCCGGCTCAGTTCGGCAAGTGAGAGCTGGGGGTCGTTCACCCCGAACGCTTCGAGTACGCGCAGGGCGCGGGTGACCGCAATGACGCCCCCAGCGCCATCGTCGCCCCTTGAAGCGCCCTTTGGGTCACTATTCGCATTCATAGAACGAAACGGGGTGCACAGTATGAAACGCCATTGTATGCCGTGAAACGGTCGATCACAATCCGAATCACAACGAAACCGAGATTCGGAGACAGTAATGAAGGCAATTTCCCGTCGCTGCATATTCGTGCTTGCAACAGGTCTGGTTCTGGCGTCCGCCACGACCCAAGCCGCGCCGCAGTACCCCACCAAGCCCATCCGGGTCATCGTGCCTTTTCCCGCCGGCGGGGGCACGGACATCATTGCGCGAGAAGTCACCAATACGGTTGCCAAGTCGACCGGCTGGGTCTTTGTGGTGGAGAACAAGCCAGGGTCCGGTGGCAACCTCGGGGTGGACGCGGCAGCCAAGGCGCCGGCCGATGGCTACACCATCGTCATGGGGCAGACCAGCAACCTTGCCATCAATCCCTCGCTGTATGAACGGTTGCCATATGACCCACTGAAGGATCTGACACCCATCAGCCTGGTGGCATCCGCGCCGCTCGTGCTGGTGACCCATGTCAATTCGCCTTACAAGACGCTGAAGGACGTGATCCAGGCGGGCAAGGCAAAGCCCGGCGCCATCAACTTCGCCTCTCCGGGCAACGGAACGGTGGCGCACCTTGGCGGTGAGCTGCTTCAAACGACCGCGAAGGTGAAGTTCACCCATGTCCCTTACAAGGGCGCAGCGCAGGCGGTCAACGACCTGATGGGCGGACAAGTCGATCTCTACATGGCCTCGGTGCCTACGTTGCTCGGGCATATCAAGAACAACCGGATGCGGCCGCTCGCGGTGACGTCTCCCAAGCGTTTGCAGGACCTGCCTCAGGTGCCGACCGTGGCCGAGTTGGGCTATCCCGGCTTTGATACCGCGACCTGGTTCGGCTTCGTCGCGCCTGCCGCGACACCGAAGGACATCGTGGTGCGCCTGAATATCGAGTTCAACAAGGCGCTCAAGTCTCCGGCGCTTGCCACCAAGCTGGACGAGCAAGGTGCATCGGTGCTGACTGGCACGCCTGAGGCGTTCAGTGCGCTGATCAAGCAGGACATCGGACGCTGGGCATCGGTCATCAAGGCCTCCGGCACGAAGCTGGATTGACGCCCTTATCTACCCATCTATTTCATATTGCCTGGAGTCCATCATGACCTTGCCCAACATCATCAAATCGTTTGAGCGCGTGCCTGCCGAGATCGTGGCGCGGGCTGCCAAGTTCCAACCGGCGATCCTGTCCGATGTCGGCGGACGCCGCGGTGCGTTGCATGGCCGGATCAGGGCCTTGCGCCCGAGCATGAAAGTCGCCGGGCCCGCCTTCACTGTCGAGGTTCGCCCCGGTGATAATCTGATGATCCACGCAGCGCTGGCGCTGGCGCAGCCGGGCGATGTTCTGGTCGTCGACGGCAAAGGTGACCAGACCTCTGCGCTGATGGGAACGATCATGATGCATGCCGCTCGCCAGCGCGGCCTTGCTGGTGTCGTCATCGACGGCGCGGTCCGCGACAGCCTCGAGCTGGAGGAAATGCAGTTCCCGGTCTTTTCGGTGGGCACGAACCCTAACGGCCCCACCAAGGAAGTTGGCGGGCGCATTGGACACCCCATTTCTGTTGGTGGCGTCACGGTGAACCCCGGCGACTACATCTGCGGCGATGCCGATGGCCTGGTAGTGGTGGAGCGCGAGAAGATCGAAGCCTTGCTCGATGCCGCGGCAAAGAAGGAAGACGCAGAAGCCCAGCGCATTGCCCAGATCAAGGAAGGCAATACCACCGCGCCCTGGCTGCTGGCATCGCTGGTGACGGCGGGCGTCCTGAAGCAGGGAGAAGCACTGTGACGAACAAGCAAGTCATTATCGTCACGGGTGCCGACCTCGCGCCGGAAGCCCTCGCGCTGTTGGATGACCATGAGATCGTATTCGCGGGGAAAACGCCCCAGACCGCCGATATTGCAGCACTGGCAAAGGAGCACAACCCGGTCGGCATTATCGTGCGCTACGGCAGCATAACCGCTGAAGTCATGGACGCCGCACCAGCCTTGAAAGTGATTTCGAAACACGGCACCGGAACTGACACCATCGATAAAGCCGCCGCGCAGGCGCGCGGCATCACGGTGGCCGCCGCGGCCGGGGCCAATGCCGCCGCCGTGGCTGAACATGCCTGGGCGCTGATCCTTGCGTGCGCCAAAGCTGTTCCACATCTCAACGATCGCATGCGCCAATGTCATTGGGACAAAGCAACTTACAAGGCCGTCGAACTGAACGGTTGCACGCTCGGTATCGTGGGGCTCGGAGAGATCGGCCGACGCGCCGCCGTGATTGGTGTGGCGATGGGCATGCATGTCACCGCTTTCGATCCTTATGCGACGACGGTCCCGGAAGGCGTAACGCTTGTCGACCTGCCTCGGCTGTTCAGGGAATCGGACGTGGTGTCGCTGCACTGCCCATTGACGGAAGAGAACCGTGGCATGCTGAACCGTGAAACACTGGCGACGTTCAAGGACGGCGCGATCCTCGTCAATACGGCACGAGGCGGACTCATCGACGAGCCTGCACTGGCCGAAGCCCTGCAGAGCGGCAAACTGTATGCCGCTGGCCTGGACAGCTTTGCCGTGGAACCGATGCCCGTGCCGCATCCGTTCCGCGACATTCCCAACCTGATCCTGTCGCCGCACATCGGCGGCGTCAGCAACGCGGCGTACGTGAACATGGGCGTTGGGGCAGCAAAGAACGTCCTGGCGGTGCTGCAAGGCGTGGCTACGCCGGCCTGACCGACGCACGGCTGCGTCATCAACTAGAACAGAAGTGTCGCGGGAGGACCCGACGGACGGTTAGGTCTCTCCCGCAGCACAAGGAGACAAAGGTGCTTTCTCGAACAATTGGCTGCCTGGTGGCAGCAACGACGCTGCTTGTCAGCCTGTCCGCAGTGGCGGCGTACCCGGACAAACCGGTCCGCATCATCGTGCCGAATCCTCCCGGCGGCGCCGTCGACGTCGTGACGCGCAAGGTCGCACAGAAGCTCACCGTGCAGACGGGGCAGAGCTTCGTCGTGGAGAACAAGCCGGGCGCGTCCGGCACGATCGGCACGTCCCAGGTTGTCAACGCACCCGCCGATGGCTACACGCTTCTGGCGAACGACAACTCCTATACCACGCTCCCCTATGTCTTCAAGAAGCTGAACTGGGACCATCAAACAGCTCTGGTCCCTATCGCGCCGTTCGCATTTTCGCCGGTGGTGCTTGGCGTCAAGGCCGATTCGCGCTTCAAGGACCTGGCTTCCCTCGTCAGCTATGCCAAGGCGCATCCGGGAGAGGTGACGTTTGGCACCGGCGGCCCCGGTAGTTCGCCGCATTTTGCTGCCGAGGCGTTCCAACAGGCCGCAGGTATCAAGCTGATGCATGTGCCGTACAAGGGGGCTGGTGAGGCCATGGTCGGGCTGCTGTCCGGTAGCGTGGATCTGCTGGTCGTGTCGACCCCGACCGCGCTGGCGCCGGTCAAGGGTAATCAGATGCGTCTGCTGGGCATCAGTGGAAAGACCAGGGTGGATGTGTTCCCGAGCGTCCCTACGTTCGCTGAAGCTGGTGTACCCAACTTCAGCCTGTTCAACTGGTCAGGCCTTGCCGCGCCAAAGGGCACGCCGAACGATGTCATTACGCGCCTGCAAACGGAAATCCAGAAGGCGCTCCAGGCGCCCGACATGAAGACGTTCCTTGCGCAGATGGGGTCGCAGCCAGGCAACCTGGACAGCCCCGCGTTCGCGCAGTTGATTCAGCGCGAAACCGCACAATGGGCAACGGTTGCGCAAAAGGCGCATATTGAGAAGCAATAACCAGGAGCGGCGATGTTCCTACTTCAGCAACCGGCCGTACGCGATGCACAGGTGCTCACGCGGCTTCCGGAGTCGTTCCGTCGGCACGACCCCGACAACGCGTGGGCGCATGCCAATCGCGGCGGGGCGACGATCGACTCATTCCTGGAGGGGCCGGTCTGGGCCGATGGCAATCTCTGGGTGACGGACATCCCCTACGGTCGCATTTTCCGTGTTTCGATGCAGGGCGACTGGGAGCTTGTTGCCGAGTACGACGGTGAACCGAATGGCATGAAGCGCCTGGTCAGCGGTGATTTCCTGATCACTGACTATCGCAACGGCCTGGTGCGTCTGTATGCAAAGTCGGGAACCGTAACCCCGTTTCTTGAGCGTAGGAATTCGGAACGCTTCCGAGGCGTCAACGACCTGACCTTCGATTCGCAGGGCAATCTCTACTTCACTGACCAGGGCCAGACCGGCTTGCACGATCCGACCGGCCGCGTCTATCGGCTGACGCCCGACGGCAAGCTGGACGTCCTGCTGGACAACGCACCGAGCCCGAACGGTGTCGTCCTCTCGCCTGACGAGAAGGTGCTGTTCGTCGCGATGACCCGCGGGAACAGCGTATGGCGCGTGCCGTTGCAGGCCGACGGTTCGGTCAGCAAGGTCGGGCAGTTCTTTACCTCTTACGGCCCGAGCGGCCCCGACGGTCTGGCAATGAGATCGGATGGCCATCTGCTGGTGGCGAATCCTGGACTTGGTTATGTCTGGGTGCTCAACCATCGCGCCGAGCCTGTGGAGGTGATTCGTAGCCCCGGCGGCACATCGCTGACCAATCTGTGCTTTGGCGGCACCGAGGGCACCACGCTATTCATGACCGAGTCGACCACCGGGACGATTCTGTGCGCCGACATGTCGGTGGGCGGTGCACCGGTGCACGGAGGACGGCTGGCATGAACGGAATATCGGGCGTTCTCGCCATGCCGGACACCTCCGCCAGAGCGCCGCGGCCGAGCAGCAAGAACGCGGCCTCACCCACGCCGCGTGCCGCGGGACTATCGCGCCTCGGTCGATTCGCGCTCGAACTCACGGATCACCGGGTTGCCAAGGATGGCATCCCTTCCCGCCTCGATCAGGCGATCGACGTCCTTCTCGGGCAGACGAAGTCTGGTCGGCAGATCGTTCAGACTTGCAGCACGCTCCTTGTCGAGGGCCTCAAACGAGATCCGCGTGACGAAGAATTCGACTTCATCGCACCGCCAGCCTGGGCGGCGTGCAGCGATCTCCTGCTGCCGGGAATGCGGCATCCCACACCGATACGCCACGAGGTCGTCGCGCCACTGCCGCATCATGGGAACGAAGGCGTCATAGCTCATTCGAACGTTGGTCGCCATTGCCGCGTCGATGGCCGCGCTGGCGACTTCGATTCCGGATGGGCCACCCTGGCTTCGGTTCCAATCGCCGCGCGGGCCCTGACCGGCGTCAACAACGATGAAAAGCAGCCGCCGCACATTGATCGCGTCGTTCTCGCTCATGGGACCGTAAGCCGTGCCCAGCAGCAGACGCGTTTGCAAAATGGTGGCCAGGCCGTAGTTGTCGGTCACCCCGCCGTCGACCAGCTTGATGTACTTTCCCTTTGAAGTGTCCCGGTGACCGCGAACGGCGGTTGCCAACGCGCCAAGCAGCAGCGATTGCCCAGGCCTCTGGACGTGGTCAAGGCTCGGCAGCGGTGCACTACAAGCCTCGGGATATTTTTGAAGGACGATCGGTGCGAAGAAGAGCGGGACCGCCATGGATGCGGCGACGGCCTCGGAAACGGGAAAGCTCGCGAGATCACTGCATAGCGCATCGAATGCCAGCTGGCTGAACGGGAACGCGACCCGGTAGTAGACGTTTGTGGCGTTGATCCAAACGATTGGCTTGCCGCGGCGGAACATGTCGGCGTACGTCGCGCCCTTGAACACGTCTTCGTCGAGCCATGTCCGGAGATCTTCCCGATCGTTGAGGCCCCCCGCGAAGAGGCGCGCAAGGTTGACCGGATTCAGCAGACTGAAGCGAAGTCCCGCCTCTCCGTCCTTCAAGAGCACTGATCGAAAGGTCGCCAGGCTGTCCTTGCCGTGCAGACCGTAGTACGCCGCGGTGATGGAGCCTCCGGACACGCTGCTGATGAACGCGATGTCGTCGAGCAGGGACGCGCCCCCAGGACTTCTCATGGCGTCGAGCCCCTGCAGAGCGCCGAAGGCGAAGGCTGCGGCTCGCGTGCCACCGCCAGAGAACGACATGGCGACGGTTGTCTGGCCGGCGATGTCGGTGGGTTCGCGCAAGGCCGCGGATGCGCTGCCAGCCGCGGCCTGAGGCAGATTGCGCGGAGCATTGTGAGGAAGCGACCCGCAGGCACTGAGTCCCGCAAGTAGAAGCAGCATCAGAGTGCGGTAGGCCCTGCCGCAGGCGTGTCGCTCTCTCCCTGCCCCCCCCACTCGCCAAGGCAGGCCGCTCTTGCGGCGAAGAGTGTGGTCATGTCGAAACTTGCACATTGGACTAGGTCAGGAACGGGTTCGGCGTGGTGGCGGCCCGCAGGAAGGGAAGGTCGAGTTTCGTTGCCGCCAGGACCCAGTGTGTCCGGGTCCCTCGGAATATTACGGCATCTCCATGGGGGCCGCACGACCCGCAGATGGCGCCTGAGTAGCTTCGGAAGAAGGTTGGAGGGCGGGCGAAGATCAATCCGGTACCGAATGCTAACTTGACCGACTTTGATTGGTTCGTTTGGTGCCACGCCGCTAGCGGTCATCTTCAATCGACTCCAAGTTATCGGAGCCGCCACGCTCGCGAGTTCCAGGAATCAAACCGCTCACCGGAGCCAGGATCTCACATCCACAGATCATCAAATTTTTTGAACTATATTTACAATTCAGGCTGGCTGTTTCCGCACTTTCCTTCGTTATAGTTCTTCACATTGACGGCGCGACAACGCAACAGAGCGGACAAAGCGTCGCCACGCAAAGAACCCAGAATCATTGAATAAATTTCATCTGAGAGAGCACCATGTCGAACGCCAAACTGGAAGTCCTGACCCCGCGCAACAGCCAACTGATCATCATCGACCACCAACCCCAGATGGCTTTTGGTGTGCAGTCGATGGACCGCCAGACCATGAAGAACAACGTCGTGGGCCTGGCCAAGGCAGCGAAGATCTTCGATGTGCCGACCACCATTACCACGGTCGAAAGCGATTCATTCTCCGGCTATACCTACCCCGAACTGCTCGACGTCTTCCCCGGCAAGAAAACGCTCGAACGCACCTCGATGAACTCCTGGGACGACCAGAAGGTGCGCGACGCGCTGGCCGCCAATGGCCGCAAGAAGATCGTCGTGGCCGGCCTGTGGACCGAGGTCTGCAACACTACCTTCGCGTTGTGCGCGATGCTTGAGGGCGACTACGAGATCTATATGGTGGCCGACGCATCGGGCGGCACGACCAAGGAAGCCCATGACTACGCCATGCAGCGCATGGTCCAGGCAGGCGTGGTGCCCGTGACCTGGCAACAGGTCATGCTGGAATGGCAACGCGACTGGAAGAACCGCGAAACGTACGACGATGTGATGGCCGTGGCCAAGGAACACTCGGGCGCCTATGGCATGGGGGTCGACTATGCCTATACGATGGTCCACAAGGCCGCGCCACGCACGGCAACCACGCACGAATCGCTGGCTCCCGTGCACGCGCCGGTCGTCGAGCGCTGATGCATGTCTGCCACCAGTCATCCCTCGGAGCGCACAAGATGATTCCAGGTCGAAGCGTAGCCAACGGCGCCCTCCTGCTGGGATGCTGGCTGGCCATCAGCACGTCCAGCGTAGCGGCGGCAGCGATCGTCGCCAACGCACTGATCGCATGATCGCCCCCTCCGCGGGGGCCTTCCCCCGCGGGCATGCCCCTGCTACAGGATGGATCTCAACCATGAGCGCAAACGTCAACGCATCAGACAATACAGAAACAAACGAAAACCCCAGTCTCTGGGAAATATGCAAAGCACCAATCCTTCTTACTATTGTGGGCGGCGCCATCGACACGATTGGCTTTATTGCGCTGCTGGGCTTCTTCACCGCACACGTCACCGGAAACCTCGTGCTCGCGGGAGCGGCATTCGTCAAAGGTGGGGCCGGCTTATGGATTAAGCTCGGCGCCATACCACTCTTCATTGTCACTGTCATCATCAGCAAAATGCTGATTGACCGCAACCAGCGGACCCACCAGACCCACCAGACCTTAGGTTGGCTGTTTATTGCTGAAGCGACCTTCTTGCTGGGTTTCATGGTCGCCGGCCTGTATCTCGAACCGTTCGATAATCCGGATGGCGCGGGCCTTGCTTTGACTGGAGGCCTCGGCCTTGTCGCACTTGCCGTCCGAAATACTGCCAGCAAGACACTGATCAAGTACATCAGCCCCAGCACCATGATGACCGGGAACACCACCCAGTTGGGTATCGATCTGTCGAATTACCTGCGTGCCAGGACACGCACCAATTTCCAGGATCTTCTCAAAAGCGCAAGTGTTGTGATCGGCTTTGTGATCGGGGCTTTCCTGGGTGCATCCCTCTATGTGACGATCGGATTCTGGAGTGTCCTTCCATTTATACTTCCCGTCGCATATATGGCGCGCATGGCATTTCGCAACCAATTCAGATGAGTGAATGACATCATGAGCATCAGCACAAACAGGCTTGAATCATTCAGCGATGGTGTCATTTCCGTAAGCTTGACACTCATGTTGTTTCAACTACAGGTTCCGGAAGGCTTTTCGCTTAAAGACATCCTTAATAATTCCTCTAATTTTTTCGGCTATGTACTAAGTTTTGTTTACGTCGGAATATACTGGAACAACCATCATCACCTGTTTAAAGTTGCCCGTGGAATTAACGGCAAAATTATGTGGGCGAACCTCCACTTGCTGTTTTGGCTAAGCATGATTCCATTCACCACCACCTGGACCGGAAAGTCTGCCTTCGCGCAGACACCGACGGCAATGTATGCATTTGTCCTGTTCATGTGCGCCGTCTCTTACTCACTGCTCACGAGACTCATCATCAAGTATGACGGCGAACATTCCGCACTTGGGCAAGCCATCGGAAACGACCTCAAAGGGAAGCTCTCCATCCCTATCTACGCATTAGCGATCCTGGCCAGTTTTTTCAGCAGCGTAGCTTCGTTTTTCATACTGACCTTGATGGCTGGCATATGGTTTTTTCCCGATTCTCGCATTGAAAAATATCTGCTCGGTAGCAATACCCATGAACTCTGACGGTATGGGGCTCAGGATTGAGCCAGATGTACGGGCACCAGAATACGGAGCATGCCACGCTCCGTTGGCACATCTGGAACACAAAGCAGCCATGGGCTTCGTGACCCGTAACGGTGTGGAACTGCGGACCAACGACGATTTCCACATCCATCACGACAAGACGACTATCGTCGACGGCAACACGGTCGAAACGGGCTCCTTCAATTTCGCGCCGTCCGCCGAGACCGTCAACTCCGAGAATGTGGTCGTCATTCGAGACATGCCGGAAGTTTCACGCCAGTACATCGAGCATTGGCAATCACGCTGGGATCTCGGGAAGGCATATCCCACATCCTGACTGGCGCCAGCTTGTAGGATCGCCGCGACAATCGGGCTCTTCCCGGCCAGTTGCTGCCGGTGATGTTCGCGCTGCCAGCGGCAGCAATACACGGGAAGAAGCCGCTCGCCGCCATTTGTCAAAGTGGCTAGGCGGTTTACTTTGTTGGCGCAGCAGGTGCTGGTACTGCGGACGAGTGATGATCCACAATCAGCCATCGCCCGTTGCGATACCGATAGACAAAACTGAATCGCGCAGGACGACTCACCGGCTTACCAGCCGCGTCGACGGCCGGTCCAACGAAGGTATATGTGCCGGTGTTGATGGCCATGTCATCATGCACACGGATACGTTGCTCACCAAGGATTCCCTTGTAATAGGGAGGCGCCGTACGCAGGAAATTGAAATACTCGCGAACGCTCTCAGGATTGTCACGAATCGTGGGAGACGTGGTGCCCCACAGCACGGCCTCGGGGTCGTACAGTGCGAGAACTTGTTCCTGATTGTGGCTGCTCATCGCGTCGATCCAGGCGCGCGTCGCCGCGGCAACCTGCTCTTTTGCGACATTGTCATCAGTTGTGGTCGTTGCACAAGCCGACAGTACTGTGCTGAGGACAAAAACAATGCTTAACGATGCTGAGCGAGCGGACATGCTGGGTCCCTTTTTGTACGTTACCAATCGATCCGTATCGTGCCGTAAGCTCGCACTACCAGCTTCGGTTTGTACGGACCGTATTTCGTACGGTTGTACACGTCGAAGTTACCCGCCCTTTTGCAGCGCGTCAATTAAACCAAGCAGACGAAATAACGCTATCGCGCGAGGGACTTCTTCGTTTTAACGTCCGCAATCGCGGCATTGCTGCCGTCGGAAGTTCGAAGCTTAACGGCAGCAACGGGTCGAGTACGGCCTTGGGCTAGCTCGCTAGCACCACGGCAAAGAGCAGCACGCCCTTCCCCACGCGCAATCCGATATTCAGGTTGACCAGGAACGACGACGCGGAACGGACGCCGCTGATCTCGCGCGGGAGGCAAAGCCGCTGCTCCTTTGCCTTCGGGCCGCGGTTCAGCCCCGCTGGAATCGCAGGCGCGGTCCTGACACGGGCGCATCCATGGATGTCGGTTCGAAAGTGAACGGAAGCGGGCGAGAGGCCGATGCAGACTTATCTCCCTACTGTGCCGCTGGGGAATCCTGATGTGCACCCACCTCCCTTTGCTTCCAGCTTTCGCCGCGCTGATCGTTGCCGGGTGTAACACGGCGCCAATTCCGCCAGGCAAACCGGTTGATATCCCCACCGCCCTGCAACAAGTCGCCGCCGGACTGTGCGCATTCAAGAAAGATGCTGAGGCAAGAAAGCAGGGCTCCTTTGACTCGGTCACCGTGGAGCTCGACCTGACCATCGATGGCGCGAAGGACCCGCCGGTGGCTGTGGCACCTGACATTCAGTTCATGCCGACAGTCAGCTATGGACAGACCATTTCTGTAACCAAGGGAAGCAAGCTGACCATGACGCTGAAGAATGTCGATGCCTGCGACATGTCCAAGTGAGCTAGCAAATTCTAAGTCGGCGACTTCATCCGAGCTCTATGGGTTGGCTTAGATGCCATTCCAATAGAGCGCCGTTTCTACCCAGCACGGAACGGTGACCGCTGGCGCAACGAGTTTAGTGGGTATCTTCTTCAACCTCCCAACCACCGCCCGCAGCAGCGAAAATTCGCACGAGGTTCGTCCGCAGGCTCGCATCGGACGTAGCCCGTCGCGACTCTGCGTCGAGAAGATCACGTTCGGCCACCAACACGTCCAGCAAGCCCACATAACCGAAACGGTACTGCGCTCGCGCCAGTTCGGCCGCGCGCCGATTCTGGGCCACGCCCGCTGCGAGCAACGTGTTTCACTGCTCGTTCAGGTAGGCCGACATCGCGCTTTCCATGTCCTCCAGTGCATCGAGCACTGCCTGCTGGTATGCCAGGAAGGCTTGCGTCTGCCGCGCATCGGCAGCGTCAATCTGTGAGCGGATGCGACCGAAATTCAGCACCGGCTGCACCAGCCCGATGCCGATCCCCCACGGCGTTGACGAGAACGGCGTGGCGTCCTGCACGCCGAACAGCGCGCTTAGCGAAATCTTCGGGAACAGTTCTGCGACCGCCGCCTTTCGTGCGGAGATCGAAGCGACGAAGCGTCGCTCCGCCACCCGCACATCCGGCCGCGTGGCGATCACTGAGGCCGGGGCCGAAACCACGATACGCCCGTCGAGCGGCGGCTGCGGCGCTGCGGCCACCTCCTTCAGGTTGCCCGGCGTCCGACCGAGTAGCGCGGACAGCCGGTTAGCCGCGGCGTCCCGCGCAGCCCGGAGCGACGGCACGCGCGACTCGGTCGTCGAAGTCTGCGCGGCCGCGCGCTGCACGTCCAAGTTGCTCACCAGCGCGCCGCGCAGCTGGGCTTCCACCAGCTTCAGCGTCCTGCGCTGCGTCTCCAGGTTGCTGGTCGTCAGTTCGATCTGCCGGTCCAGGTTGCGCAACTCGAAGTAGGTGCGCGCCACCTCCGCCAGCAGCGCCACGCGCACGGCCTGCTCGCTGGCTTCGGTCGATTGGAGGATCGCTGTCGCTTGTGCCGTGCGGGCCTGGTTGCGGCCAAACAGGTCCAGTTCCCATGCCGCCGATAGGGCCACCTGGTTCACCGTGACCGACTTGTCGTTGGTCAGCAGCCCGCGATTTCCGCGCTCGCTGCTCGCCACGGCGGTTACCTCCGGGGCCAGCGCAGATTGCGCCTGCAGCCGCGCTGCCCGCGCCTCTTCTACCCGTGCCCGCGCAATTCCCAGCGACTTGTTTCCGGCAATCGCCTCACGGATCAGCGCCTCCAGCGCGGCGTCGTGGAAATGCGACCACCATTGCTGGTCGACCTGTGCATCGTCGTGGCTGACGACTAGGTCGGCGTCCGCCTGCGCGGGCGCCAGTGTCTGCCAGCGCGGCGCGACGTCGACACCGGAGCTTTGCGGCCCTACCGGGCTCGTGCAACCGGCTACGACAGCCGCAGCGGCAGCAAGGACCGAGGCAGCCAATCGCTCAAGCTTCAACATGCTTCTGCACCCTTTCCTTCCGCGTGATGCGCTTTTCCAGGTTCCGGATCAGGACATATAAGACCGGCGTCAGGAACAGGCCAAAGAACGTGACGCCGATCATGCCGAAGAACACGGCCACTCCCATGGCGTGGCGTATCTCGGCGCCGGCACCATGTGACAGCACCAGCGGCAGCACCCCCATGATGAAGGCGATCGACGTCATCAGGATCGGCCGCAGGCGCAGGTGCGCAGCCTCGATGGCTGCCGCAAGCGTGTCCTTGCCCTGCATTTCCAGTTCTCGGGCAAACTCGCATATCAGGATCGCGTTCTTGCAGGCCAGTCCTATCAGCACAAAGAACCCTATCTGCGTGAAGAGGTTGTTCTCCCCGCCGGTCAGCCAGACCCCCGCGATGGCCGAGAACAGGCACATCGGGACGATCAGGATGATGGCCAGCGGCACGAACGGGCTTTCGTACTGCGCGGTCAGCACAAGGAACACCAGCAGAATGCAGATGGGGAACACGATCAGCGCAGTGTTGCCGGCCAGGATCTGCTGGTAGGCCAACTCGGTCCATTCAAAGGCCATGTCGCCCGGCAGCGTGTCATTCAGGATGCGCGTGATTGCCGCCTGCGCCTGTCCGGTGGAGTAGGCGGGTGCCCCGCGCGCCAGGTCTGCAGGAAGACAATCACCACCAGCACGATGGCTTCGAGCAGCGTATGGATAACCGCCTTGATCGAATCGTGTACGAACGTCGTCGGGTCATAGGCAATGCGGTACTCCAGGCCATCGGGGAAGTGCTTGTTCAGTTCGGCCATCTTGGCGCGGACGTTGTTCGAGATGTCGATAGCGTTCGCGCCCGGGGTCTAGAAGATCACCAGCGCCAGCGCCTGCTGGTTGTCGAGGAGCGCGCGCAGGGCGTACTCGCTCGCGCCCATCTCCACGCGCGCTACGTCCCTGAGGTAAGTGACCACGCCCCCCTCGCGCTTGACGATGATGTTCTCGAACTGGTCCAGGTCGGCCAGGCGGCCCTGCACGTTCACGGGCAACTGGATCTCGACGTTGTCCTTGTACGGCGGCCCGCCCACTACGCCAGCCGCCACCTGGATGTTCTGCTTGCGGATCGCGGCCACGACCTCGTCGGGGGTCATGTTGCGCTCGGCGATCTCCTGCGGATTGAGCCAGACGCGCATCGCATAGTTGCCCGAACCGTACAGCTTGATCTGGCCGATGCCGGGAATCCTGGACAGTTCGTCCTTGACGTTCAGCAGCGCGTAGTTGCGCAGGTAAAGATTGTCATAGCGGTCCGACGGCGAGATGAGGCGGACGACCATCGTCAGGTCCAGCGAACTCTTGACCGTGCTGACGCCGAGCTGCCGGGTCACCTCGGGCAGGCGCGGGAGCGCTTCGTTGACGCGGTTCTGCACCAGTCGCGCGGCGAGGTCGGGGTCCGTGCCAAGCTTGAACGTGACCGTCAGCGTCAGCACGCCGTCGCTGGCAGCCTGCGAGGACATGTACAGCATGTTCTCGACGCCGTTGATCTGCTCCTCCAGCGGCGTGGCCACGGTTTCGGCGATGACCTTGGGATTTGCGCCGGGGAACTGCGCGCGCACGACCACCGACGGCGGCACGACTTCCGGGTATTCGGAAATCGGCAGCTTCGGAATGGCCAGCACACCGGCAAGGAAGATAAGGATTGAGATGACCGCCGCGAAGTTGGGCCGGTCGACAAAGAACTTAGACAGATTCATGCGACTACTCCGCCCCGCGTGGTGCCGTCGAGGCGGCGGTCTTCACTTCGTCTTCAGCCAGTTCCTTCGGCGTAACTGTCGCATCGGGCTTCGCGAACTGCAGCCCGCGCGCGATCACGCGCTCGCCTGGCTTGAGGCCGCTCGCGACCACATGCCTGCCGTCGAGCCCCGTGCCGAGCGCGACTTCCCGATAGGCCACCTTGTTGTCCTGGCCAACCACGTACACGAACTTCTTGCTCTGGTCGCTGCCGACGGCCACGTCCGGCACCACCAGGGCCGACGTGTCGCCACTGCCGGCCAGCCCGATCGAGACGAACATGCCCGGGACGAGCGCCCGGTCGCGGTTCTCGAACTTCGCCCGCGCGCGGATCGTGCCGCTGCGGGTGTCGATCTTGTTGTCGATCGTGTAGATCACGCCCTGGTAGATGCGCTCCATATCGCCCTGCACGCGCATTTCCACCGGGATGTGCTGCTCCTTATTCTGGGTCTCGGCATGGCGGCGGATAGACTGGACGTAGGCCTGTTCGTCGACGTCGAAGTCGGCATAGATGCCGTCATTCGACACGATGCGGGTCAGCACGGGCGCATTCGCGCCGGGCTGGACCAGGTTGCCGAGGGTGACTTCCGCCCGGCTGATGCGGCCGGCAATTGGCGCCTTGACGTAGGCATAGTCGAGATTGATCTCGGCCTGGCGCAACGCGGCTTCGGCCGCCAGGACGGCCGCCTTGGCCATGCGGTCTTCGTTGGTGCGCTGGTCGTGCAGGCTCAGCGGGATCGCCTCGGCGTCGATCAGGCCCTTGGCACGCTCACGCTCGGCGGCTGCGAATTCGGCACGCGCTCGGGTCGACGCCAGTTCGGCGCGGGCACGGGCCACGGCGGCCTCGTAGGGACGCGGGTCAATGACGAACATCACATCGCCCGCCTTCACCGTTTGCCCGTCGCGCACGCGGACTTCCACGATTTTTCCGCCCACTTCGGGCCGGACCAGCGCTTCGTCCACCGCATTGAGGCGGCCAGAGAAGTTGGCCCAGACGCGCACGTTCTCGGGCGCCAGTGTCTTCACCAAGACCTCGGGCGCGGACGCCGCCGGGGCTGTTGCCGCACGCGTGTCCTTCAATGCCATCGTTGCGACCAGCGTGCCAGTCGTCACGACCAGTACCGCACCTGCCAATAGCCACCGCCGCCTAGCGGCCCGGCTTTTCTGTCTGCCATGCTCTGCTGCCCAATCCATCGATTGATTCATCCGTGATTCGATCCACTCACGCGCCGCGCGCCTGTCGGGGTTCGCTCCTCAGCTTCAGCGCGCCGAACCGGACGTGGCGCCGCCCACGCCGGTCGGTCGCACTTCCGGCCGGGCGATCCGCTGTCGCGCCCATTCGGCGACAAACAGCGCCACTACCAGAAAGACCGCACCCACGAGGCCGAGGGCATGACGGTCGAACCAGGCGATAGCCGCGCCGCCGATGACGCCTGACATCGATACGCCGATGTAGATTGCCGCCGAATTCAGCCCCAACAACAGCGGCGCGGCAGCCGGCGTGATACTGATGAGCCGGTGCTGCTGCGGGACCAGCACACCCCAGCCGCACACGCCCCAAACAATGAGTGCGGGAACGGCGCTCGCCAGAGATGCCGACGTCAGGGGCAACAGCGCGAAGTCGATGACCAGGGCGGCGATGGCAACGTTGATGATGCGGCGGCTGCCGTAGCGATCGGTCAGGCGGCCGGCGGCGAGATTGCCGGCGGTCGCCGCCACACCCCACAGCAGCAATAAGGCCGCCAGCACGCGTGAGTCGCCACCAGTGGCGCGGTCGAAGCTCAGGGCGATGTAGGTGTAGACGAGGAAGAGGCCCGCATAAACCATCCAGGTGGTCAGCAGCGTCAGCAGCACGCGAGTGTCCGCCAGCGGTGCGAGCCGGCGCGACAGACTGATGGCCGGCGGCGTCGGGATCTCCGGCAGGCGCCAGGCCACGCCCAGCCCGGCCAACGTGCCGACGGCGGCCACGAACCACATCGTCGCCCGCCAGTCCAGCGCACCGCCGATGAAGGTGCCCAGCGGCGCGCCTAAAGCCGTCGCGCTGGACAGCCCACCGATCACGATGGCAAGCGCCCGTCCACGCTGCTCTGGCGGCACCAACGACGCCCCTGTGGCGGTCGCGGTCGGACTGAACATCGCCGCGCCGAGGCCCGCGATCAGCCGGCTGGCCAGCACCAATTCGATGTTCGGCGCCAGGGCGGTCACCACATTGCCCACCACGAACACGGCGAGCCCGGCGAGCAGCAACCGCTTGCGCGGCCAGTGGGCTGCCGCCGCGGCGATCACGGGCGACAGCAGCGCATAGCTCATCGCATACAGCGTGACCATCTGCCCGGCCAGCGCCACGGATACGCCGAGCGAGGCCGAGACCTGCGACAGAACGCCGGCAACAACGAAGCTGTCCGTGCCAATCGCGAACATGCCGCTGGCGAGGACGATAAGACGTCTATCCATGTGAGAGTCCTTCGCGGCACACCCGGCCGCCTATTGAGGGAATTGCAGGACCACAGCCCGCGTAAGTTTCTTGATGAAACTTACGATAGCGCATTAAGTTGCATGATGCAACTTAATCATCTATGATTGCGCTTATGCACCGTAAAACTTTCACAGGAATGAACTGCTCCGTGGCAGGCGCCCTCGAGCAAATCGGCGAATGGTGGAGCCTGCTCATCGTGCGTGAGTGCACGTTGGGGACGACTCGTTTTGACGACTTCCAGCAACGCCTCGGGATCGCGCGAAACGTGCTGACCACGCGACTGAACACGCTGCTCGAGCATGGAGTGCTGGTGAAGGTGGTGGCGGAGGGCAGCGAACGGCGCACCGAGTACCGACTGACGGAAAAGGGAGAGGCCCTTTATCCGATCATCGTGGGGCTAATGCAATGGGGCGACGAATGGTGCAGCTCGCGAAAGCCCATCCGCCTCGTCGAGGACAGCACCGGCAAGCCGGTCGAACCGGTCAGCCTGCGCGTGGGTCCGCGCACGCTTGGCTTGCGCGACGTGCGTCTGGAAGCCGGCGAGGGTGCGACGGCGCAAACGGCCGAGATCATCGACGCCCGCAATAAGGCCATACTCGGCAAATAATCATCCAGTCACTCACATCTTGGCAAGGCCTCCGCGTCGCGCGGGCCCGGCGGCCGCCGCACACCAGCGGCGCGTTTCGCCATGCGGTCCGGGGTTGTGGTACTTCGCGCGCCCGCTGCCCTCCCCCTACTTGCCAGGCACGACGAGTGGGGCGCCCTTCGTGACGATATAGGTCGCGAGTTCTGACGCCTGCCCTGTGCCGACGTTCCTAGCTGAATGTGGCGTGCCTGCGGGAATGAATAACGACTCGCCCGCGTTGAGCCTGACCGGCTGTTGGTCGGCAAGCCGGTATTCAAGTGTCCCCTGCAGCACGTGGGCGATCTCTTCGCCGGGGTGCGAGTGTTTCGGTGCGAACGCGCCGCGGTCGAAATCCACGCGGACCTGAATGCCTTCCCGACCCGGGACGCTAAGGTCGTGGCTGGCCAGATCGGTTCGATGGACTTCAGGCGTCTGTGCCTGCGCGCTGTGGAGATGCGCGGCAAGGCTGGCGACGACCAGGGCACCCATCGTGATTCGGACGATATTCATTTCACTTTCCTTGATTGTCTTTCGAAGCGAGCAAGCGATTCGTGCGGGGCCGGCTGGCTGCATCCGCAACGATTCATCGCGTGTGAGTGATGCTGGAGCGGCCTCGCCTACTCCGCGTCGAATGCGGCGCGCACCTCTGAAATTGTCGCGGCCTTGTCCTGGAGATGCGGGTAATGGCCGATGCCGGGCAACAGCTTCAGATTCAGATGCGCGCGGCTTGCCAGCTCCTCGCCCATCTCCTTGCGAATGTAGATGTCCTTCTCGCCCCAGATCACCGTGACGTGCGTTTTCAACTTGGCCAGGTTCGCTTCGAAATCGTCCTGGTCGCGTGTGAACCGGGTGTAGTACTGATAGAACGCGTCAGCAGAGGTCAGTTCACCGTTCTGCCATCCACGGGCCATGTCTGCCTTGAACTCCGGCGAGACTTCATAGTGTGAGGACTCGGGAAGCCCACGCGTGAATGCGTTCTGCAGGATCTCGTCGCGGGTCCGGTTGAACGCCGCATGCACAGCATCCGCGGTGGCGGGATCCTTGAGCCCCTGCAGTCGCTCCTGCATGAACTGCGGACGGTTGAACGGTGCAAAGTCGCCAACAATGATCCGTCTGGCGATGGCTGGCTCATTGACGGCAGCCATCAGGGCGGGCAGCGCCCCGATATCGGTCGCGTAGATCACCAGCCGCTGCTTATCGATTCCGGTCGTGGAGATGTAATCCACCAGCACCTTGGCATAGTCCCTGGGCGCATAGGAAAACTTGTCCACGCCGGGACGAGACGATTCGCCATAGCCGGGCCAGTCGAAAGCGTGAACCTCATAGTCCTGGCCCAGGGAAGACGCCACGTCTTTCCACGCGTAGAGCGTTTCAGGAAATCCGTGCAGAAACAAGACCGTGCCTTTAGCGCGCGCATTGTGCACAACCAGACGCCTTAGCTTGATATCGGGATTGACTTGCACGAACCCGATCTCGGGCGTCGTGTTCGGCGTTGCCGCGTGTGCGTTGCCAATGAGCAATGTGGCAACCAGGGCGGCTGCAGGACCGGCGGCACCTGTGAACCGAAGCGCGCTGCGAACCGTGGTTTTCATCGTCATGTCTTTCACCATTTTGCTTGACCTGCAAGCACCCAAACCGACGCGGCGGGTTTCTGTTGCATATGCAGCATTGAAGAATGGATTTGTATTCCTACTGTAGTGAATCGCCGGGGCCAACGTATTTGTTCGTATCTGCCGCTGCCATCGATACGTTGGCATACAAAAATCCCTCAGTGTGCAGTTCTACGTCTGCTCAAATGCAAGTGCCCATCGTCAAGTTGCACGCGAAGTGGTCGGCCTCATAGTACGCAGCTGAAGGCCTCAGGATCCATCTCGGGCATTGAGGCGATTTGTCCGGCGCTGACACGTTCCGTGACAAATCAGGACAGACCGCAATACAGACGGGACACAAGCCCTGTCTTAAATGGGTTTTGATGCAATTAGCTATGTTGACCGCCAGAATGGCTGCATATGCAACTCAATCACCATGAAGACTTCTGACTCCAGCACCGCAAAAAAGGACAGCGCAGGCAGTGAAATCCTGCGGAGCTGCCTGCTTACCCGTACCCGTCAGATTTCCCGTGTGCTGACAGCAATCTATGGCCGCCCTGTGCAAACATCGGCATGTCCCGCAGGATATGTTCAAGCAGCTTGAGCGCCGCCGCCGGTAACGGTCGCCCAGCCTTGACCAGCAAGCGCGCCTGGGTGCCCCTGAACAGCGGATGATCGATCGGCACCACCGTGAGCATTCCGGCAGCGATTTCGCGATACGCGGCGAACTCACCGCCGATCAGCGTCATGTAGTTTTCGTAGGCAACAAACTGCTTGAGCGCCGTCAGTGAGTTGGTGACCAGCGTCGGCCGGATCCTGATGTTCTCCGCGAATTCGAGCATCTTGGCGGCGTGCCCGACGCCGAATGACGCCGGCATCATGGCCAGCGGCCAGGACAAGATGTCCTTGACGCTGGCTGCGCCGCCACGCAATGCCAAGGGATGGTCGGGCCGCACCAGCAGGCCGACCGGCTGCGACGAGCTCGCCAGATACTCGATGCGCGGATGTGGCGGCGGATTGAAGGCAAGTCCGATGTGCGCGCGACTTTCGGCCACGGCGTCGAGCACCTGATCCACGCCGAGGATCTCCATGCTGACGTCGAGCAGCGGGTAC
Organism: Cupriavidus necator N-1; assembly: GCF_000219215.1. NCBI lineage: Bacteria > Pseudomonadati > Pseudomonadota > Betaproteobacteria > Burkholderiales > Burkholderiaceae > Cupriavidus > Cupriavidus necator. The sequence continues at coordinate 401,982 of NC_015723.1, read as the reverse complement.
TGCGCGCAGAACGGCGCTAGCACTTCATTGACTAGTGCATCCACGTACCCCTCGCTCAGGACCAGCTGGACCTGCCCCTGCTGCAGGCCCTTGAGGGCATGGAGCTGGTCCTCGAGCTTCTCCTGATGTGACCGGTAGCCGTGCCAGAACTCAAGCAGATGCGCGGCGGCCTCGGTCGGTCTGACCCCACGCGCCTGTCGCTCGAACAGTGTCGTGCCAAGTTCGTCCTCGAGCAGCCGGATCTGCCGGGTGATCACAGATGGCGATGTGTTGAGACTTTCCGCAGCGCCGCGAATGGTGCCTTGCTCAAGCACTTCGCGGAAGTAGCGCAGCCGCTGCTGATTGATTTCGCGCATGTCGAACCATCCACTTGGCCGATGACAGACTCACACCATACCTGATGCGTTGCCCGGAAGGCAACGAAGTGTGGACATGGTTGCTGTTGGAGATTGCCGTTGACGCTGCCACTATCGATCCATCCACGCGGTACCCACATAAAAGACATTGGAGACTGGCATGCTGGTGATCTCGAGCGAAAGCGCAGTAGACGACACCCCCACCCTCTACAACAAGATCAACTGGCGACTTCTGCCGTTCCTGCTGATCTGCTACCTGTTCGCCTACCTCGATCGCGTCAACATCGGCTTTGCGAAGCTTCAGATGCAAGGCGACCTCGGCTTCTCCGATGCCGCATATGGCGTGGGCGCGGGGATCTTCTTTATCGGCTACGTGCTGTTCGAGATACCGAGCAACCTGATGCTGCCGCGCATCGGCGCACGCAAGACTTTCAGCCGCATCCTCGTGCTCTGGGGCATCACCTCGGCCTGCATGCTGTTCGTGCGCAACGTGCCGATGTTCTACGCCATGCGTTTCCTGCTCGGCATCTTCGAAGCAGGCTTTGCCCCGGGCATGATCTACTACCTGTCCTGCTGGTACGGGCCTCAGCGCATGGCGCGCGCCATTGCGATCGTGTTCCTTGCCGGCCCGCTCGGCGGCATTGTCGGCGGCCCGGTCTCGGCATGGCTGATCACCGCGCTGTCAGGCACCGGTGGCCTGGCCGGCTGGCAATGGATGTTCCTGGTCGAAGGCCTGCCCTGCATCCTGCTCGGCGTGCTCGCCCTGTATTTCGTGCCGAACCGTCCCGCTGACGCCGCCTGGCTGACCGAGCAGGAAAAGCGCCTGCTCGCCAACGAGATCGGATCCAGCGCGGCGCACAATCATTCCTTCCTGGCCGTGGCCCGCGATGTCCGGGTCTATGTGCTGGCCCTGGCGTACTTTTGCATCATCGCCGCGATCTATGCGATCAGCTTCTGGCTGCCGACTTTCATCAAGGCCCAGGGCGTGAACGACACCGTGCAACTCGGCTGGTACTCGGCCCTGCCCTATGTCGCCGCGGCCTTCGGCATGTACTACATGGGCCGCCGCTCGGACCGGGTCGGGGAGCGCCGTTTCCACAGTGCCGTGCCCGCAACCGTCGGCGGATTGCTGCTCGCTGCGTCCATCCTCGTCGACGGCAATCTTGCGGCATCGCTAGTGTTGCTCACGCTCGGTACCTGCGCGCTGTGGATGGCCTACACGGTGTTCTGGGCCATGCCCTCCGAATACATCAAGGGCCCGGCGGCTGCAGGCGGCATCGCACTGATCAACACGATCGGGCTATCGGGCGGCTTCTGGGGCCCGGCCATCATCGGGTGGGCCAAGACCGCCACCGGCAACCTTCACCTCGGTGTGCTGATCCTGTCCGCGCTGCCAATCATCGCCGCACTGATCATCCTCGCCAACAAGCTTCCCGCGAAGCGGTAACAAGGAGTCGTCATGCTTCTACATCTCTCCACCTGGTCCGAAATCGAGCAGTTCCTCAAGCGCAGCCGCACGATCGTCGTGCCGATAGGCTCCAACGAACAGCACGGTCCCACAGGGCTGCTGGGCACGGACTGGCTCTGTCCCGAAATCATTGCGCGTGAAGCGGAAAAATCCGCCGATATCCTCGTGGCCCCCACGTTTAACATCGGCATGGCACAGCATCACCTCGGCTTTCCCGGCACCATCTCGCTGCGCCCGTCCACGTTCATCGCCGCGATCGGCGACTGGACCCGCTCGCTGGTGGTACATGGTTTCGAAAAAATCCTGTTCCTGAACGGCCATGGCGGCAATGTCTCGTCGATCGATGCCGCGTTCTCCGAGTTGTACGCCGAAGCAAGCTTTGCGCGTCGTCGTGCCGGCTTCGCACTGAAGCTCTGCAACTGGTGGGATCTCGCAGGGGTGGGCGAACTGGCACGAGACCAGTTCCCGACCGGCCACGGCGCGCATGCCACACCTTCGGAAATTGCTATCACGCAGTACGCCTTCCCCGATTCGATCAAGTCGGCCGACTATGCGCCGCCCATTGCCCCGACCGGCCCGATCCGCGAAGCCCTCGACTTCCGTGCCCGCTTCCCGGACGGACGCATCGGTTCCGATCCAGGCCTGGCAACGCGCGAGAAAGGCCGCGCACTGGTCGAACTGGCCGCGCAGTCCCTGGCGCGCGAACTCGAAGCCTTCGGCCGCGAGCCGATGCCGGACTGAAACCGGTCTGCTGGCGCCACATGACTCGCGATGACTCCCCGTGGCGCCAGCCATATTGCCCTCCATCGACAAACATCATGCAATCACACGATATCCACCAAAGACTGAAAGCACTCGACATCGAGCTGTCCCCTGCAGGCGCGCCGGCTGCCGCATACGTAATGAGTGCGCAGAGCGGCAACCTTGTCTACCTCTCCGGCCACATTGCGAAGAAGAACGGCAACGTGTGGGTTGGCAAGCTCGGCGCCACGATGTCGACGGACGAGGGACGCGCCGCGGCCCGTGCGGTCGCGATCGATCTGCTGTCGACGCTTCAGGCCCACACCGGCGATCTGAATCGCGTCAAACGCATCGTCAAGGTCATGAGCCTGGTCAATTCAACGCCCGACTTCACCGGGCAGCATCTGGTCACCAACGGCGCATCGGAGCTGTTCGTCGACGTGTTCGGCGATGCCGGCAAGCATGCGCGGTCGGCATTCGGTGTCGCACAGATTCCGCTGGGGGCCTGCGTGGAGATCGAAGTCTGCGTCGAACTGGACTGAGGCATCAGATCGAACCAAACAGTGCACGCAGATGAACTCTAAATATCCGCGCGACAACTTTCAACGCGGCAACCCGTTGCTCATGCGAAGCGACGCAACAAGGCAAGTAGCCAGATGAACGCCCCCACTCCTTCCTCCTCTCTTACCCCCGTCGGTCCCCGCATCAACAGCCCGCGGCTCTGGGAACATGTCAACGCCATGGCAAGGATCGGTGCCACGGCCAAAGGCGGCGTCAACCGCCAGGCGCTCACCGCAGAAGACACCCAGGGCAAGATGTTATTGCTCCAGTGGGCATCCAGGCGTGGCTATCAGACCTCGATCGACCCGATCGGCAATCTGTTCATCCGCCGCCCCGGAAGGAATCCGGGCCTCAGCCCGGTATTGACGGGTTCTCATCTTGACTCCCAACCGACCGGAGGCAGGTTCGACGGTGTCTACGGCGTGCTTGCAGGTTTCGAGGTACTCGAGACACTTGACGATCACGGCATGGAGACCGAACGCCCGATAGAGCTCGTTGTGTGGATGAACGAGGAGGGCTCAAGGTTCCCACCCCCCACGATGGGCTCCGCCGTTGCGGCCGGCGCGCTGCCGCTGACCGATGCATTGGCAATCAAGGACGTCAACGGGATCGATGTGGAAAGCGCATTGACGGCCCAGGTCGCCGAGCTGCCGGTTCTGGAGAAGCGCCCGCTTGGCATGAGCGGCTTTGCCTATATCGAAGCCCACATCGAGCAGGGCCCCGTGCTCGAGAACCAGGCATGCGATGTGGGCATTGTCACGGGCATTCAAGGGCTTCATGCCTACGAGATCCAACTGCTAGGCGCCGAGGCCCACGCGGGCACGACGCCGCTGCGGCATCGCAAAGACGCGTTGGTGGCCGCCACCACGCTCATCGGATGCCTTCGCGCCGCGATAAACGACCCCGAGGATATCCTGCGCTTCACCGTCGGAAGGCTGGAGGTTTATCCGGGATCGCCCAACACCGTGCCAGGCAGGGTGACATTCAATATCGATCTGCGGCATCCCGACCCCGATTCCCTCCTGCGTGCCGGCGAGACGATCCTTCAGCTTTGCTCCGGCGAGATTGAAGGCTGCCCGGTGTCAGCGAAGGTTCTGTTGAGGTCCACACCGATAACGTTCGACGATCGCGTGGTGGCAACCGTGCGCAAAGCTGCTGGTGGTCGGGCCATGAAATTCCTGAACATCGTTTCCGGCGCGACCCACGACGCCAAGTACACCGCACAACATATTCCCACCGGAATGATTTTCGTGCCTTGCGAAAAGGGCATCAGCCACAACGAGGCCGAAAACGCGCGCGAAGTCGATGTCGCGGCTGGGGCGCAGGTCCTCTGCGACGCCATGCTTGCGATCATGTCCGAACCACTATAAGCAGTTCCAACTGCCCACATCGATTTCGGACTGACGGCACACGGGCAGCCATCGGACGCGCGACCACCGCGAAGTGTCGGTCGACACAAAGCGAAGTTGCCACGCAGTAACGCCAAAACCATTTCGACCACGGATGCCGGCGCCGACGCGCACCGTGGCGACGCTATGCACACCAACCAAAGGAGAGGTCTGTGTCTCAGAAGGACCAAATTTCAGGGAGCAGGAGGGACGGTGCGTCCCTCTATCGAAAGGTAGATATACGCCTGCTGCCGCTGCTGTTCATTGGCTTCATGTTCGCTTATCTGGACAGAGTCAATGTAGGCTTTGCGAAGCTTCAGATGCAGAGCGACCTCGGCTTCTCCGACGCCGCCTACGGCATCGGGGCAGGAATATTTTTCGTGGGCTATGTCTTGTTCGAGGTGCCAAGCAATCTCTTGCTGCCCAGGGTTGGCGCCCGGCTTACCTTCAGCCGCATCATGGTGCTCTGGGGTATCACCTCGATGTGCATGGTGTTCGTCAATAGCGTTCCGGTGTTCTACGCCCTGCGCTTTCTGCTGGGCGTCTTCGAAGCCGGCTTCGCGCCGGGCGTCCTCTTCTACCTGTCGCGCTGGTATGGTTCGAGCCGCATCGCCGGCGCAATTTCGATAGTTTGGCTTGCGGGTCCTTTCAGCGGAATTGTTGGAGGTCCGCTGTCGGCGTGGATCATGACGGCTTTCGCCGGTACGGCCAGCCTCGCCGGTTGGCAATGGATGTTTCTCATTGAAGGCGCCCCCACCCTCGTGCTTGGCGTCGCGGCCTACTTTCTGCTGGTCGATGATCCATCCAATGCAAAATGGCTCAACGACACGGAGAAACGCGCGCTGGCTGCGGAAACGAACACGGCTGCAGACCGGCGGCACGAATCGTTTCTCATGGTACTGCGTGATCCCAAGGTGTATGTCCTGGCGGTAGCCTATCTGTGCATCATCGCGCCGATCTACGCCTTGAGCTTCTGGCTGCCGACAATCATCAAATCCGCCGGTGTCACCAGCACACAGACCCTCGGTTGGTATGCGGCCATTCCTTATGTGGCAGCGGCGTTTGCCATCTTCTTCGGCGGCCGCAGCTCCGACAGGCGTCAGGAGCGTCGAATCCACATCGCCCTGCCGGCTGCCATAAGCAGTCTTTGCTTCATTGGCTGGTACCTCGCCGACGGCAATCTCGCAGTGACACTGGTATGCGTTAGCGTCGCCACCGGCCTGATGTGGATGGCCAACATCGTCTTCTGGGCCGTCCCGCCCGCGTACATCAAGGGCAACGCACGAGCGGGAGCCATTGCCCTGATCAATACGATTGGCCTGTCTGGCGGCTTCTTCGGCCCAAGCATCATCGGCTGGTCGAAATCCGTGACCGGCAGCATCTACCCCGGGTTCCTGCTGATGGCAGCGATGTTGCTGATGTGTGCATTCATCATCCTGTTCCTGCGGCTGAAGCCCGGGGGCGATACTGCGCTTCGCCACGAGTCATTGCCGGCCAGTGTGGGTCAAGCTAAGTAAGCTCCTCTGGCCATTGATCACACATGCCTGTAGGCACTCGACTATGAAGTCCCCGGGGGGCCATGCGGGACAAACGTCTTTCGTTGCCTGCGGTCAGACCAGACAGGTGCGCAGCCCTTGCGATGCGCGCCCTCCCGATGTCCCTGAATGAGAACGTCCACATGAAGCTCGCCGAATACACCGCCCTTGACGGCATGGGGCTGCATCATCTCATCGCCACGCGAGAAGTGACCGCAATGGAAGTGGCGCAAGCCGCATTGGCTGCCATCGAGGCCGTCAATCCCCAGGTAAATGCTGTGCTCGATTACTGGCCCGAAGAGGTGGAGATACAGTCAGCTGGCATCGTGAGCGCCGATCCGAGACCGCTCGGCGGCGTGCCGTTTCTCCTCAAGGATCTCGGCGTCACCATGCAGGGACGCAGGAGCGAAATGTGCAGTCGCCTGGCGATGGGAACCGTCGCAAAGGAAGACTCATACGTGATGACGAGCTTCCGTCAGGCAGGCCTGATTACGCTCGGGCGAACTGCCATGCCGGAACTGGCAGTTAGCACGACGACGGAACCCGTGCTGTACGGCCCGACGAGAAATCCCTGGAGTCTGCAGCATGGCGCGGGCGGATCGAGCGGCGGTGCAGGAGCGGCGGTGGCCGCCGGTATCGTTCCGATTGCGCATGCGACGGACGGAGGCGGATCGATACGGGTGCCGGCCTCCTGCAACGGGCTGTTCGGTCTGAAGCCGACCAGGGGACGCGTGTCGAACGGGCCCCACGTGGACGAAGTATGGAATGGTCTGGGCGTGCATTTTGCCGTGAGTCGAACTGTGCGCGACAGTGCAGCGCTGCTTGATGGCATCCACGGCGGCGGCGTGGGCGAGCCCTACTACATTGCCCCACCCAAAGACAGCTATCTGTCGGAGATCCGGCAGCAGCCGGGAAACCTGAAGATCGGGTTCATGATGAATCCATTCAGTGCCGCGCGTGCTGACACGGGGGTTGCTGATGCCTTGAGCAAGGTGGCCAGGACACTCGAGTCCTTGGGTCATCATGTCCATGAAGTAGCGCCAGACTTGGGTGTGAGCTGGGACGCCTTTGTGCAATGCAACGCGAAAATCTGGGCTGCCAACGCAGCGCTCCGGATCAACGGCATTGCCGCAGCCACCGGACGAACTGTGGATGAAAAACACCTTGAACCTGCAACGCTCGCGCTCTATCGATACGGCATTGAGATTGGCGCCGTAGAGCTCCTGTCGGCATTGCAGGTCAGAAATACGGTCACACGGGCGCTGGGTCGGTTCTTCGGCGACTACGACATTCTGCTGACACCGACGTTACCCGGACTTCCGCCTCGGATTGGTGAATACAACCGGGTGGAAACATCGGTCGATGGGCTTGGCTGGATCGCGCACGTTTTTAGCCAGTCACCGTTTACCGCGTTATCGAACGTGACGGGAACGCCAGCAATGTCAGTGCCGCTTTCCATCGACCCTCAAGCGGATCTGCCAATCGGCTCGCATTTTATGTCTGGCTTCGGGCGGGAGGACACGCTGTTCCGTCTGGCCGCACAATTGGAAGCGGCATGTCCTTGGCGCGAACGGCGGCCACCGGTATGGGCAGGATCAATCGTCAACAAGACGTCGAAACAGTAGCAGCCGCTATCCTGGCACCAAGTGGCGGAATCACAGCAGTGCATGCGGCGGCGCCGTCAACACCCATCAGGATTCCATGGGTCGCGCATGTGCGCTTGGCGTGCTCGCTGACTCGGGCTCTAAAGCGCGATGCATGGCTTGGCAACCCGTAAGCATCTTCGTTGCAAGGGCGCTGGGGCGGTTTCGGCCTGAGCGCCATCAGAACAATGGAGATGCAGCTCGCGGCTGAGAGTTTACGTTAGGTGAATTAAAGCAGATTCGTCATTGAAGCAGTCCGCGCGCCCGCCTGAGAGAGGCGGGCGCGCAATACATCAATGCTCATGCGGTTTCGAAACTCTCAGATCTGGGACCGTGACGGCGACCACCTCGGTAGCCAGGATCTTGTGGCTCGGATCAGCCAACTCTAGCCGAAGCTTGTGCGGCCCCGGCGTGAGCCCGACGACGATGATCGGGTCTTCACTCGTATGTGCCCAAGTGCCACGAACGTCGTCCACTGTTACGTGCAAATGCCCGATGCGTGGCGAGATATCGACTGCTGGCTTGCCAAATACCGGCATGACGCGGAAATTCTCCGTCCGGAATTGGACGATGACTACGCCGCGCGCAAGCGGCTCGGCAAGTGCCGGGTACGCTATCAGCTTGGGCGCTGGCTCGCCGCTGAGCGGAAGAATGGCAGGTGGCCGCACGGCATCCTGTGCTGTTTGCGCGGATGCGCCAATGCAGAATGTCGCCGCAATCGCGGCCGTCGAAAGGTATTTCAGGTTGGAGCGCATGACATATCCTTTTTCGCAGGTGGGTTGCCTCGATGCGCGGGCCATGCAGAGCGATCGCGCGTAGTTTGAGGACAGTCTCCACATTTCATCACACGCCGGTCGACCGTTGTGGTGATGTTGTATGGGAAGGTATCGCTTGCCATTCCTGATACATAGCAATACACCATTCGTCGGTATTCCTGCCGGCAGGCTTCAAGTTGAACTGAGCTTCCCTCTGTTTTTGGCCTTCCAGAGGCCGCCGGTTATGCAGCCGCATCCTCGGTCTGTTGAGCCTTGAGCCAGTTTTGCAGGAACTGAACCGGTGATACAAAGCCCAGCGATGAATGACGGCGACTGCGGCTATAGAACACTTCGATGTATTCGAACAAGTCCGCCATTGCTTCCTGGTGCGTTCGGTAGCGCGTGGCGTGTACTCGCTCGTTCTTCAGGCTATTGAAGAAGCTCTCCGTAGGGGCGTTGTCCTGACAATTTCCTTTGCGGCTCATCGAGCAGCGCATGCCATATTCCGCCAGCACCTGGTTCGGCGCCGTCGGCGTGAAGCTGCGTGCCAGTAGATTCTCTGCAACGGGCAGCTTGTGCTTCGAGTCCGTCGTCACCTTGTAGCGCCGTTTGTGCCGGGCCCGGATGCCGTTGTCGCGCATGAGCCGCTCAACCCGCTCTTTGCTGGCCGGAAACCCACTTGCGACGAAGTCATGCACATACTGGGCCACCGCCAAGCCACCAGACACTTCTAGCTCATAGTCGTGGCGGCGCAGCAGGAAATCAGGCCCAAAGTAGAAATCCTGAACGGCACTGTGGCTGGCGATAGCCCGGGGGGAACTTCGCACGCAGAACCCGCCAGATTTCACCGTACTCGGCCGAAACGCCGGGTGCGCCAGGGACTGCCTCGCCTTGTGGCCGGTGTGCGCCGCAAAGCGCAAACGGCTCTTCACGCGCGCGGCCAAAAAAGAGACAGCCCTGCACGTCCGGTCGGCTATCATGCGAATCCTCTCTGAAGTAGCTCCCTATGATTTCCGTCCGTAATGTCACGCTGCGTCGCGGCGTCAATGTCGTACTCGACCGCGCGTCCGTCACCTTCAACCCCGGCGAAAAGATTGGCCTTGTCGGCCGAAATGGCGCCGGCAAGTCATCCTTCTTCGGCCTTCTCAACGGCACGCTGCACGAAGACAGCGGCGAGTTCTCGATTCCCGCTGCATGGAAGATGGGCCAGGTCGCGCAGGAGATGCCGGAGACCGAGCAGAGCGCGACCGACTTCGTAGTCGAGGGGGATACCGTGCTGTTGGCCGCGCAGGCCGAAGTAGCCGCCGCCGAGGTCAGCGACGACGGTATGCGCATGGCGCACGCCTACATGGACCTGCACGACGCCGGTGCGCACGATGCCCCCGCACGTGCCCAAGCGCTGATCCTCGGCCTTGGCTTCAGTGCTGCGCAGCTTAGTCAGCCGGTCAACAGTTTCTCCGGCGGCTGGCGCATGCGACTGCAACTGGCACGCGCGCTCATGTGCCCGTCGAACCTGCTGCTGCTCGACGAGCCGACCAATCACCTCGACCTCGACGCGCTGGTCTGGCTGGAAGCCTGGCTCAAGCGCTATCAAGGAACCCTGGTAGTGATCAGCCACGACCGCGAATTCCTCGACGCGGTGACGCAGGTGACGGTGCACGTCGACAACGCCAAGCTCGTGCGTTATGGCGGCAACTACAGCAAGTTCGAAGACATGCGCGCTGAGCAGCTCGTACTGCAGCAGGCCGCGATGGCCAAGCAGGCGGACAAGATCGCCCACCTGCAGAAATTCATCGACCGTTTCAAGGCCAAGGCCTCGAAGGCGAAGCAGGCGCAGAGCCGGGTCAAGGCGCTCGAACGCATGGAGAAGATCGCACCGGTACTTGCCGACGCAGAGTTCAACTTCGAGTTCAAGGAGCCGCTCAACGTTCCGAACCCGCTGTTGTCGATGCTAGACGCGAGCTTCGGCTACCCGGCGCCGACCGGCGCGCTGCCGGGCACGCCGCCCACGGTCATCGTGCGGGGCATCAACCGTTCCGTGCTGGCCGGGCAGCGCATCGGCATTCTCGGTGCCAACGGCCAAGGCAAGTCCACGCTGGTGAAGACGGTGGCGCACGCGCTGGCGCCGATTGCCGGCGAAATCAGCGAAGGTAAAGGCCTGAATATCGGCTACTTCGCACAGCAGGAACTCGACGTGCTGCGCCCGCTCGACACGCCGATGGAACACATGATCCGCCTTGCCAAGGACACGCCGGCGCACATGCGCGCTCCCGGCCAGAGTGGCACCGAACAATCGCTTCGCACCTTCCTCGGCACCTTCAACTTCAGTGGCGACATGGTCCATCAGGCGGTTAGCACGATGAGCGGCGGCGAGAAGGCGCGGCTCGTGTTGTGCATGATCGTGTGGCAGCGTCCTAACCTGCTGCTGCTCGACGAGCCTACCAACCACCTCGACCTGGCCACCCGCGAAGCGCTAGGCATGGCGCTCAACGAATTCGAAGGCACAGTGATGCTGGTCAGTCACGACCGGGCCCTGCTGCGCGCCGTATGTGACGAGTTCTGGCTGGTCACCAAGGGCGGCGTCGAGCCCTTCGACGGCGATCTGGACGATTACCAGCAGTTCCTGCGCGATGAAGCCCGTCGCATGCGCGAGCAGGCGCCCACACAATGAATGGATTGTGTGGGCTCCAGTTCCGGGTCGAGTTTATGCTTCGAAGACCTCGCGATTGGCCTCTACAAATTCAGCGACCGTCTGCGGCGCCTTGCCCGTGATCTCCTTGATGACGCCGTCAGTACCGGAGAAGATGCCGTTCTGATAGTCGACCGCGGTAGCCAGGAAATGCTGGATCACGAATTCCGGCAGGTTGTACTTCTCCAGATGCTCACGATATTGCTCAAGGGTCGACGGCGCATAGGTGATCTTGCGTCCCAGCACCTTGCCAATCTCATCGGCGATTTCTTGCTGGTTCAGCTCGACAGGACCAAAGAGGGAGTAGGTCTTGCCGATATGATTCGAAGGCTCAGCAAGGATATTTGCGATCAGACGGGCTTGGTCCTCGGCGGCAATCGGTGCATGACGACCGGCACCATAGGGCAACGTGATCTTTCCTTCCTGCACGAGAGGGTCGAGTACCCACGGAAAAGTCAGCCATTCGGAGAAGTAGGTCGGGCGAATATGGACGGCCGGCACACCGGACCAGTCGAGCACGCGCTCGGCGATCCAGTGGTCGCGGGCGGCATGGCTCTCCGAATCGTCCCGCGCCGAGATTTGCGACATCTCGATGACGACGTCTACGCCGGCGCGCTTTGCGGCATCGGCAAAGTATGAGGTGGCCTGAATGTAGCCCGGGCGAACCGGATAGCAGAGATACGCTCCCGCAACGCCTTCCATGGCGCGAATCACGTCGTCATGCTCGAGAAGGTCACCCACGAAGATCTCGGCGCCTTCATTGCGCAGCGCAGCGCTGCGCTCATCTTCCTGGTGTACGAACGCGCGAACCGCGTGCCCAGCGTTGAGCAGAAATCGGGTGGTGTAGACCCCGGTCTTGCCGGTGGCGCCAGTGATGAGATATTTGCGCTGTTCCATGTATTGCCCCAATCTGTGAATGTGTCCGACAGGTTTACATCGCCCCGAGGTGCTGCTTCACATCCTCCAGAATCGCCGCTGAAGCGTCGGAATCTTCAACGACTCTTGACATCGTTACGGCCCCAATCATGGCCGCCGCTGCGAACACAGCCGAGGACCTTGCCGCCTTTGGCGACTTGCCGTCCATTCGCTTCGCCAGTACATCGACCAGCTCTTCAAAACCTTGCGTGGCTGCCGCCCGCGTCTGCGCATCAGCCCTGGCGAGTTCGCTCCCCATAGCCGCCAGCGGACATCCGCCTGTCCGTGTGTCGCGGTGGTGCTCAGACACATAGGCATTGACGACGGCGGCAAATCCGTTGTCCGCATCGCTATCTCGCGCGGCGGCTTCCAGCCCGTCGATGACCTCGGTCATCGCCTGAGAACACGCTTCTGCGATCAGTTGATCCTTCGAAGAGAAATGCCGATAAAAACCGCCCTGCGTGAGGCCTAACGGCGACATCACGTTGTTCAATCCCGTCGCCTGGATGCCATGGATCCGGAACTCTCGCGCCGCGACCTCCACAATGCGTCGGCGGGTATCCGCTGTTTCAACCTTTGATTTCCGCATCACCTTTCTCCGTACCTTTGTGTGTGGTCGCTAACCATCTTATTTAGATGGTATGTAACATCTAAATGGAAGTCAAGGAAGAGAAATGCGGGGTGCCGGTGGACTTTTCGGCAGAAAAAAGTTACCCCTGCGGCGCTTCTGCTGCGCCGCGGGCAGCAAGATAGGGCCGCAAGTGAATCCTTATTCGAATGCCTTCAGTCCCTTCACTACGGCGGGACGTTGTGCGGCTGTCTGAAACCACCGCATAAGGGCCGGGTGATCCGGCCACTGAATATTGCCGCTGAAGGTACTTGCGATGGTGAATGCCGCAATGTCGGCAAGCGAAAACGTATCGCCAGCCATGAACTCTGTCGACGTCAGGAATTGCTCCGCTTCGATGAGTGAGGCTCTTGCCAGTTCATGGATGTGCGAGGCGTGAGCGCCTGCGCCGATCTGCTCAAGCCGGAACGCACAGTGACTTACCGCGATCACGTCAGTCAGAAAATAGAAAAAACGCTCATAGACCTTGGCGCGTGCCACCGGATCGGCGGGCAGGAGCTTGTTCCTGGAGCGCTCGGCCGCAAACAGCATGATGGCATTCGACTGCGTCAACACGAAATTGCCGCCGTTCCGGTACTCGACAAGTACCGGAACCTTGCCGAAAGCATTCAGGACACGATGTTGCTCGCTGCGCTGTTCACCCGCAGCCAGATTGACCCGCCTGACCGTATAGGGGATGTCCGCCTCGTCAAGCGCGATCGCGGCACGGATACAGTTGCCAGTCAATGCTCCATACAGTTCGATCGAACCTTGCATGCGTCCTGCCTCATCCATGCGAGCCTCACACTAGGCTACCGGTAGATACGGGCGTGCCGCCTCAGCGGTCGTCTCCTGAAGCACCAATCGGACGTTCGTCTTCGTTACCAAGTTGTCGACGTCTAATAGTAGTCGGTGGATCTACCGGTCGCTCGTGACAACTCGCCGTCCATGCCCTGGCGTGCCCGGCTCGGTACGCCCGAGGCGGTGACCTGGATATCTGCGGGCCCCGAGCAAAGCATAAGCCCATTAGACGCCTAGTTCCTTCAACCGAGCCTTCAATCGTGGCCCGGCGAAATCAAGAAATGCGCGCAACTTCAGCGGCAGAATCCCCTGTCCAGGGTGAACCAGGCTGATGGGCCACGGCGCTGGCTCGAACGCTTCGAGCGTGGTCTTGACCGCACCGGCACGGATCGCGTCCGCCATCTGGTAGGACAGCACGCGAGTGAGGCCGACCCCGGCCACCGCCGCGTCGATTGCGGCTTCGGCAGTGCTCACGACAAGCCGCGAGCGGATGGGCACCTCCACCTCCGCCTTGCCCGACAGGAAAGTCCAGACTTGCCTGGATGCAATCTGATCCATGGTGATGCATGCATGGCCGGTTAGCTCAAGGGGGTTCGTCGGCGTGCCATGTTCATCGAAGTAGGCTGGGCTCGCGCATACCACCCGACGCGTTGTGCCAATCCGCGTCGCTATGAAACTGCTGTCGGGTAGTTCAGCGATCCGCACTGCGACGTCGACTTGCTCTTCAAGAAGATGCATCACACGGTCGGTCAGCACCATCCGCACATCGATGTCCGGGTAAGTCTTGAGGAATTCCGCGACCACCGGCAACAAGTGCAAGCGTCCGAAGACAATGGGCGCCGTCATGACAAGTTCACCTTTAGGCGCCGCGTATTCCCCCGATGCGGCACGCTCTGCTTCTCCAACTTCATCGAGAATGCGCCGGCACGCGGCGACATAGGACTGTCCGGCTTCTGTGAGCGCAAGTTGCCGGGTGGAGCGATGCAGGAGTCGGGTTTTCAGGTGTGACTCCAGTTCTGCGACCTTGCGGCTGACCGTTGCAAGCGGAATCTCGAGCTGCCGGGCAGCTGCAGAAAAACTGCCTGCGTCGACCACGGCCACCAGAATCGACATGGATTCGAAACGATCGGCCACGTTCTCATTTTTTGGGAGGGTGATTCTTGATGATGGCAGATTATCTTTCTGGGTGGAAGCGCCTACTATCCAGGCATTCCTCGGCGAACGCGTCGAGAGTCTGGAGAATGTGCTGTGTCAACACTATCGAGTACCCAACCGCAGGCTTTGCAACGGAACGCTTCCATCAAAAACTTGCCCGTCAACCTGTTTGCGTCCGTGATGGGCATTGCCGGGCTCTCGATCGCGTGGCGCCAGGCCAGCCAGGAATTTGGGGTAACGCCACTGATATCCGCGGCAGCCGGGATCCTCGCTATCGTCGTGTTCCTGGCGCTGAGCGCGGGGTATCTCGTCAAGGCAATCCAACATCCGGACGCGGTCCGCGGCGAGTTCCGACATCCCGTCGCTGGCAACTTCTTCGGCACGATCACGATCGCTATCCTGCTGCTCTCCTCGGTCGTTGCTCAACTTAGCCAGCCGCTCGCCGAAGTCATCTGGATAGTGGGCACAATTGCGACGATCGCGCTCTGTTTCACGATTGCGAGCCGGCTGCTGCAGGGCAAGATTGACGCTGCACACGCGGTTCCTGCCTGGTTTATCCCCGGGGTCGCCACTTTGGATATCGCGGTTGCAGGTGGAAGCATGCCAATGCCGTGGGCCCATGAAGTCAACATGTTCGCACTGGCCGTTGGGACAATGATTGCCCTCTTGTTCTTTACGATGATCATGTCGCGAATGATTCATCACGAGCCCCTGCCCGCCGGCATGGTTCCTTCCCTGTTGATCCTGATGGCACCCTTCGAAGTGGGCTTTCTCGCCTACACCAACTTTACGCAACGCGTCGACACTTTCTCCGGCTTGCTGTTCTACTTCGGCCTCTTCATATTCCTTACGCTGGCGCCTAAAGTCTTTCGCAAGGGAATTCCGTTCGCTTCCGGTTGGTGGGCCATCAGCTTTCCGATGGCGGCCCTCGCGAGTGCCGCGCTGAAATACTCGATGTTCGCCCAGGCCTGGCCCGTGACGGTGATTGCGATCCTCCTCCTCGCCATGCTGAGCATCGCGATCGTGGTTCTCCTTGTCAGAACCCTGCACATGCTTATTAATGGGAAGCTGCTCGCCGGTTGACGCAGTGACTGGAAACGTCGGTCAGTTGCTGGGACGATCGCCAGCCCGGGGAAAAAGCGGCCACGCCGTCGCCGCGCAGGCCCCCGCCAGGAGCCAAACGCCGGCCCAGCCGCCGCGATCGAGCAGTAGCGGAATCGCCGCAGGGGCAGCGAAGTACGCGGCAAAGACCAGCGTATTGGCCAGGCCGAGGGCCGTACCCGCCCGCTCCGCGCCCGCCTGCGTCGCCAGTTCGGTGTAGGCAACCCCATGCCAGGCCGAAACCGCGATGCCAGCCAGCACGACCGCGACCATGGTCAGCGTCGCAGGAACACTCTGCCCGACCGCCGCGCAGAGGGCCAGCGGCACGAACATCAGCGCGGCGATCAGCGTGCAATGGCGCAGCCATACACGGCGGTTGCCACGCCGATCGGTATGGCGGCCGCTCCAGATCCGCATCGCCATCGCGCCAAGCTGCACAGCGCAAAGGGTGGCGGCGATGCCCGACACACCCACATGGGCCGCATCGTGCAGGAACACCGAGGCGAAGCTCAAAACCGCGAATTGGGGTGCGCACAGGATGCCGATGGCCACGGCAATGCACCAGACCCGCAGGCTGCGCAACGGGCTGGCATTGTCGTGCGCATGGCGTTGTGCCGACGTGGGGGAAGCGAGATGCGTGGGTTCGTGCAGCCATCGCCAAGTCAGCCAGGCAGAGGCAAAGCAGAGCGCGGCCAGGACTGCGTACACCCAGCGAAAGCCCATGGCTAAAGCCAGCCACGGCAACACGAGCGCTCCTAGCGCGCCGCCCAGGGGCACCGCCGTCTGGCGGATACTCATCGCCAGGCCGCGCTCGCCTTCGGCGAACCATCGCATCACCGCCCGCCCGCTGGCCCCGTTGACGCTGCCGCCCGCCAGTCCCAGCAGCGCCATGCAGGCCATCGCCACCGGCAAGGGCGGCACGCGATCCGGCCTTGGGGCCAGAAACAGTGCCATCACGGCCAGTATGAGAGCGGTCGCGCCGAGCCCGTACAGCAGGACGCGACGGTCGCCCCACCGGTCGGCCGCTGCGCCCCATGGCAGTTCGGACAACGCGGCGCCGATGCCCAACGCACCAAGCAGCAGGCCAAGCCCCCCGTTGTCGATCTGATAGGCGCTGCGCAGCCACACCGCGGTGGCGGGCAAACCGTTGGCTGCAGCGATGAAGCTGGCGTTCGCGGCAACGCCGACGCCCAACACTTTCCAGCGATGCGAAGCGGCGGAGGCGGCGAGGGAATTACCACCAGGGCGGGGAAAACAGACGGACTCGGCCACGACGGCCCTCCGATAAGGCAGTTGACAGAGCGTCAGTATTGCAACCAATATTCGTCTTGAAAATCAGAAAGTTTTGGACCAATTGTTTCGTTTTTCCGCACGATTGCCATGGCGTCGAATCTTGATATTGCCGCGCTGCGCAGCTTGATCGCCGGCATCGACCTCGGCAGCTTCGCGCGCGCTGCAGAGCAGGTCGGCCGCTCCACTTCGGCCGTCAGTGCGCAGATTCACAAGCTCGAGGACATGGCCGGCACGCCGCTGTTTCGCAAGGCCGGCAGGACCCTGGAACTCACTGAGGCGGGGAGTCTGCTGCTTGGTTACGCGCGCAGAATGGTTGCCCTGAACGACGAAGCTGCCGCGGCCGTGCGAGGGGTGGACCTGTCCGGCGGCGTGCGATTGGGACTGCAGGAAGAGTTCGGCGAGGCAATGTTGCCAGAGGTGTTGGGGCGGTTTGCGCGAGCGCATCCGAAGGTCCGGGTCGAAGCCATGGTGGCGCGCAATCACGATTTGTTCGCCCGCATCCAGGCGCGGACGCTGGATCTCGCGCTGGTCTGGGGTAGCGCGGATGGCGCTCGGACGGCAAGAGAACCCGGCGCCGATATCGCCGTGGTCGGCGAACCACCGATGTGCTGGGTCGGACCGGCTGCGCTGCCGTGGCACATCGTACCTGGCGAGCCGATACCACTGGCGGCGTTCGACCGGCCCTGCCATTTCCACGATGCCGCCACGGCGGCATTGGACCGCGCCGGAATTCCCTGGCGCGTCTCGTTCACCAGCCCCAACCTTGGCGGCCTGTGGGCCGCAGCGGCAGCCGGACTTGGGTTGGTAGTCCGCACGCCCTACGGCTTGCCGGCATCGCTGCGGCAGCTTGGGGCTGCCGAAGGATTGCCGCCGCTCGGCAAGATGCCCCTGATGCTGCTACGCGCGCCGGGGCCCGCGTCCGAGGTATCACAACGCCTGGCCGACATCATGCTGGAGGCGTTGCGTCCGGTGTGATGGCGGCGGTGTGATGGCTTGTCACGCCCTATCGGATCGGCTCCCGGGCAGATCACCACGGCAACGGCGATGCCGCCATCGACGACATCCTGTTCGCTTTCAGCGACGGTTGCAGGTGCCTACTTGCCGCCGACGCCGACCTTGCCGCGCCCGACCTTTCGATGCGGCACACTGGGGCGCAGCCTCTTCCTGGAGCCAGCCGTCAACGTGACGTGCTTCGCCGGGTAGCGGGTCGTCCTGTGCGGCGCGGCCTGATAGGCGGTATGGCCCGGATCGATGCGCTTGATAGCGGACATGACTGACACCTCCTCAGAGGATTCTAGTCCGAAACGGCACGGCGCTTATGCCGCCCGTCGCTAGTGTCATGAGTCTGAAATTCATTGCATTATTTGGCTCGCGTTGTACTCTGCATTGAAGGCACGCACAGGGCGAGGTAGCGATGAGGGGAAGACCAAAGGCGGAACTACTCTTGAGTGAGGCTGAACGCGAGCAGCTCAAGGCGCTGACGATGCGGCGCAAGACGGCACAGGCGTTGGCTTTGCGCGCGCGCATTGTGCTGGCCAGTGCTGAAGGCCTGGACAACAAGACCGTTGCCGCAAAGCAGCGTGTCGACGTGCATACGGTTTCCAAGTGGCGCTCGCGATTCGTCGCGGATCGCCTGGATGGGCTGCTGGATGCTCCGCGCCCAGGGGCGCCGAGGACCATCGCTGACGCACAGGTCGATGCGATTATTGCCAAGACGCTCGAATCCGTGCCAGCCGGGGCTACTCACTGGAGCACGCGCAGCATGGCTCGCGCGGCAGATCTGTCGCAGTCGACCGTGACGCGTATCTGGCGCGCCTTTGGGCTGCAGCCGCATCGACAGGAGACCTTCAAGCTGTCCAGCGACCCATTGTTCGTGGAGAAGGTGCGAGATATCGTGGGGTTGTACCTCGACCCACCGCTCAAGGCCATGGTGTTGTGCGTTGACGAGAAGAGCCAGATTCAGGCGCTGGACCGCACGCAGCCTATTTTGCCGATGGCGCCAGGCATCCCCGAGCGACGCACGCATGACTACATGCGCCATGGCACGACAACGTTGTTCGCCGCGCTGGACATCGCCACAGGAAAAGTTATCGGTGAATTGCATCGCAGACATCGCAGCAGTGAGTTCCTGCAGTTTCTACGCACGATCGAAGCCAACGTGCCACCCAAGCTCGATATGCATCTCGTCATGGACAACTACGGCACGCACAAGACGGCGTCGATCAAGGCTTGGTTCGCTCGCCATCCACGCTTCCATGTTCATTTCACACCGACCTCCGCCTCGTGGATCAATCAGGTGGAGCGCTGGTTTGCAACCATCACCGAACAATACATCCGCCGCGGCACGCATCGCTCAACCCGACAACTTGAGCAAGCTATCCGCCAATACCTTGACCTGAACAACGCCAACCCCACGCCTTTCGTGTGGACAAAGTCCGCCGATGACATCCTCGCCAGCATCAAGCGATTTTGTCTACGAATTTCAGACTCAGGACACTAGCAGCCCAGGCTGGCTGCACGCCTACCCTCGGCGCCGCAGCACCGATAGCGCAGGCCAATGGCGCTACCCCGCCCGCAGCGCCCACAGGGCCTCCAGTACGTATTCCGTGGCACGTTCTACCCGTTCCCCGCTGTGCGCCAACCCCAGTCGCCGCCACAACGCCGGCCGCAGAGGCCGCATCACTACGCGCGCATCCGGCGCCGGTGTGGTGACCTCGTGTGGCAGCAGGGCCGCGCCATAGCCGGCCGCTACCAGGCTCTTGATGGCGTCGTTGTAGTTGAGCTGAATACGCGGCGCCGGCCTGTGGCCACCGCTGGCGAACCACTCGGCGGTCAGGCGCGACAGGCGCGTGGTGCCGTCATTCAGGATCAGCGGGCGCGTTGCCAGCCAGGCCGGCGTGATGCGCGCCGGGCAGGGCCAACTCGCTGGCAGGAAAGCCCGTACCGGATCGCGCCGCCAAGGGCGGATGGTCAGCCCCGCCACGCGCGCCTGTGGCAGTGCCACCAGACCGACCTCCAGCGTGCCGGCGGCCAGCCGCGCCAGCGTCTCCTGCGAGGTAAGCACGGCCACCTGCACGTCGATATCGGGATGCCGCTCCGCCAGCATGGCCAGCGCCTGCGGCAGCAGGTGGGCGATGGCCCCGGTCGAGGCGCCGAGGCGCACGCGGCCGGTCAACCCCTGCACCTGACGCTGCACGTCGTCCAGCGCAAGGTCGGCATCGGCCAGCAGGCGGCGGGCGCGATCGACCAGTGTCTCGCCAATGGACGACGGACGCACCTCGCCGCGCCTACGCGTCAGCAGTACCGCACCGACGCGGGCTTCCAGCTCGGCAATGTGAAGGCTGACAGTGGGCGGAGCCAAGTGCAACGCGCGCGCAGCTTCGGCGAAGGAACCCAGATCGGCGATGGCGACGAGGGTACGCAGGCGGTCCAGGCTGATCTCGCGCATGGGGCGGCACTCCGGTTAAGGGCGTATCTGCTGACGAGGATATCGTTCAGGAAACATGAATTTCATCGTCATGAAATTCAACTTCTTCGATTCTATGCGGTGGCGCAAGATGGCGCTTCCTGTAACCGGCCGCACCAACGCAGAGCTGATGCTGCACCGGCCGGGGCCGCCACTTTCACGCCACGTCCAAGGATCCATCTCATGCGCTACCCTCTTGTTTTCATCGACGGCGACCAGGGCACCACCGGCCTGCAGATCCACGAACGCCTCCGCGGACGCGACGATCTGCGCCTGCTGACACTGCCCGCCGGCCAGCGCAAGGATGCGCGCGCGCGCGCCGACGCCATCAACGGCTGCGACATCGCCATCCTGTGCCTGCCGGACTCCGCCGCACGCGAGGCGGTGACGTCCATCGTCAACCCTGCGGTGCGTGTGATCGACGCCAGTTCGGCACACCGCACGCAGCCCGGCTGGACCTACGGCTTTCCGGAGATGGCCGCCGGCCAGGCGCAGCGCATCGCGGGCGCGCTGCGCGTCAGCAATCCGGGCTGCTATCCCACCGGCGCGATCGGCCTGCTGCGCCCCTTGGTGGAGGCCGGCCTGCTGCCGCACGACTACCCCCTCGCCATCCACGCGGTGTCGGGCTATTCGGGTGGCGGCCGCACCGCCGTCGATACCTACGAGGGACCGCAGGCCACCCGGGCCCTGCCCTTCCAGGTCTATGGCCTGGGCCTGGCGCACAAGCACACGCCTGAAATCCAGCAGCACGCGGGCCTGGCACGGCGCCCCGCCTTCGTGCCGGCCTACGGCGCCTTCCGGCAAGGTATCGTACTGACGGTGGCGCTGGAGTTGGACCTGCTGGCATCCGGCACGGACGTCGGCAGGCTGCACGCCTGCCTGCTCGACCACTACGCCGGCGCCCGCCATGTCGAGGTGATGCCGCTAGCCGAATCGGCCGCCGCCACTCACCTCGACCCGCAGGCACTGAACGGCACCAACGCCCTGCGCCTGGGCGTGTTCGCCAACCGCGAGCACGGGCAGGCGCTGTTGGCAGCGGTGTTCGACAACCTCGGCAAGGGTGCTTCGGGGGCGGCAGTGCAGAACCTCGACCTCATGCTGGCCGGGGTGGCGGCGGAGGTTCGCCGGGCCGCCTGAGGCCTACCCAGCGTCGAAATAAGAAGCGGGCCGGCAGCTTCCCGGCTTCCGGCCCGCCTGGTGCGATCGGGTCAATCAGGCGTGATTCGGCGCGTCAGTGAATCTGCATGCCACGCATGGCGTGGATGCGTTCGTGATAATTCTGCATGCCCTCGTAC
Source organism: Cupriavidus necator N-1 (assembly GCF_000219215.1). Classification (NCBI taxonomy): domain Bacteria; kingdom Pseudomonadati; phylum Pseudomonadota; class Betaproteobacteria; order Burkholderiales; family Burkholderiaceae; genus Cupriavidus; species Cupriavidus necator. The sequence continues at coordinate 380,213 of NC_015723.1, read as the reverse complement.
TGACGCAGTAGCACCGAGCGAATTTCCTCTGGCATGTCTCTCGTCAGCGCCGAGCGGTACTCGCGCCTGGCGGCCTCTTCCTCGCGCTCGCACAACTGCAGCACCGCGTCGGCGGCAACGTCACTCGGCCTTGTAGCCCGATGCTTTGATGGGCCGTTCCCAGCGCCTGAGCTCGGCGACTTGGGTCTCGCCGAGTTGCTGCGGGCCGGCGTAGTTCGCATTCAGGCCGATCTCGCGGACGCGCGCCTGGAGATCGGGCGCCTTGAGCACTTCGGCGATCGCGTCGGACAGGCGCTTGACCTTATCGGCCGGCAGGCCTGCCGGGGCGAACAGGCCGACGAAGGCCTCCGCTGTGGCATCGATTCCGGACTCCTTGAGCGTGGGCACGTCGGGCAGCGCCGGCGATCGCGCGTTACCCGTGACCGCGAGGATGCGCAGGCGGCCCGCGCGGTGATGCTCGATGGTCTCCGATATCGTGTCCACCATGATAGGAATCTGTCCGCCCAGCAGATCGGACACCGCCGGCGCGCCGCCCTTGTAGGCCACGTGCGTGAGCGGCACGCCTGAGGCCTGCGACAGCAGCACGCCCGCAAAGTGGGGCACGGTACCCGCGCCCGAAGTGCCGTAGTTGGCGCGGGCCGGGTTGGCCTTGAGCCAGTTCAGCACCGCGCGGATGTCACCGGACGGCGCCACCGGACCCGCCGTCACCGCAAAGTCGAAGGTCACCACACGCGCGACGGGCGTGAAGTCCTTCACCGGGTCGTAGTTGAGGTTATAGAGCCATGGCGAAATCACCAACGCGCCGCTGGGCGAAATTACCAGCGTGTTGCCGTCGGCCGGCGCGCGCTTTACTTCCCCAAGCACCAGCCGACCGCCAGCTCCGGGCTTGTTCTCGACGACCACCTGCTGGCCGAGCGGCAGGCGCAGGCGCTCGGCCAGCAGCCGCGCCACGACATCGACCGAGCCGCCGGGCGCGAAGCCGACCAGCAGCTTGAGGGGCGGCTTGTCCTGGGCGAGGGCGCCCATGGGCAGCACGGCGGCCAGCGCCATGGTTGCAACCCAATTGAAAACGCGTCGCTTCATCATGGTGATGAGTCTCCTTGGTCAGCCGAAGTCGATCAGAAACCGAATACTCGCTTGGCATTGCCCGAACGCACGGCGTCGCGCTGCGCGGCGGACAGCCGCTCGGTATTGGCGAAGGACCCGCACGTGTCGTGAACCTGGTGCGGCCAGTCTGTGCCGAACATCACGCGGTCGGCGCCGACGACGGAGATCAGGAACTCCAGCGAAGCCGGACTGTACGAGATGCAGTCGTAGTGGATGTGGCGCAGGTAGTCGATGGGCGTGCGCTGCATCTTGCGCCGCTGGGGGATCTCGACCTCGTGGCCCTTCTCGAAACGGCCGGCCAGGTAGGGCAACGCGCCACCCGCATGCGAGGCGATGATCTTGAGGTTGGGGTATTGGTCGAAGAAGCCCTCGAAGATCATGCGCGTGATGGCGAGCGTGGTGTCGAACATGAAGCCCACGGACCAGCTCAGGTCGAACTTGGTCATGTCCATCAGGTCGGCGCCCGGCGGGTCGGTGGGGTGCACCAGCACCGGCAGCGCGCGACGGTCGATTTCGGCCCAGATGGGTGCGAAGGCCGGGTCGGTCAGGCTGCGGCCGGCGATGTTGGCTAGCACCATGACGCCGCTCGCACCGTTGTCGCAGGTGCGCTTGAGCTCGTCGAGCGCGCGCTGCGGGTATTCCCACGGCAGCGAGGTGAACCAGCGCAGCCGGCTCGGGTGAGCCGCCTGCGCCTGCGCCAGCGAATCGTTGGATTCACGCGCCGCTTCGCAGCTGGTTTCCTCGTCGCCCCAGAACACATTGGGGCAAGTCAGCGACATGACTGAGATGTCGATGCCGGCCGCGTCCATGTGCTGGATGCGTAGATCGTAGTCGAAGTGCCCCTTCTGTGGGATGACCACGGGCGTGTCGCCACGGAATACCTCGTGCTGGCCGTCGGGGCGCTGCTGGATGTTGTAGAGGCCGCCCTTGCGCTTGAGCAGCTCCAGCCAAGGTTTTGTGAAGATGTGGGTGTGAACATCGATGACAGGCATCAAGGGGGCTCCTGTGGTGTGTGAGTGACGGATGTTCGATCGAGGCCTAGACGCTACTGTAGTGATCTGGCATAAACGTATTGGCAGATATCTTGATATCAGGATAAGTAAATACTTATGCCAGACCGACTCACCGCCCTAGCCCTTGAAACGCTGGGCCGCATGCGCTCGCGCTTGAAGGCGCGCCAGCTCAACCTGCTGGTCGCGCTGAGCGAGTACGGCTCGCTCTCCCGCGTGGCGCAGGAATGGGGGGTGACCCAGCCCTACTTGACGCAGATGCTGGCCGAGATCGAATCCATGATGGGCACCGCTCTGTTCACGCGGCAACGCGGGGGCGTCACGCCCACGCCCGTGGGGCGCATCGCGATCTCGCGCGCATCTCGCCTGCTGGTCGACCTGCAGGACTGGGCCAACGACATGGCCGCAGCCCGCCTGGGCTTCACCGAGCGGCTCAGCATCGGCGTGATCCACTACCTGTCCGGCCAGTTGCTGTGCGACACGCTCTCGCACACGCGCGAGCAGGTCGGGCCGTTCGTGTTCTCGGTGGAGGAAGCCAGTAGCGACCGCCTGCTGGCCCTGCTTCGCGAGCACAGGCTCGAAGGCGTGGTGGCGCGCGCGCGCGGCGCGGCACAGGCGCGTGACCTGCGCTGCGACATCCTGTTCCGCCAGCGCCCCGCGCTGGTGTGCCACCTCAAGACTGCCAAGCATCTGGGCAAGCGCGCGCTGGACTGGCACGAGCTCGCCACCATGGACTGGGTCCTGCCGCCCGCGGGCACGGCGCTGGGCGCCTCGGTGCTGGACCTGTTCCTGCACGTGGGCGAAGAGCCACCGGTGCCGGCCATCGAAACCCATTCGCTCAAGATCGTGGGCCGCATGATCGAGCGCAACCCGTCGATGGTGGCCATAGTGCCCGCCGACGTGGCGCACGATCTCTCCACCCGCGCGCACGTGGCCAGCGTGCCCTGCGACTTGGAGTGGCCGCTGCCGCCGGTGGCGCTTTACCGGCGCCAGGGTGCGGGTGACTCACCCACCATGGCGACCTTTGTGCGCACGCTGAAGACTCTGTGCAAGGCACGGTTCTGATGACCGCCGCCGCACTGCGCACCATCCGATTAGGCCAGGATCACTCAATTATTGGCGCCATTGCGGTCCAGGATCAGCGTCAATGCGAGCGCGGATGCGGCCGGATGGCCGCCACCGGGCATCGCAGCCTTTTTCAATAAATTAGGGTGAATGACTGGGAAGGGTTGCGAAACGGCCCATGCCCAGGCAGCCGTCCGAGTGACGGAGTCACGCCCTGAGGCAGTCCGTCAAGGCCATTTAGCGATTTAATTTCGTATCCGGTCGGGCCTCGAGGTGCCCAATGAGTGGCGAACCACGCCTCTTCAAGGCGTTGAGGTACAGCTCTTCGTCGTACCTGGTTCCTGTCTGCCAGCAGCGGTACAGGATACGTATCCATTTGAATGCTAGTGCGCGGACGGCCGCTTGGTACGAACTGCCCTTGGCCCGCTGTTGGCGGTAGTAGGCCCCAGCCCAGGACGATTTGTTGATGGTCTGTCCCGCCCATTCGACGAATGTCTGCCGCAGGAAAGTCGGGCATTGCCAGCGCCAATGCACCCAGCGCTTCTTACCGCTGCGCTCAGTGACTGGCGCAATGCCGGAGTACTTCTGCAGTTCCTCCGCCCCGTTGTAGCGATCACGTTGCTCACCAAACGCGGCTAGCAGCCGCGGCGTCAAATGCGGCCCGGCGCCAGGCAAACTATCAAATAGGTCGAAGTCAGGCAGTGTGCGTGCGATCCTCGCAATCTCCTTGTCGAACACGTCGATCGCTGCGAGCACTGTCCGTAGCTGAGCTACCAACATCAACGCGAGCAAGCGATTGGGGGCGACAACGCCGGGATCGTCCGTCATAGGCATAGCACCCCGGATAGACGCCAAACGCCTCTCGATTAGTTGGGCCCGTCGACAGTTGTGCGCATGGAAGAAGTCTTCGAGGGTCGTCCTCCGCGCGCGTTTGGCTGCTGGCAGCGTGGGCCAGCGAGTGAGGAAATCACAGAACTGTATGGTGTCAATGTCCTCAAACCATTCCAAGGCTTGAGGATAGTACTGCTTCAGAGCATGGGTCAGTCGGTTGGTGAATCGAATCTTATCGCCGACCAGTTCGCGACGCTGCTCAATCAAGCTCAGCAAAGAGCGCATATCAGCGCTCTGCGGATTAAGTGCACTGAACCGATCAGGATGACGAAGCAAAAGGTCAAGTGCCAACTCTGCATCGGTGGGATCGTCCTTGGCTCGGCTCGGTTTGAACGCCTCGCGGTACTTTGCGAGCATTGAGGGGTTGATCGGAAACAGCGTCAAGAATGAATGTCTCTGTAGCACAGAGACGATCGGACCTCGGGATAACTCAAGTGCAACGGCGATGGGGCCCCCGAAGCGCTTATGCAACGCCGCGACCCATTCATCAATGCGTGCAACCTGATGAGGGATGCACGCGAACTCTCTCGTATCGTCACCTGCCGGCTGCAGGCAGATATCATGCTTAGCATCAGCCCAGTCGATACCGACGAATGCTCTGAACTGCTGACTCAACAGAGGTGTCATGCGAGCCTCCACAAGTGATAGATTACTTGGCAGGGACATGCATGCTTGCGTTCAGCGAAGGCAATATAGTGAGCCGGTGCGACGGCGAACCCTGAGTATTCGTTTGAGCGCAAGCGCACCCGCGGGCTCGAAGCTAACTCCGCAATCGTCTGGCGTTTGGGTCGGGATATTCGTAGCCCGCAGGTGCATGTCCCGCCTTCACTGGCAGCGAAGCTGCCAGTCCCAAAGTATCGATGAAAGCGGGACGGACTACCTATAATGGGTCGGGAAGAAACAACCGGCGCCCTTCACACAGTTGAATCCGCAGCGGTGGCCGGATCATTCCCCCACTCTCAGCCGCCTCGCAGGTCAGCGATGAATCGGGAGACGGCAATTTCAATACGCCAGCCATCACTGAAAGTCTTGCGGAAAAGTTTGGCAACGCGCTAGACTTGGCTTGTCAGACCTGCAACAGGCTGATGTGGTGCCAGTACGATCGATTCGGCTGGTTCCCGTGTATGGAGGGCACGGTACGCATGCGGGTTTCGCCGCAGGCACGCAAGAAGTGTCCGGCGCTGCCGGAGTTCTGGCAGGCGCGGGCGATCCGCACCATCGATGCACGCGGACGTAGCCGAATTTTGCTGACTTCGCTGTTCGATCGCCGACGCTTCAAACCTGCTGATATCGTCGCCTGTTACGAACGCCGCTGGCAGATCGAAACGAGCTACCGGGAACTGAAGCAGTCGATGCTCGGCATGGAACTGACGCTGCGCAGCCGAACCGTCGATGGGGTATGCCAGGAAATCTGGGGCGCCTTGATCGCCTACAACCTGATTCGTCGCGAGATGGCCAGCGCCGCCCGAGAAGCGAAGCTCGCGCCGACCGACATGAGCTTCGTGCGCGCCTTCCATGTCATCCAGCACGAGATGATGTGGGCAGCCGTCACGCCAGCCTACGCCAAATTGCCCGCCTGCCTGCGGCGCCTACGCGAGCGCCTAAAGTCGCTGCCCAATGTGAAACGACCCGGCCGCTCATGCGACCGGGTCGTCAAATCCCGCCCTTCACGCTACGCCGTTCGCTTCCTCAATAGGGATCTTAACTGAACGGCATTACGCCACCGGGCGGGTTTTGCACTCTGGCCAGACGCGCGCTACCCACCGAAAGATCGGATGGCGCGAATAATCAGCAGTGCAGGAGCGTATGCGTACGACATGCCACCTATTCTGCCACGGGTTCCGATTGACATGCTGTTGATCACCCAGACGCCACAGGCCATTGCCAGCAGAACCTCAAGCCCCGCCAAGTAGTGCAGTCGCTGATTGCGAATCATTATTGGGTGCACTATGCTGATTGCTCCCACGATACGGAGACGTCTCATGCTTAGAATTGGCGCGCTGATGGCAATGATCCTGGTGTCCGGTTCCGCGCTGGCCAGCGCGAAATGTCCCGCGCACCCCAAGAGCGATTGGATGAAGGAGAGCGATGCCCGCGCCAAGATTGAAGCGCAGGGCTACAACATCAAGAAGTTCAAGGTCGACGGGAATTGCTACGAGATCTACGGCACGACCAAGGAAGGAAAGAAGGCGGAGATCTACTTCGATACCAAGACGCTGGACATAGTCAAGGCGGAAATCGAGAAGTAACACCGCACCTCCCTGCCGCCGCGCCATGAAGCCTTCGCGCCAGTCTGTCCAGATCTGGGATCCCATTGTCCGTTTCACGCACTGGGCCGTGGCGGCACTGGTGCTCTGGGACCTGTACGAGGATTCCGGCGGGCCGCTGCACCGCAACCTTGGCTACGCGGCCGCGTGCCTGGTGTTGGTCCGCGTAGCGTGGAGCATGGTGGGCAACGGTGCCGGGAATATCCGCGAATGGCTTCCCGGCCGCGGCGGCGTGGTTGCCTATGTCAAGGCCGCCATTGCCGGGCGTCCGCCCCGCCACCTTGGCCATAATCCGCTTGGCGCGCTGATGATGCTCGTGCTGTGGATCCTCATCCTTTCACTTGCCGCCACCGGCTGGATGTCGAGACTGGACATGTTCTGGGGCGAAGACTGGCCCAAGGAGCTCCATGGCATCCTCGCCGACGCGCTGTTGGCGCTGGTGAGCGTGCATGTTGTCGCCGCGATTCTGATGAGCCGGCTGCACAGGGAGAACCTGATCCTGTCCATGGTGACCGGAAGGAAACCGGCGGCGCCGGATCAACGCAAGCCATCTGCCGGGGACGGCGAACCGGCCAGCTCATCGGACCCGCCTGCTATCTCCGATCCCCGTGCCGTCTCACCGGGCCGCCGCCCGTAGCGCCGCCATGAACTGCAACATGGCCTCCGACGGCAGCTCATTCTTGCGGGTGACAATGCCGTAGCTCGACATGGCGCGCCGGATGGGCACCGGCACGTGTGACAGCATGCGTTCCGCGACGAAGCGCTCGACCACGGCGCGCGGCTGCAGCGAAAGCATATCCGTCGCCTGCAGCAGTTCCAGCGTGGAAAAGATTGACGGTGTTTCCACCATGCCGACCAGGCCCTGGATGCCTGCTGCCGCAATGGTTTCATCGAACAGTTGCCGGATGGCGGTGAGCTGCGGGTAAAGGATCCACGGCCATGCGCCGATGTCGGCAATTTCCAGCCTGGGCCTGTCCAGCAAGGGATGTCCCGGCCGGCAGACGACCCATACCGGCTCTGGCGACAGTGCCTCGAAATCGAAGATCGCCTGGTGCCGTGGCTCGGTCAGGCGCCCGACCATGATGTCCAGCTTCCGGTCTTCCAGCCAGACGGCGAGCTGGTCACTGCTCTGCTCGATCAGCTTGACGACCAGCCGCGGGCGCTGCTGCAGGATCTCGCGGATCGCCGTGGTCACCACCTGCGCGGCCGACGCCGAAATCGCGCCAACCGTGAGGTGGCCGTGCCCGCCGGCCCGCAGCGCTTCCAGTTCGCTCACAAACTTGCCGAGTTCGGCCAGCGCCGTCGATGCGTAGCGCAGCGCGAACTCGCCCAATTCGGTCGGGCGCATATCCCTTGGCAAGCGATCGAACAACCTGGCCTGCAGAGTGTCTTCAATGTCGCTCAGTATCTTCGTGGCAGCCGGCTGGGTGATATGCAGCTGCTCGGCCGCGATGCGCAGGTTGCGGCTGCGTCCCAGCACATCCAGCAGCTGCAGGTGCCGGAAGCGCAGCTTGGCTAGCACGGCGGAAGGGGCGGAAGCAGTTTGTCTGGCCATGAAGGGGGGTAAACCCGGCTGAATCAATAACTAAACGGAATCGATTCTACCCAATAATCGATTGGATGTTTATCGGACTGCCACGTAGAGTTCCACCCAACGCTGCGGTGGTCGCGGCGCTCATGACAACAACATCAGTGGAGACAATCGATGGCATTGCCGCTCACGCTCAGCGCTACGCAAACGCTTCCTGCCGACGGGCTGGCGGGGACGCTGGTCGGCCGCGCATGGATCCCGGCCGGTGACGGCGTTCCGGCCGGCCCGGCTGTCGTGGTCTTGCGGCCGGATGGTGTATTCGACATTTCCGATGTCGCCCCGACCATGAGCACCCTGCTCGAACAGGACGACCCGCTCACGGTGGTGCACAATGCGCCCGGGCGCTGGATCGGCAAGCTGGACGACCTGCTGGCCAACACGGCCGATCCGCACGGCAGCAACGGCGTGGCCCGCCTGCTGGCGCCATGCGACCTGCAGGTGATCAAGGCGGCAGGCGTGACCTTTGCCGGCAGCCTGGTCGAGCGTGTCATCGAAGAGCAGACCAAGGGCGACCCGCAAGGCGCCGCCGAGGTCCGCAACCGGATCCAGGCGCTGGTGGGCGAGCGCCTGTCCCGGATCCGGCCGGGTTCCCGCGAGGCGGGCGAACTCAAGGCCTTGCTGATCGAGCATGGCATGTGGTCGCAATACCTTGAGGTGGGCATCGGCCCGGACGCCGAGATCTTCACCAAGGCACCGCTGCTTTCCGCGCTTGGCACCGGTACGGAAATCGGACTGCATCCCGGCTCGGCATGGAACAATCCGGAACCCGAGATCGTGCTGGCCATCAACAGCCGCGGTGATGTGCTCGGCGCCACGCTGGGTAATGACGTCAACCTGCGCGACTTCGAGGGCCGCAGTGCGTTGCTGCTGGGCAAGGCCAAGGACAATAACGGCTCCTGCGCGATCGGTCCGTTCCTGCGCCTGTTCGACCAGAGTTTCTCGCTCGACGACGTGCGGCGGGCGACGGTGGATCTGCGTGTCGATGGCCTGGACGGCTTCGTGTTGTCCGGCACCAGCTCGATGGACCAGATCACGCGCGACCCGCTGGAGCTGGCCGAGCAGGCAATGGGGGCGACCCACCAGTATCCCGATGGCGCCATGCTGTTCCTCGGCACGCTGTTCGCGCCGGTGGAAGACCGCGACACCGCGGGCGGCGGCTTCACCCACAAGGGTGGTGATCTTGTCACCATCTCCAGCCGCCAGCTCGGCAGCCTGGTCAACCGCGTGGGCCGCAGCGACCGTATCGCTCCGTGGACGTTCGGCGTACGCGCCCTGATGGCCAACCTGGCCGCACGTGGCCACACCACTTTCTGAACGGCGATTTCTGAACGGGCGCCACGGCGCCCCGCCCTGAACACCGCAGCAACCCTCGCGCAAGCAAAAGACGGGGATGCCGCAATCCATGACATGAGGCCGCGACGCGCGGCTTCGTACCGGAGACAAACCCATGCAGACTCAAGCTGCCAACCGCGATCCGCTCGCAAGCGCGGTAAGCAAGGCCCGCCTGCGCCTCGCGCCTTTCCTTGCACTGATGTTCGCGCTGTCAATGCTCGACCGCTCCAACGTCGGCTTCGTCAAGCAAGCCCTGATGGTCGATTCCAATATCGGCAACGCGGCCTATGCGCTTGGCGCCGGCATTTTCTTCATCGGCTATGCCGTCTTCGAAATCCCCAGCAACCTGATCCTGCACCGGGTCGGCGCCAGGGTCTGGCTCAGCCGCATCATGGTCACCTGGGGGCTGGCCTCGGCGGCCATGATGTTCGCGCATGACGAGACCTCGTTCTACGTGCTGCGCTTTATCCTTGGCGTCGCCGAAGCGGGCTTCTCGCCGGGCGTGATCCTGTACTCGACCTACTGGTTCCCGGCCAGCCAGCGCGGCAAGGCGCTCGGCGTCTACTACTTCGGCTTGCCGGTGGCACTGGTGCTGGGCGGGCCGGTCTCGGGGCTGCTGCTCGATGTGATGGGTGGCCAGCTGGGCCTGCGCAACTGGCAATGGATGTTCATCATCGAAGGCCTGGCGGCGTCGGTGGTGGGCGTGATCGCCTTCTTCTACCTAGTCAGCAAGCCGCGCGATGCCAAGTGGCTGAACGCCGACGAGAAGACTTCGCTCGAAGCCGCTATCACCGCGGAAGACAACCAGAAGACCGCGCATGGCCCGGCAACCGCACTGAGCGCGCTGGGCAACTGGCAAGTGCTGCGTTTCGTCGCCATCTACTTCGCCATCCAGGTCAGCGTCTACGGCGTCATCTTCTACCTGCCGACGCGTATTTCCGAGCTGACCGGCACGGCGATTGGTGCCAAGGTCGGCCTGCTCACCGCGATTCCGTGGCTGTGCGCGCTGGTTTCCCTGCGCCTGATCACCGGCATCGCGGATGCCAGGGGCAAGCAACGGGAATTCGCCATGGCCATGCTCGCGATGGCGGCCACCGGCATCGCACTGTCGACGCTGGGGCACGAACTGGTGCCCGTGCTGATGGCGTTCTGCCTGGCTACCGTCGGCTTTGTCGTGGTCCAGCCGCTGTTCTGGACGCTGCCCACCGCGTACCTGAGTGGCACCGCTGCGGCCAGCGGCATCGCCCTGATCGGGGCGCTGGGCAATCTCGGTGGCTTTATCGCGCCGACGCTGAAGACCGCGGTCGAATCCGCATTCCATAGCCAGCAAGCGGGCATGCTGGCCCTGGCCATCGCAGGCGTGGTCGGCGTGCTGCTGCTGATGAGCATCGGCGCACGGGCCCGCCGCGCTTCGACGTTGCGGCTTGGTTCCTCCGAGGCGGCCTGACCGCGTCCCGTATTCCCTGTATCCAAACACCTGACATGACCATCCTCGGACTTCACTACATCGGCGGCGAACGCCGTGCCGCCGGCACCCCGCTGTACAGCATTGACGCCGTGACCGGCGAGCGATACCCGGTCAGCTTCCACGAAGCCACCGGAGCCGAAGTTGCAGCAGCCGCGCTGGCCGCGCACCAGGCCTTCCCCGCATTCCGCGCCAGCAGCCCGGCCGAACGCGCCGCGCTGCTGGAAACCATCGCCGATGAAATCGATGCGCTGGACCAGGCGTTCATCGCGGCGGCCAGCCGCGAGACCGCCCTGCCGCCGGCGCGGCTGGAAGGCGAGCGCAAGCGCACCAGCAATCAGCTGCGCATGTTCGCGGCCACGGTACGGCGCGGTGACTTCCTCGATGTCCGCATCGACCGCGCGCAGCCTGCGCGCCAGCCGCTGCCGCGGCCCGACCTGCGGCAGTACCGCGTCGGCGTGGGTCCGGTGGCGGTCTTCGGCGCCGGCAATTTCCCACTCGCATTCTCGGTGGCCGGCGGCGACACGGCTTCGGCGCTGGCAGCGGGCTGCCCGGTGGTGGTGAAGGCGCATCCGGGCCACATGGTCACGTCTGCATACGTGGCCAATGCAATCGAACGCGCGATCGCGCGCAGCGGTGCGCCGGCGGGCGTCTTCAACATGGTGTTCGGCACCGCAGCCGCCGGCGCGGCACTGGTACGGGCGCCGCACATCAAGGCCGTAGGCTTTACCGGGTCACTGGCTGCGGGCCGGGCGTTGTTCGATCTGGCGCAATCGAGGCCGGATCCGATTCCGGTGTTTGCGGAGATGTCGAGCGTGAACCCGGTGTTCCTGATGCCCTCGGCACTGTCCGCTCGCGGCGCGCAGATTGCGCGCGAACTGGCAGCCTCGGTCACCTTCGGCTGCGGCCAGCTCTGCACCAACCCGGGGGTGGTGCTTGGCATCCGCTCACCGGCATTCGATGCGTTCCTCGCCGAACTCGGCACGGCACTGGCGCTGGCCGAGCCGCAGCCCATGCTGGGCGCCGGCATCCGGGACAATTTCCAGCGCGGGCTGGCCGGCTTGCGCGAAGTCCCCGGCGTGGAAGTTCTGGTGTCAAAGCAAGCGGACGGCCGCATCGGCGGGCATCTGCTGAAGGCCGATCGCAGCGTGCTGTTTGCGGAAAATCGTCCGCTGGAGGAGGAGGTATTCGGCCCGTCGACGGTGATCGTCGCGCTGGATTCCGAAGATGACTTCCTGGCCTTTGCCGAACGGATGCGCGGCCAGCTTACGGCCACGCTGATGGCCGATGACGGTGACCTCCATCACCACGCCGCGCTGATCGTGCTATTGGAAAGCAAGGTCGGCCGTTTGCTCTTCAACGGTTACCCGACCGGCGTGGAAGTCAGCGACGCCATCGTCCACGGCGGCCCCTACCCGGCTACCACCGATGCGCGCGGCACCTCCGTCGGCAGCGCTGCCATCGAGCGCTTCCTGCGCCCGGTGTGCTACCAGAACTATCCCGATTCCGTGCTCCCACCGGCCTTGCGCGACCGTAACCCGTGGCAGCTGCCGCGCCTGGTCGACGGCGTGCCGACACGCGCCGCGGTGCAAGGCGCGCACGATCTGGAGGCCGCAGCATGAGCGTCGTCCTGGAACAGGAAGCAGCAACCGCGGCCGAACTCGTCATACGGCTGCATCCGGATGACGATGTCGTCATCGCGCGTGCGCAACTGGTGGCAGGCGCGCGCCTCGGCGCAGGCCTGGTGGTGCGCGGCCTGGTGCCCGCAGGACACAAGCTGGCAGTGCGCGCACTCGAGGCCGGCGCGCCGGTGCGCCGCTACGGACAGGTCATCGGCTTCGCCACGCGCCCGGTCGCGCCAGGCGAGCACGTCCACACTCATAACCTGGCCATCGGCGCGTTCGAGCGCGACTACGCGTTTGGTACCGCGACGCGCCCTGCCGCCGTGGCGCCGCAGCGCGCGCAGTTCATGGGCATCGTCCGCGCCGATGGGCGGGTCGGCACGCGCAACTACATCGGCATCCTTACCTCCGTCAATTGCTCTGCCACCGCGGCACGCGCCATCGCCGAGCATTTCCGGCGCGAGCTCAATCCGCAGGCGCTGGCAGACTACCCGAACGTGGATGGCGTGGTGGCGCTGACGCACGGGCAAGGCTGCGCGGTGGATGGCGAAGGCGAAGGCCTGGCGCTGCTGCGACGCACGTTGGCGGGCTATGCGCGCCACCCCAACTTTGCCGCCGTGCTGATCGTCGGGCTGGGCTGCGAAACCAACCAGATCGACGGCCTGCTCGACAGCGAGGGACTGGCGCGCGGCGCCGCGCTGAAAACCATGACCATCCAGGCCACCGGCGGCACGGCCCGTACGGTGGCGGCAGGCATCGAGCAGATCAAGGCGATGCTGCCCGACGCCAACCGGGTGCGACGCGAGCCCGTCGATGCCAGCCACCTGGTGGTCGGACTGCAATGCGGCGGCTCCGACGGCTATTCCGGCATCAGCGCCAATCCCGCGCTCGGCGCAGCCGTCGACCGGCTGGTGGCGCACGGGGGTACCGCCATCCTGTCGGAGACGCCGGAGATCTATGGCGCCGAGCATTTGCTGACGCGCCGTGCCGTCTCGCCGGAAGTCGGGCACAAGCTGCTCGACCGCATCCGCTGGTGGGAAGCCTACTGCGCGCGCATGAACGCCAGCCTGGACAACAACCCGTCCGCCGGCAACAAGGCGGGCGGACTCACCACCATCCTGGAGAAATCGCTCGGTGCCGTGGCCAAGGGCGGCACCACCAACCTGGTCGACGTATACCGCTACGCAGAGCCGGTGGAGGCGGCTGGCCTGGTCTTCATGGACACCCCTGGCTACGATCCGGTCTCGGCGACCGGACAGGTGGCCGGCGGCGCCAACCTGATCTGCTTTACCACCGGGCGCGGCTCCGCCTATGGCTGTGCACCGTCCCCGTCCCTGAAGCTCGGCACCAATACCGCCTTGTGGCAGCGCCAGCAGGAGGATATCGACATCAACTGCGGCACCGTGATCGACGGCACGCAGACGATCGACGCGCTTGGGGAAGAGATTTTCCGCCTCATGCTGGCGGCAGCGTCGGGACAGCGCTCAAAGAGCGAATTGCACGGTTACGGCCAGAACGAGTTCGTTCCCTGGCAGCTTGGCGCGATCACCTGACGGGGCATCCGCGCGGCTGGCGTCATTCGCCACTGGCCTTTGCATTCGACCCCACGCTGAGCGTGCCTGTCATGGTCGGATGCAAGGTACAGGTGTACGGGAACACGCCGGTCTTCCTTGCCGTGTACGTCCACGACTTACCCGGGGCGATGGCCTTGGAATCAAAGCCGCCGCCCGACGCGGTCACGGTATGCGGAAACGGGTCCTTATTGACCCACACCACAACGTCACCGCGCCGTACGGCGAGTGTCCGCGGTACGTATGCAGTACCGTCCATCAGCACGGTATGGGTAGCCGGCCGGCCAAGCGCCGGCCAACTGGCACAACTCCCCGCCACCATAAGCAGCGGAATCCAGGCAGCAAGCCGATGCCGGCTCCCGGTGCGATCCACGCGCTCTGTCACTTCTTGCCCAGCGAACCCTGGATTTGCTTGGCATGCTCAAGATGCGCCACGAAGGCCGGACGAACCTTCACCAGCAACGCCTTCAGCTCTTCGTTCTTGGCGCCGGGAATCAACGTCTTGTCCATCGCGTCGATCACGGCCTGGTGATAAGTCACCTCATTGTCGATATAGGCGCTATCGAACTCCGCACCCTTGAGGCCTTTGAGCTTGCTGAGATTCTTGTCGCCATCCGACTTGAGGCTTGTGCTGGTCGGATTGCCCTCTGGCTTCACCTTCAGCTTCTTTACCAGGGCGGTGGCCGACTTGTTGACACCGGTGTGATCCGTGATCATCTGTTGCGCGAACGCCTTCACGTCCTTGCCAGATGCCTTCCTTTTTGCCAATTTCCCGGCGTCGATATCGACCTGATTTGCTGTGACCACGATCGAGGCGATCTGCGCGTCGTTGACAGCATCCTGGGCAAACGTCGTGCCTGCCGAAAACAATATGGCCGCAGCCAAGGCGAAATTTGCAAGTTTCATGGCGTCACATCCTATTGTTCGTGTCGAAATTGGCAATAAGGAGTATAGAAAACTCTGTCACGTTGTGAACTAATTGTGTCGCGATCGCCTGCCCGGCGGTTGACGTCACGCCGCCCGCCTTGGCGCACGCGATTCCCGGTGGCCCCGCACAACCACCACTAACGGGCACCGGCCCGCTGCGTCGTCCATCGGCGATACCGCCGCGTCTGGCACGAAGTGGACAGCTGCTGCAACACTAGCGCCCTGACGGGCGAGACGCGTGGGTCCGTGACACGTCCCTCACTGAGCCGTTTGAGCTGGAACTTGACGACGGCCATTTTGGCCAGGGAGCCCAGCGTCTTGTTCTTCCAGGTGATCGATCGCAGCGCGGGCGCATTGTTCTTTCCTGCATGCCAGTTGCGCGGCAGGTTCGGGTCGATGGACAGCGCTGTGGCGATGCCCGCCATGGCGATGCCACTGTCGATCACCTGTTCGGCCACGGCGCGGCGGCGGATGCCTCCGGTGACCATCAAGGGCATGCGCGCGACGGACGCGATGTCGCGCGCAAACTCCAGGAAGTAGGCTTCCCGGGCCAGCGTGCGGCCATCACGGGCTTGCCCCTGCATTGCCGGCGCCTCATAGCTTCCGCCCGACAGCTCGATCAGGTCGACGTTGAGCGGGTTGAGCATCTCGACCACCCGCCTCGCGTCATCGGCGCTGAAGCCGCCGCGCTGGAAGTCGGCCGAATTCAGCTTGACCGAGACCGCGAACCGGGGCGATACCGCGCTTCGTACGGACCGGACGATGCCGAGCAGCAGGCGCGCACGGTTCTCGATACTGCCGCCCCACTGGTCCTGCCGCTTGTTGGCGATCGGTGACAGGAACTGGCTCAACAGGTAGCCATGGGCCGCATGAATCTGCACCCCGGTAAAGTCGCTTCGTTCCGCCAGTTGGGCGGATCGTGTAAAGCGCTGCTGTACGTCGGCGATGTCCCGGCCGGTCATTTCCCTGGGCACGGGAAACTGCTTGGACAGCGCCCCGAGGTCCAGCGGAACGGCCGACGGCGCCAAGGTGGTCTGGCCGAGTGCCGCAGGCATCTGGCGCCCGGGGTGGTTGATCTGCATCCAGACATGGGCGCCGCCGGCCCGTGCGGTGCGGGCCCAACGCCGGAAGCGGTCCAGGTGGGTGTCGTCTTCCAGGACCACACCGTTGGGCCCGGTCATAGCACGGTGATCCACCATGACGTTGCCGGTCAGGATCAGGCCTGCCATGCCGTTGGCCCAGGCGTCGTACAAGCGCAGCAGCGCATCCGATGGGGCGTGGTCCGCATCCGCCATATTCTCTTCCATGGCCGCTTTTGCGAGACGGTTGGGAATCACAGCGCCGTTGGGCAGGGCAAGGGGTGTGAACAGCTTCATGGGAGGCATCCTGATTTGACCAGAGCCCGACTTTAAGCTTAAAGTCAACTTTAAGGTCAAGGCCTCTGGAGAATGCGGATGAAAATCGGAGAACTGGCTCGACTGAGTGGCATTGCCGCCTCACGCATCCGGTTTTATGAAGCGAGCGGCCTGCTCGAGCCCGCGCAGCGGCAAGCCAACGGCTATCGCGAATACGCGCCGGAAACGTTGACCAGGCTGGAGATCATCATGTGTGCGCAAGGCTCGGGCTTCTCCCTGGAAGAGATTCGAGCCATCCTGCCACCAGACCTGGACAAGTGGCCACATGACCAACTCCTCCAAGCCCTGCGGCGCAAGGTCGATGAGATCGAGTTGCTGGAGCAGCGTCTGGCGCAGAGCAAGCACCGCCTCGTCGCACTGATCGACGAGATCAACGGCACCAGGGAAGGCGAAGATTGCGAGGGCAAGGCCAGGCGGGTCCTGGAGCGAATGAATCAGGATGGCAACGGTGGTGCCCCGGCGGGTCTCCCAGGTCGTAGGACGAGGACGTCAAGAAAAGGAATTCCTCTGTAACGAGGCGTCAGGTTCGCCTATGCTGTCCAATGCGGCAGATGCAAAATCCGCACAGGTCCCATGGATCTGAAAACAAGAAGGGGGAAGTCCCCGGAACGGAAGGCGCCATCAGGATTGCGCTTTCCGTGCGCTTGCTTGGCCGAGTCACGGGGTGGTGACCCATCGCACACGAGGCATGTTGCCAGCTCGTGGGCGGGATACTCCGTTGACGACAACATGACAGACGCCTTCCTGTTTAGTAAGCCGTTCACGTTTCTCGCCTGCGCCGGCATGTCGGAAGTCAGGGAAGGGGTTGATGTACTGGAAGCCCTCCCCGGCCACTTGCTCTGGCTCGAGAACGAGGACTACATCCGCCGGGTCTACGTGCCCGATTTCCTGGAACAGAGCCGCGCTGCCCTTGAGGCGGTGATGCCGGGCGGGCCAGCGCAGATCGATGCCATGGCCGACGAGATCCGGCACAGCCCCCGCCTGATGCCGGATCTGCAGCGGCTCTCTCCGGAGATCGCCGCTGCCGCCCACTCGTACTGCTATTGGCGCTACAGCGCAGACGTGGTCGGGCGCGCGCAGGGCATTCCGCGCAGCGCCATCGAGCGCCAGTTCGACCGGGCGGCGCGACCTCGGGACGGCGCGCACAAGCTGCAATGGATCTGCCCGTGCTGCGACGGACCGGCGCACTATCAGGTCGACGGGCTGCTCGCCTCGCAGCGGCCGGCACGGCAGGGCGGCTTCTCAATCGAATGCGCACACTGCGGACACCAGGAACGGCTGTACGCCGGTTTCCTGCATGCGGGCCGCCTGGAATGCCGCTGCGCGCATTGCACGGGTTTTATCAAGACGCTGGCCGGCCAGCTGGCCAGGCCCGCGCGCAGGCTGTGCGCGGCGCTGGAGGACTATGCATGGATGCATGCTGTGGATACCGCGGCAGAAATCCGCGAACTCTGGGAAGCGTCATTGCAGATGCTGGCAAGCGGAGCCAGGCCGTCCGACAACACGATGGCATTCGCCCTGGCCATCCAGTCAGACGAGGCGCGCCCCATCCCGGACATTCTCAGCCAGATCGACCCGACGCTCGAAGGCCGGCTCGACAAGAATCCAAGGGCCTGGGTACTGCTGTGCGAGCTGCTGCGCGAAGGCGTGCTGGACGCCGACTGCGCGATCTATGACCATGACGGCCGCCAGCACGTGGCGCTTGAGCTTGCCCTGCTAGAAGACGACCAGGCAGCCGACAGCGCCACTGCGCAAGACAGCCTGGCTACCTTGCTGAAGGGCTACCAGCCACCGGAGCGCGATGCCTTCATCAACTGGCTGAAGGCGCTGAAGCGCTTGCGGCTTTGCACCGCCAGGTTCAATGCCGCCGTGGACGTTGCCTGGAAGCCCAACCTGGAGCATTGCCGCATCCTGACCGCGCGATGGTCTGACGGCCAGCCAGCGCCCGCCGCGCAGGCCAGCGCCGCATGGCTGCCGGCCGCGCCGCGCCCGCGCCGCCCGGAACGGCCGGTGTACCTGGACGCGGAGCTGGAGGCGGTGCAGTTGCTGAAGTCGCTGGGCTATATCGTCCTCAGTCCGGAGGAGATTCGCTCGCAACGAGATCCCATCGAGGATATGTTGTGAAGCGGCAAGCGCAGTCCCAGGGTGTGGGGAATCTTGTCCGCACTCCGATCATCTGCGAAACGTAGTTCGACTGCCTGAACCGCGAATGTGTGTGGTTGCCAACCCTCGCCTCCTGCCGGCGCCGCACCCAGCCTTGGCGGCAGAAAACGTGCTTGCTAGACTGCCTTACGCATGCCTGGGCGGGCCTGCAGCAGCACAGCGTCCACCCGCCATGGGCCGCGCAAACAGGCAGGGAGAAGCCAATGAGCAACGACAACAAGCCTGGCGGCACATTGACGCGACGCGATTTCCTCCTGACTGCCGGGGTTGGCACCATGGCATTGGGTCTTGGCGCAGGCGCGGATGCCAAGGATGCCCCTGCCGGGGCAAGCGACGCGGCCCAGGCCGCCGGGAGCCCGGCATCGGGACCGTACAACATCCTGTTTATCCTTGTTGACCAGGAACGCTACTTCCGACCTGGCGAGTTGCCCAAGGGCTATGGCCTGCCTGCACATGAACGCTTGATGAAGCGCGGTACGACCTTTTTGACATCCTTATATGAACACCGCCCGGATGCCAAGGTAAATTGAAGGGCTTTGGCTTGTAGGTATGGGTTGCTGTCTTATATCCGACCTTGCTGCAGGAACGTGCCTGCGGGCCTTGATGGAATCAGCCGGGAACGTCCCCATCTCCCACGACGGGCTGTAAGCCGCTTGGATGTCATCGGGTTTGCGTTCCCGCGGTCCGACCTAGTTTGCCATCACACCTTATCTCCTTACCCTGTGCAACCCTGAAGGTATTCGTTTGTGCCCTGCTGTGGTCGTGCTTTCGCTACGCAGGCCGTGCGCTGACATAGCCGGGTTCATAGACGCGGCGATGGGCAAGCAATGCCCAGGCGGTGCGCGCCATCTTGTTGGCTAGCGCGACGATGGCAACATTGGTCGGGCGCCTGACCAGCAGGGCCTCAGCCCAGCACGGGCGCCGCTTCGAGCGGGTCAGCACGATGCGTGCGCCATGGATCAGCAGTTTGCGCAAATAGGGATCGCCACGTTTGCTGATATGGCCGAGGTGAACCTTGCCGCCGGTGCCACTCTGGGTTGGTACCAGGCCCAGGCTGGCCGCGAAGGCTCTGCCTGAGCGGTAAGCCTGGGGAGATCCCATGGTGGCTACCAGGGCCGTGGCGGTGATCGGGCCAATTCCCGGAATCGCATCCACACATTGGGCGGCAGGCTCGGTTTTTAGCCATGCAGCGATCTCTTGCTCGGCCGCGAGGATTTCAGCGTCCAACTGCCTGAGTCGCTGTAACTGGCGCGACAACAGTCGCCACAAGGGAGCCGGGATGGTTTGCTCGATCTCGCTCAGTCGGGTGACAAACTGCGCCATGGCAGCCTTGCGACCAAGCACGAAGTGCAGGCCGTATTCGCCCAGCAAGCCGCGAATCTGATTCACTTGCCGCGTGCGGCTGTCGACTAGTTCCGAGCGAATTCGGTGCAATCCAAGTAAGGCTTGCTGTGCCTCAGTCTTTACCGGTATCGGTCGCATCCCAGGTTGCTGCGCGGCTGTCCAGATCGCGCGCGCGTCGGCCGCATCGGTCTTGTTGGTCCGCACGAACGGTCGCACGTACTTTGGGTGGGAGGTGTCAGGAATTCTGTGTGCTGAGGTCGGTTAAATAAATCTCAGCGTAGGGCGTTGGTGAAGCGGTCACCGAAGAGAATGGCGAACTGGTTGGCCGCTTGTTTCCAGGTGATGGGCGGCATCTTCCAATCTTTCTCGATGTTGCGCAAGGCCAGGTACAGCAGCTTGCTGGCGGCTTCGTCGCTGGGGAAGTGGCCCCGGTTCTTGACGATCTTGCGCAGCTGCATGTGCATGCTCTCGATGGCGTTAGTGGTGTAGATGATTCTGCGCACTTCCGGCGGATAGGCGAAGAACGGGATGACCTGCTCCCATTGCCGCCGCCACATGTCGGCCACCGTCGGGAATTTGCGGCCCCAGTCGCTGCCGGCAAAGGCATCCAGCGCAGTGGCAGCGGCATCGGCCGTGGCAGCCTGGTAAATCGGCTTGAGTGCGGCCGCCAGGCCCTTGCAATCCTTCCAGCTCGCCAGGTTGAGCGAGTTGCGGATCAGGTGGACGATGCAGGTCTGGATTTGCGCGGCCGGGTAGACGGCCTCGATGGCCTGGGGGAAGCCGCGCAGGCCATCGACCACGGCGATCAGGATGTCCTCCAGGCCGCGGTTCTTCAGTTCGTTGAAGACCTTGAGCCAGAACTTGGCGCCTTCGGTCTGCTCGATCCACAGGCCGAGGACTTCCTTGCGCCCATCGGCGCGGATGCCCAGCGCGAGGTACACCGCCTTGTTCCTGACGGTGCCTTCGTCGCGGATCTTCAGGCGCAGCGCGTCGAAGTAGACAATGGGGTACATCGCCTCCAGCGGGCGCTGCTGCCATTGTTCGACCTCGGCCAGCACTTCGTCGGTGATGGTGGAAATCAGGTCAGGCGAGACCTGCAGCCCATACAGTTCCTGCAAATGGCCCTGAATCTCACGCACGCTCATCCCGCGTGCATACATGCTGATTACGTGGTCGTCGAAGCCGGACAGCCGGCGTTGCAGACTCACCTTGAAACTTTGGCCCGGTAGTGGTTACGCGGACAAGCTGGCGAAGTACCGGGACTACGTGTCGCAGCGCATGAAGTTCTGGGCGGTGCTGCTGTTCTGTATCGCGGTTCCGTCGGAAATTCCCGGTTATCTGTT
This sequence comes from Cupriavidus necator N-1, assembly GCF_000219215.1. Lineage (NCBI taxonomy): Bacteria > Pseudomonadati > Pseudomonadota > Betaproteobacteria > Burkholderiales > Burkholderiaceae > Cupriavidus > Cupriavidus necator. The sequence continues at coordinate 359,100 of NC_015723.1, read as the reverse complement.
CGGCTCCATGCATTACCCCTTCCGCAAATTCCTGGCCGCGATGGCGATTGCCGAAGCGGGCTATGCATTTGGTATCGTCGTCGCCGGGGAAAGCCTGGCAATCGATCGGCCCTTACCTTTTCTTATCGCCGTCGGCATCCTGGCGGTCGTCGCGGTGCTGGCGGGCCTGGTGCTGCGTGCGGTCAGGAAGCACAAGTCGGGCGGCCTGCAGCGGCGCTGAACGGGGCCGCCAGGGGTCTGCGGGAGACCACTTTCGCCCCATGGCCGGTCAACCGACGTTTGTGCCGAATCGGTCATGCAAGTCCGTTCCCAACGCTGCTGGAACCGCCGATTACTAGCGTAAGATAAATTCTCAAGCGTGCATTTCCGGGGCTCGCTCTCTCCAGGAGAAGACATGCGACTAGCTGACTTCATCTTGCGGGATACAGGCCGCATTGTGGCGGCGTGGGAGGAGTTTGCGACCACCCTGCTGCCAGCCGCAAGAAACATGGACTCCCTCGCGCTGCGTGACCACGCACCGCAGATCTTGCAAGCCGTGGCGAAGGATTTGTTGACCCCGCAAACGAGGGAAGCTCAACGCGAAAAATCCATGGGACAGGCTCCCAAGCTACTCGGTGCGCCGGAGACCGCTGCACAAACGCACGCCCTCCTGCGGGCGCGCGGTGGCTTCAACATCAATCAACTGGTCGCTGAGTACCTGGCGCTGCGCGCCAGCGTGCTGCGTTTGTGGATTGACGAATGTCAGCCGGCCGCCCCTTATCTGGACGACGTGATGCGGTTCAACGAGGCTATCGATCAGGCAGTCGCGGAATCCGTGGCATTTTTCCATTCGCAGGTAGAGCAGGCTCGCGACCTGTTGCTCGGCATGGTTGGGCACGATATGCGCAGCCCACTGCAGACCATCCAGACGACCGCCTCATATCTGGCGGCGCTGAACGCTGGGGAGAAGGTATCGGAAGCTGCAGCCCGACTGATTCGAAGTGGTTCCCGCATGAATTCTCTTCTGGATGATCTGTGCGATTTCAACCGAACGAAACTCGGCTTGGGCATCAACATCACGCCTTACGACGTCGATCTGGCTGAATTGGTCGCCGATACCGTGGACCAGTTGCGTGCAGCTCATCCGACCCGCCGCATCGAGCTTGAGGTGAAGGGCAACGTGCAGGGTATTTGGGACGGCCTGCGCCTGCAGCAACTGCTTTCCAATCTGGTGCTTAACGCGATAAGGTACGGCGCGCCGGACGAGCCGGTCTGCGTTGCAGTCACCGGCCATGACGCGGAAGTCAGTCTCGAGGTCAGGAACAGTGGTCCCGCCATTGACCCGCTGTCGCTGGAGCGCCTTTTTGATCCGTTGAGGAGAGGCCCGGATCAGGAGAACAAAAATGCGGACGGCCTCGGACTCGGGCTGTACATAGTGAGCGAGATTACCAAGGCCCATCAGGGATCGATCGAGGCGCGCTCCGACCAGACAGGGACCACGTTTGACGTGCGTCTGCCGCGTCGCACGTAACGGGCGCGGGCAGCCTGTTCTCTATTGCCGACAGCTGGATTGACCGCATCACCAACTCCCGTTCACCGCCTCACCCCCTGCTTTCCCGCCTGAAGCGCGTCGGCGCATGCCCGGTCCAGCGCTGGAACGCCCGCCGAAACGCTTCCTCGCTGGCAAAGCCAAGCTGCTCCGCGATTCTTCCTACCGACCAGTTGGTCGTGCACAGGCATTGTTCCGCGTACTCTTGCAGGCTGTGTTCGCGCAGTACCCGGTAGCTGCTGCCGTCGGCAGCGAGACGGCGGCGCAGGGTCGGCTCGCTCACATCAAAGCGCATGGCCAGCTCAGCCAGCGTCGGCAGCCGCGCGCCATGCACCAGCGCTGCGTGCAGGATGCCGTGCACCTGCTGGCTCACTGATACGACCTCGACCGGCGCGCCGATCAGGCGGTAAGGAAAATCTTCCAGGAAGGCGTCGAGCTCCGCGGCCTGGCGCACGACCGGCCGGTCGAGCAAGGCCTCATCGAATTCGAAGCCGTAGGTCTGGGCGCCAGACGTCACCGCGGCATGGAACAAGCCCAGGAAAGGCATGGCGTCCTCGCGCCGGGGATGCGCCAGGTAGACGTGGGTCGGGCGCAGCGGCTGGCCGACCAGCCAGCCGAACAGCAGCATATAGAAGAAGAGCCCGGTCAGGTCCACCAGGCAAGCCGCGGAGGAGTTCGCACGCCGCAGCGAATCCATGCGGAACACCGCCTGCCCTGCGCTTTGCCCGAGGCTGAGCGCCCCGGCGCGCGGATACAGCATCGCGCAGAAGTCGGCCGCGCAGCGGATCGCCTCCCTCAGCGTCTGGCTGCTCAATACGCAACGGCACAACAAGTCCACTTCCTGCTTGCGCATCGGGGGGTGGCCGTTGCCTTTGGCGACCAGGGCTTCCAGCCGCTCGATCGCGGCGCGATAGAGCGCGGTGAACCGGGCCGCCGGCGCATGCCCGGATGCGCCGGCGGCAGGTGGAACCTCGACGCCCTGCCGCTTCAGTTCGTCCAGCAGGCGCTGCACCATGCCGTGCGGAACAGGTACGGGATTCCCCGGTATGTGGGCATTCATGGTCGCTGGTTCTGATTGCTTCGGTAGCGATGGTTGATCGTTCGGGTGGGGACTCGGTGCGGCCTGGCCTCCCATAATCATCCCGGCACTTCCACCCGCGCGACAGCTTGCGCACGGCCTGGGCGATGGAGGTTGCCATGCCCTGAACACCATGCCTATACGGGACAACCCATGACCGCGCTTCCCTCCCGCAAACCCCCGGCTCCGGCATCGCAGCCCTGCTGCCCTGCCTGCGCCGCTTGAGACACACCATGATCCACATCCTCGATGAAATCGTGCTCGCGCCCGGGCACCTGCCCACTGTGCTGAGCCTGCTGGAAAGCCAGTACCTGCCCGGCAGCGCCGCCAGGGGCCTGGCGCTGCTGCAGCGCTGCGTGTCGCCGCCCGTGGCGCTGGAAGATGCACCCAATACGTTGTGGCTGCTGTGGCAAGTGGCGGATGCGCCGGCTTACTACGCCATGCGCGCCAGCATCGATGCCCCGGTGCTCGCCTTCTGGTCGACAGTCGACACGCTGTGTGAAGCGCGCCGCCGCCATGTGATGGCCGATGCGACAGCTACGCTGCCCCAGCGCAAGGAGCATTGCGATGCGGCTTGAGACAGCACAGGTGCGATTGCTCGCCGGCTTCTGCTCCGGGACGTGCACACAGGAGCAAGCCCTGCTTGCCCGCATTGAAACGCTGCCGGGCCTGAGCCATGTGGCGATTGGCAGGAACCTGGCGGGAAGCTGGGGCGCTGGCGACTACACGCTCGACCTTCTATTCGACCCGACTGCATCCGGCTCGCCCGGTCACGACATCGGCCTGGTTGCCGCGCTGGACGGCATGGCAGAGGTGGATAGCGTCGCCTATCGCCCGATCTCGGACGGACTGCGCGCCCCTCCACTGTGCCACGGGATCTGGCGCACGCTGATGTTCCGGCTCCGGCCTGAAGCGCCGGACTGGCAGGTCCGCGCACTTGAGCAAGACCTGCTGCGGATGCCCGAGTACATGCCCGGCATCCTCAACTGGCGGCTTGCCCGCGTCCTGTCGCCCGGCACCTGGACCCATGTCTGGCAGCAGGAGTTCGCCAGCGCAGACGACCTGCTGGGCGAATACCTGATGCACCCCTTTCATTGGGGCCATGTCGACCGATGGTTCGACCCCGAGTTTCCCGAATGGACAGTCCAGGCGATCTCCCATGCCTTCTGCCCGCTCGCGACAAGCCTGATTGCCAACCACAACCGCACCGAGGAATACGCGCCATGACCGCACACAGAAAACTGACAGGAAAGATTGCGCTGGTAACCGGCGCCAGCCGCGGCATCGGTCGTGCCATCGCGCAGCGCTTCGCGGCGGAGGGCGCGCTGGTGGTTGCCACGGCACGGCGCGCAGGCGAGTCCGAAGACGAACCTGGCACGCTGGCTGAGACGGTTGGCCAGATCCGGCGGCAAGGGGGCAGTGCCATCGCGCTGGCGGCGGATCTCGAGGATCCCGCGCAACGCGACGACCTGGTGGCGCAGGCGGCAAGTGCTGCGGGCGGTCTCGACATCCTGGTCAACAATGCCGGCATGGCGGAATACAGCCGCATCGAATCGATGCCGCTGGAAATCTTCGACAGGACGGTCAAGCACTACCTGCGCATCCCCTTCGTGCTCAGCCGTGCAGCGATCCCGCTGATGCGCACGCGCGGCGCGGGGTGGATCCTGAACCTGGGCTCCGTCACCGCCCTGTCGCCTGCTCGCCCATATCAGGACTTTGACCGGGCTGGCGGGGTCACGGCCTACGCCGCGGTCAAGGCCGCCATCAACCGGTTCACCGAGGGCCTGGCAGCGGAACTGGAGGCCGACAATATCGCGGTCAATTCCGTAGCGCCGAGCACGGCGATCCGCACGCCAGGCAGCGAGCGCTATATCCCGGACGGCTATCCCACCGAGCCAGTGGAGTACCTGGTGGAAACGGCGCTTGCACTCTGCAGCGTGCCGGCCCGGCTGCGCACCGGCCACATCGCCCATAGCCTGCACTTCCCCCTGGCGCACGGGCTGAACGTCCGTACGCTTGATGGCCAGGGCATGCTGCCGCCGCCCGTGATTCCGTCCTGGGCACATCCTGGTTTGAACCACGAACTGTCCGCAAGGTGAGGCCATGGAGAAGAGCATGCGCGCTGTCGTCATTGATCGTACCGGCGGGCCCGACGTACTCAGGCTTGGAGACCTCCCGAGGCCGGAACCCGCTGCCGGCGAAGTCCTGGTCCGCGTGGCCTGTGCCGGCGTGAATCCCGCTGACTGGAAATGCCGCGAAGGCTATCTGAGCCACTTCATGCAGTACAGCTTCCCGTTCGTGATCGGCTTCGATGCCAGCGGCGTCGTGGCAGCGGTGGGAAGCGGCGTCAAGGACTTTGTCCCGGGACAACGCGTGTTCGCGCAGACCGCGGTCGGCGCAGGCAAGTGGGGTTCCTATGCCGAGTACGTTGCGGTCAGCCAGGATTGCGTGGTGCCGATTCCCGACAACCTGGGATTTGCCGAAGCCGCGGCCGTCCCCACCCCGGCGCTGGCCGCCTGGACGGGACTCTTCGACGAAGGCGGACTCAAGCCAGGCCAGACGGTGCTAGTCCATGGCGGTGCCGGCGCGGTCGGCACGTTTGCCGTGCAACTGGCAAAGGCGGCCGGGGCAACCGTCGCAGCCACCTGCAGCGCGGCACGCCGCGACGAACTAATGGCGCTCGGGTGCGACCTGGCAATCGACTACCGGGGCGACGACATCGCTGCCGCCATGCGGGCATGGGCGCCGGCTGGCGTCGACCTGGTATTGGACGCGGTTGGCTGCGGCACCCTGCCGAACGGCATGGACCTGCTCAGGCCCGGCGGCATCCTTGTCGCCATCCTGACGCTGGTCAGTGGCGACAACGGCCCGGATCCTGCCGCAGCCGCGCAGCGCGGCGTCCGCACCGCCGTGGCGTTCAGCAAGATGCCCAGCGGCGCGCGGCTGCGCGAGATCGCAGCGCTGCTCGGCAGCGGGCGCCTGCGACCGCCCCGCATCGAATGCCTGCCACTGGAGCAGGCCGGGCGCGCACTCGATCTGGTCCAGTCGGGCAAGGCGGCAAGCAAGCTGGTGCTGCGTATCGCCGAGCCAGCCAATGCTGGCGCATGACCATGACACCATCGAACGGAGTAAAGACAATGAAGAGCAAAGCTCTCCTGCTATGCACGCTTGCCGGTGCGGTGCTAGCCGTTTCACAGATCAACGCACCTTCCCTGGCCGCGATGACGCCTGACGAAGTCAAGCGCCTAGACGGTCCCCTCACGCCCATGGGCGCGGAACGGTCTGCCAACAAGGATGGCAGCATCCCCGCGTGGAGCGGCAAGTGGCAGGCCACGCCCGCAGGCCTGGCGTTCCGGCCGGGCGATGCATATCCCGACCCCTACGCGTCGGAACAACCGCTGGCAACGATCACGGCCCAGAACCTGGAGCAGTACCGTGCCCGCCTGAGCGACGGGCAGCTCGCCATGTTCAGGCTGTACCCGGCAACCTTCAAGATGGCGATCTATCCCAGCCATCGCGACTTTCGCTATGGCGATGCCGTCTACAAGGCGATCCAGCACCACGCCCCCGGCACGCAGCTGACGAGCGACGCGAACGGCCTCAAGGACTATCCGCCCACCGCGCCTTTTCCCGTTCCCAAGAATGGCCTGGAGCTGATGTGGAACCTTCGCTTCTCTTCCGCCATTGCCGAAGAGGCCGCCGTCTATGACCAGGCAGTCGTGTATCGCGACGGCAAGATCGCGTGGGGCAAGTGGAAATACGACATCTGGTCGCCGGTCAACGGCACCGCATTCGAAAAAGGCTCGCCCCTGATCAACCGGACTTTCGCCCGCGTTGAAACCGAACTGCCCTTACGCGAACGCGGCAATATCATCGTCTCCCACAATTTCTGGGATCGCGAAGGTTCGGATACGGCCAGGACCTGGCAATACAATCCCGGCACGCGCCGGGTCCGGCAGGCACCCGAGTTCGGCTTCGACCAGCCGCTCGGTCCGGGCGGCTTCCGCACCGTGGACGACGATCGCCTGTTCAATGGCTCAGGTGAGCGCTACGACTGGAAGATTGTCGGCAAGCGGGAGATCTATATCCCCTACCACAACTACAAGCTGGCCGATCCCGCCGTCAAGTACGCCGAGCTGCTGGGCGCCAACCACGCGGCCCCCGACCTTGTCCGCTACGAACTGCACCGCGTCTGGGTGCTCGAAGCCAAATTGAAGCCAGGCTTCCGGCATCAATACGCGAAGCGCGTGCTGTACCTGGACGAGGACACCTGGATGGCCGTGCTTGCCGACAACTACGATGCCCGCGGCCAGTTGTGGCGGACCAATCTGCAATCGTCGCTTTTCGCCTACGATGCACGGCGCTATTACCCGGCGGTGGCGTTCTATCACGACCTCACCGCTGGCGCCTATCTGGCGGACCGGCTGACCAATGAAGGCAAGCCGGTACGCCTGAACAGCAGTCCGCAGTTCAGTGAAGCGTATTTCTCGCCCGATTCGATCCGGGGGGCGGGGCATTGACTCTCGCACCCATGCAGGCATCCGGATGACTGAGGGAGGATGCCTGCTGTTGGGGCTTGTGGTCGTGCATTGATTCCATCCCTGGATGTTCCCCATGCATAAGTGCTGGAGCTCGACTGCTCCAGTGGCTTGCGCAAGCGCTTGCCTCAGCGCGAGCTCGATTATCGCGTTCATGGGCGACGAGGCGGAAACCAGCGGCGTGACCCCTGCCCGAAGTCGCAGTACTCCCCTAAGCCCCGCCGTTACGGCGTGCCGCCCGACACATCGACCCGATACACCCGCCCGCTCGTCGTCGACGTGCCCGGATCGGCCAGCACGTACAGCGCCTGCCCGTCATCCACGCCAAAGGAGAACACACTGCCTGGGACAGTGACCTTCCAGTCGACCTGTTCGACGACAACGCCGTCGCGATACATGAAGCTCAGCAGCTTGCCCGTGCAAAGGTCGGTATAGAAGTACCGCCCCTGCAGCGCCGGACTGGCACTGCCCCGGTACACATAGCCGCCGACGATGGCACAAGCGCCCGCGTCATGGCCGTATTCGAAGACCGGCATAGTCAGCCCGGTCTTGTCGCACCCGGCCGCACCCACGCAGGCGGTGCCCTCGGTCCGGTTCCAGCCGTAGTTCAGGCCCGCGCTGGTGGCCGGCGCCACGTCGACTTCCTCGCGCTGGTCCTCGCCGACATCGGCGATATACAACAAGCCGGCGTCGAACGAGAACCGCCACGGGTTGCGCAGGCCGAGAGCCCAGATTTCGCCGCGGCTGCCGGACTGGCCGACGAACGGATTGCCGGCAGGCAAGCCGTAGCCGGACGCGCCGCTGACGTCGATGCGCAGCATCTTGCCGAGCAGCGTTCCCGGGTTCTGGGCGTTGCCCGAAGGATCGCCACTGCCGCCGCCGTCGCCCGTGCCGATATAGAGCATGCCCTCCGGGCCGAACGCGAGCTGGCCGCCGTTGTGGTTGGAGAAAGTGCCGTGCGGGATCGACAGCAGCACGGTGCCGGATGCATTGGCGATATCCGGATTCGCGGCCGACACGCTGTAGCGGGCGATGGTGATGGCGCCATTGGCGTCGGTGTAATAGACGTAGAAGCGGCCGTTGGTCCCATAGTTGGGATCGAACGCCATCGACAGCAGCCCGCGCTCGCCGTCGGTCGTCGTCAGCGCTGCGATATCGAGAAACGGTGTAGCGACCAATGTGCCGTTGCGCACGATCCGGATGCGGCCGGCCCGCTCGACCACGAACAGGCGCGAATCGCCGTGGGGCGCGGTCAGGAAGATAGGCGCTGATAACCCGCCGGCAACCTGCGTCAGCGACAACTGCACGGTTTCCGGCGAGCCGTAGGCCACGCTTGCCGAAGCACGGCCGCCCGCGGTCACCGCCACGGTCTGCGAAGGCGGCTGGGGCTTGAGGAGCGTGCTGCCCGTCAGCACGCTGGCGGCACTGATGGTGTAGCTGCCAGCAGCCAGGTTGGACAGCGTAGTCGACTGGGTCACGGTCTGGCGGAATTGGCCAGGCCCCGATACCGTGATGGCCGCCGACGTCCCGGACGGCAGGCCGGAGATGGAGAGCGTCAGCGTGCCGGTGCCGGTGCCCGTGGCGCTGTCACTACCCCCGCCGTCCCCGCCCCCTCCGCAGGCCGCGAGACCCAGGCAGCAGGCGATGAAGAATCGGCAAAGCGAATATCGAAGTGCTTCGGACATGGCGCGCTCCTGTCACGGCTCAGGCACAGCCTGCCATGCAAGAACCGGTCCACGGCCCTGGCACAAGTCCGGCCGGGCTTCCAGCGGCAGGCGCGCCTCGCCTTTGTAAAAGGTACTTCATGCGCGTGGCATCGGCGATACATGCGGGCGCCTGGATCAGCTATGGTGGCCGGATCCGCAAGCTTCCCCCGGCCAGCACTTCATCGGGAAACAGCGCATCCGTCGCCAGGGACGTCCAGTACTGCTCCGGCTTCTGACTCAGGCGGCCTGTGCCATGCCCGAGCGCGAGGCAAGGAAAGTCAGGAAGGCTGCGACGAGCAACAGCGCGGCGCTCGCCACGAACGTGGTCTGGTAGCCGCTGATGTCGAACAGCAGGCCGCCAAGGGTGGAGCCCAGTGCGATGGCCAGCTGAATCACGGCCACCATCGACCCGCCGACGGCTTCGGCGTTCTTCGGCATGGTCCGGGCGATCCAGCTCCACCAGCCAACCGGAGCCGCAGTAGCCGCCAGCCCCCAAAGACCCAACAGCGCCGCGACCGCTGCGACCAGCCGCCAAAGGGGATCAGCGCCAAGGCGATAACCGCCATCAACAGTGGGATGGAGATCAGGGTGCGGTACACCCCCCGCTTCAGGAACATGACCAATGAGCGTGGTGCCGATGAAGCCTGCAACACCGATGGTCAGCAGAACGAGCGACAACGCGGACATGCTGACATGCGTCACGCCTTCAAGGAACGGCCGCACATACGTGAACAACGCGAACTGCCCCATGAAGAAGGCGCCGCAGGCAGTCATGCCGAGAGCCGCACCGCGGCTCTTGAACAGCCTGAGGACGTTGCCAGAGGCGGCTGCGCGCGATTCAGCCTGCATTGAAGGCAGGCAGGGATATCGTGGCGGATCGCTTCAACGCAGGGGTGCGGCTGGGCGACACCATCGACAAGGACATGATCGCCGTGCCCATCGGCCCCAGGCTGCGCATGGCCGTGGTGGCCGCGCCGTCTTACTTCGCCGGGAATCCGGCTCGCAAGACACCACGTGATCTGCCAGCGCACCGCTGCATCAATCTCCGGTTTCCAACGCACGGAGGCTTGTCCGTCTGGGACTTCGAGCGCCGTGGCCGTCAATTGAAGGTGCGCGTCGACTGCCAGGTCGTTTTCAACACCACGCCGCATATCGTGATGGCCGCGCTTGAGGGGCTGGGCGTCGCCTTCCTCCCGGAAGAGGAATTCGCACCCCACGTCGAGGCAGGGCGGCTGGGACGCGTGCTGGAAGACTGGTGCCCTCCGTTTGGGGGCTACCACCTGTACTACCCCCGCCGCCGCCAGGCATCGCCAGCCTTTTCGCTGGTGGTGAACGCACTTCGCGTTGGCGGGTCGGCCCGCCGCTAGCGTCGAAGGGAGCGCGGCGGGCGACAGCCGGCTGCCAGGCCACAGTGAAACGACATGCATGCGATGCCGCGAGCGCTCCTGAATCCGCCTGACCGCCGGTCGCCGCGCGGGAGTAGCGGCTACAAGTCAACCGAAACAGGCCTTACACTTATCCAGGACCAGTCCCCCCATGAACCGGCCTCTATGCCAGGCCAAAGCTCGATCGGCGTGGACAGTCATGCTCGTCAGGTAGTCGGCCATTGCGGTCACCCACCCGCTCGCATCCCGTACTTGTGGCCATTGCTTCCGAGCCAAACCGCTCATTCCCAGGGCAAAGGAGAAGCCATGGAAGAGATCGCAAATACCACAGTCTTGTTCATCGCAGGCTTTGGCCCGATTGTTCGTGAAGCGGAGGCAAGCCGCAAGCTGTACAGCCAGACCTTCGGCATCCCCTTCAATGAGGAGAAAGGCGGTTACCTTCATACGGAGGCTCTGCAAGGAGCGAACAGCTTCGCCCTGTGGCCGCTTTCTGAGGCAGCTCAGTCCTGCTATGGCAGCGATTCGTGGCCTGGTGACGTTCCTATCCCGCAAGCCTGGATTGAGTTTGACGTTGATAACGTCGAAAGGGCTACGGCAGAGCTTGAATCACGAGGGTACCGAATGCTGGTCAGGAACAAGAAAGAGCCGTGGGGCCAGACCGTCAGTCGTTTCATCGGGCCGGAAGGGTTATTGGTAGGGATCACCTTTACCCCATCGATGCGAGAAGAGAAATAATGCTGGCCGCAATCAAGGCCGACGTTCCTTCCCATCGAGACGCGCGCAGGCAGTAATATGAGCGTTCCCTCCCTCCATTGGAAGTACCGTGATGCAAGTACTGGTTGACGCAGACGCCTGCCCGGTTGTCGTCAAGGAAATGTTGTATCGGGCCGCACAACGTGTCGAAGTGTGCGTCACGCTGGTTGCCAACCAGTACATGCGCACGCCGCCTTCGCGCTTTATCAAGGCACTGCAAGTGCCTGCGGGCTTCGACGTCGCCGATGACCGTATCGTCGAACTGGTCAGCAGCGGGGACCTCGTGATTACCGCGGACATCGTTCTTGCCGCCGCCGCCCTTGACAAGGGCGCCTATGTGCTCGACCCGCGAGGGAGCTGGTTTAGCCGTGAGAATATCCAGGAGCGCCTGACGATGCGCGAGGTGATGGAACAACTCCGCAGCTCGGGCGTGGATACCGGCGGACCGGCACCGTACGCTCCGCAGGATAGCAAGGCGTTCGCTGGCCAATTGGACCGCTTCCTGGCACGCCATGCGCCGCCAGGTGCCGTCGCCTGAGACTTGCTAGCCATAGCAACGCAGTAGTGGGGCCGGCGATGATCGTCTATTGCGCCGATGCCGCCGATGTCAGCCGTGCCGTGACGTTTGCCCGGTCTGGCGGCTATCTGGTGGCGGTGTGCAGCGGAGGCCATAACGTCGCCGGCTTGTCCGTCTGCGACGACGGCATCGTGATCGATCTGGCGCGCCTGAAACGGATCGAATTCGATCCGGTACACCGCATTGCGCGTGCGGGTGCAGGCCTGAGCCTGGGCGAATTCGACCGCGCAACCCAGTCGCACGGGCTGGCGACGACGATGGGGGTCAACAGCGATACTGGTATCGCCGGGCTGACGCTTGGCGGCGGCTTCGGCAGGCTAGGCCGCAAGCATGGCCTGGCATGCGATAACCTGATCGCGGCCGAGATCGTGCTGGCCGATGGCCGCATGCTCAGAGCCAGTGCCACCGAGAACGCGGACCTGTTATGCCTACGCGAACGCGCCTGGCGGCATGCCACTGCTGGTTTTGAAGCAGGTTGGCGGGGCGATCGCCCGGGTCCCGAGGACGGAGACACCCTACGTAAACCGCGATGCGCTCTACGACTGCTTCCCCATCTCGATCTGGGACGATCCGGCAGACGATGAAGCGAATGTACGGTGGGCGCGCGAAACGTGGGACGCTATCCGGCCGTTCTCGACGGGCGCGGTTTATGCGAATAATCTGGGCGGGGAGGGAGAGGACAGGGTACGGGCCGCCTATGGGGAAAACTACCAAAGGCTCGTCGAGATCAAGAACAAATACGACCCGGCCAACTTCTTTCGTCTGAACCAGAATGTCCGGCCCGGGCCGGTGCGCGGGCTCAACATCGAATCCACCGACATCTGACTCACGGCGCCGGCGATGCCAGCGGCTTCCCCTTCTCGACCACGTACACGCCAAGCACCCGCGTCGCCGTGCTACCGCTGTTGTGGGCGTCATGCACCACGCCGGCAGGCACTACGAACGATTCACCGGCCTTGACCGTGCGTGGCGACTGGCCGTCGATCAGGAGTTGCGCCTCGCCTTCCATAACGTAGCTGATCTCGTCTCCGGGATGCGTATGACGCCCGGCATAGGCGCCTGGCGCCACCTCCACGCGCGCGACCACGGCTTCGCGACCTGGCACGGATACGTCGGCCCGTCCGACCAAGGTGCGGGTCAGGCCCGAACTCTGCGCCAGCGCGCTAGCTGCCATCAATGCCACGGCGCCGAACATGGCCAAATGCTGGTAGTGCATGACGTCTCCTCGAAATTATTTCGGATTTTCGGAGATGGGTATCCCATCTAGTCCCAGCGGACTTTCATATACAGCGATTCGCTAACGTGATGCATGTCTTGGTCCCTGCGTCGGCCTGGCAGCGGCGAAGCCGTCAATTGCGGAGAGTCTTTTCGCCAAAGCCTTCATGGTATGTACGAAACCGAACGGAATTGGCGACGCAACGTGAGACCGTAGCGCTCAGCGCAAGCATTGATATCACCGTGGAGACGCCCTCCCTCCTCAACCGCAGCAGCGGAATCCGACAAAGAGGTCGCCGCGGTGCGGCAGGTAGAAGTTCCGGTAGCGAGGATGCTGCATGCGGGCATGGGTGGCGAACGATCCGCCGCGAACGGAGCGATGCGTGTGAAACCAGGGGGCGGAATATTCCTGGTAGGGGTCGGGCGAGAACCCTGCATAGGGCACGAAAGGATCAGCCGTCCATTCCCACACGGCGCTACCCCAGCGGATCAGGTCATGCGTTGCCGCATACTCCCATTCGGCTTCCGTGGGCAAGCGCTTGCCGGCCCAGCGGCAATAGGCTTCCGCCTCGTAGGCATTGATATGACACACCGGCTGTTCGGCCGGCAGCGGCACCCACTGCCCGAACCAGCGCAACGCCCATTGCCCCGCGATGCCGCCGGCTGTCCGGCGCCAGCGCAGCGGATGCGCCAGCCCGCTCTGTTGCAGCCATGCGCGTCCGTCGTCGGACCACCATTGACGGTCGCGGTAGCCGCCTGCGGCCACGAATTCCGCAAATGCGGCATTGCTTTCGCAAGTGCGATCGATGCGGAACGGGGCGATGTGGACCGGGTGGGACCACTTCTCATTGTCGAAGACGAACCCGTCGCCTCCGATGGGTGACCCCATCTGGAACGTGTCGCCGCCTGCGGCTGCCGAGCCGGCGCCTGGCGCAATGGAAGGCATGCCGAGCGGGGCATGCAGCGGATAATCGAGCGTCTGGCGCATATAGGTCAGCGCCTCCGCATGCATGTCTTCGTGGAACAAGGCGAGCCGGAAAAAATAGAGCGCAGCGTCGGTATCGTCCGACGTGGCGAGCCTGGCGCGAACGTGCTCCAGCACGGCGGCTGCGTAGTCGCGAATCTCGGGGAGCCGGGGCAGCGCAAGATGCCATCGATCCCGGTGGGCGACGCGCATGGAATCGAAGAGGCGGTCGGCGTCCGCCAGCATGGACGGGAGGCTGGCCACCCAGCGGCCGTCCTGACCGGCACGCGGCTCCCGCAGCACCCATAGCTCCGTGAACCAGGCGATATGGGCATACTCCCACAAGGGCGGATTGATTCCTGCATCGTAAGGAACCTGCCATTGGGACGGCGATAGCTCCTGAAGCAGGCCCCACGTGCGCCGGTGCGCCTCGGCAAACGCCGCATCCAGCTCGAACTTGTTTATCCTTCTTGCTGCTGCCCCCTCAGAACCTATCGTCATGCGTCCTCCCAAGGCCACCGTCGCAATTATCAGTCCGGCGCTGCGCAAAGCCAACAATGGCAACTGGCAAACCGCCAATCGCTGGGCCCGGTTCCTGCAGGGGGACTACGATGTCACACTGGCCGCTGAATGGTCGACGGCCAGCCAGGGCGGCGCCCTGCCCGACTGCCTGATCGCCCTGCACGCCCGACGCTCGGCCGAGTCCATCGCCAGGTTCGCCGAGGCTTGTCCGGATCGTCCGCTAATCGTCGTGCTGACCGGCACCGATCTGTACCGCGACATCCGCACCGATGCATCAGCCCAGCGCTCGCTCGCACTCGCCACCCATCTGGTGGTGCTGCAGGACGAAGGGCTCGCCGAACTGGCGGCCGCGCATCGCGCCCGGTGCCGGGTGATCTACCAGTCTGCCCCGGCATGCGCACCCGCGGCGCCCAGCCAGGATCACTTCGACGTCGTGCTGGTCGGCCACATGCGGGCGGAAAAAGACCCGCTGACGCCCATGCGCGCCCTTTCGCTGCTTCCCCACGATTCGCGCGTGCGCCTGATCCATATCGGTGGCGCGCTGGATGACGCATATCAGCAGGCGGCCCTGGCGCTGGAAGCACAAGCCTGGCCCGGCGTGCGGCGCTATGTCTGGCTCAGAAACCTGCCCCATGACCAAACCCGGCAGCACATCCGACAAGCACAGGCCATGGTGATCTCCAGCGCCATGGAAGGCGGCGCCAACGTGATCACCGAGGCCGTCGCCAGCGGCGTGCCGGTGCTGGCCAGCCGCATCCCGGGCAACTTCGGCATGCTGGGCCGTGACTACGAAGGCTATTTTCCGTTGGGTGACGCCGCGCAATTGGCGCTGGTGCTGGAACGCACCAGCCGGGACGCCGGGTTCCTGAACCGCCTGCGGCAGCAATGCGCACTTCGCGCACCGCTGTTTGCGCCGGCGCGGGAACGGGCGGAAGTGAGTAAACTTGTCGCCGACGCCTTGAAACCAGAATGACCCGGAGCCCCGCAGTGGACCAGCCAAACAACGCAAAGATCAAGCTCACCGCCTTCTCCCACGGCGGCGGGTGTGGGTGCAAGATCGCCCCCGGTGTGCTTTCCGAAATCCTCAGGAATTCGGTCGGCTTCCCTGCTCCGGCAGCACTGCTGGTCGGCAAGGAAACCAGCGACGACGCGGCGGTCTACCAGCTCAATGACAGCCAGGCCCTGATCGCCACCACGGACTTCTTCATGCCGGTGGTGGACGATCCGTACGATTTCGGGCGTATCGCCGCCACCAACGCCATCTCCGACGTCTACGCCATGGGCGGAACCCCGATCATGGCGCTGGCGCTGGTCGGCATGCCTATCGAGAAGCTGCCGCCTGAGGTCATCGGCAAGATCCTCGAAGGCGGGGAATCGATCTGCGCCCAGGCGGGCATCCCGGTCGCGGGCGGCCACACCATCGATTCCCTTGAGCCGATCTACGGGCTGGTGGTCCTTGGTCTGGTGCACCCGAATCGGGTCAAGAAGAACAGCGGCGCCGAGGCGGGCGACAAGCTGATCCTCGGCAAGCCGTTGGGCGTGGGCGTGTTGTCCGCCGCGGTGAAGAAGGACAAGCTCGACGCGGCCGGCTATCAAGACCTGATTGCCTGCACCACCAAACTCAACACGCCCGGCCGACTGCTGGCCGAAGTGCCGGGTGTCCACGCGCTGACCGACGTGACCGGCTTCGGCCTGCTCGGCCACCTGCTGGAACTGTGTCGTGGCGCGGGCGTCGGCGCCCGGCTGGACATGGGGCGGATTCCGCTGCTGCCGCGGGTTGAGCGCATGGCCGCCGAAGGGCTGGTGACCGGCGCATCGGGGCGCAACTGGGTCAGCTACGGCAGCGAGGTGGACCTGTCCACGTCGGTCACGCCAAGCCAGAAGGCACTACTGACCGATCCCCAGACCAGCGGCGGCTTGCTGGTGTCGTGCGCACCGGAAGCCGTGGACGAGATCCTGGAGATCTTTCGCCGGGACGGCTTCGCAGACGCTGCGGTGATCGGTGAAATGACGCAAGGAGCCGCCCGTGTTGCCGTTGCTTAAGCGCCTTGCCGCGCTGACCCTGCTGGGCTTTGCCGGCCTCGCCGGTGCCCAGGCTGTCCTGAAGGTCTCGGCCATTCCCGACGAGTCCCCCACCGAGCTGCAGCGCAAGTTCGCGCCGCTCGGCAACTACCTGGAGAAGGAAACCGGCATGAAGGTGAAGTTCGTGCCCGTCACGGACTACGCTGCGGTGGTCGAATCGCTGGCCACCGGCAAGATCGACATGGCGTGGCTGGGCGGCTTTACCTATGTGCAGAGCAAGATCCGGACGAAGGGAGCCACCATCCCCATCGTCCAGCGCCAAGAAGATGCCGCGTTCACCAGCAAGTTCATCACCGCCAACAGCGCGATCAAGTCGCTGGCCGACCTCAAAGGCCACACCTTCGTCTTCGGCGCGCCGTCCTCTACCTCCGGCCACCTGATGCCACGGCACTTCCTGCTGCAGGCCGGCATCGACCCGGACAAGGACTTCAAGACGGTCGCCTATTCGGGCGCCCACGATGCGACGGTGGCTTTCGTGCAGGCCGGCAGGGCCGACGCCGGCGTGCTCAATGCCTCGGTGTGGGACAAGCTGGTTGAGCAGCATAAGGTGGATCCCGCCAAGGTCAGGGTATTTGCCGTCACACCGCCCTACTACGACTACAACTGGACCGTGCGCGGCGGGCTCGATCCGGCCTTGCGCAAGAAGCTGACCGAAGCGTTCCTGCGACTTGACCCGGCCAATCCCGAGCAGCGGGAAATCATGGCATTGCAGCGGACCGCCAGGTACATCCCCACCCGACCGGAAAACTACGCCGGCATCGAGGCCGCAGCCCGCGCCGCGGGCCTTATCCAATGATGCCGGTCTGATGAGCTTCCGCCTGGACGCCGCCAGCGTCAGCTACGCCAACGGACAGCGTGCGCTCAGCCAGATCACACTGGCGGCCAGCCGCGGCGAGCCCATCGCCGTCATCGGTCCGTCGGGAGCCGGCAAGACCTCCTTGCTGCGCTTGCTGGCAACGTCGCTGCGGCCAAGCGAGGGCCGTGTGGAGGTGCTGGAGCAAAGCCCCTGGGCGGTGTCCGCCGCACGCCTGCGGCAATTGCGCTGCCGCATCGGCATGGTGCACCAGGCGCCGCCGATGCCGCCGCGCCAGCGGGTGATCACCGCCATCCTTGCCGGCCGCCTGGGCGTCTGGCCCGGCTGGAAATCCTTGCTGTCGCTGGTCTATCCGGCAGACATCGATGGTGCCGGTGAACAGCTCGCCCGCCTTGAGCTGGCCGACCGCCTGTTCGACCGGTGCGACCAGCTCTCGGGCGGCCAACTGCAGCGCGTGGGCGTCGCCCGCGTGCTTTACCAGCGCCCGGAATTGATCCTGGCGGACGAACCGGTCTCGGCAATGGACCCGGTGCTGGCCAACCTTACCCTGGGCGAGCTGCGCAGGGAAGCGGATACACGCGCGGTGCCCCTGGTCGCCAGCCTGCACGCAGTGGATCTGGCGCTGCGCTGGTTTCCCCGCATCGTCGGCTTGAAGGCGGGCGAGATCGCCTTCGACCTGCCGGCCGAGCGCGTGACCGACACGCTGCTGCGCGAACTCTATGCCTCCGAAAGCGCGTCACCCCCGGTACAAGGCAGCCAGGCCCTGATGAGCATCGCGGCAGGTGCGAGCGCCGCCATCGATGGCGATACCCCATCCAGGCCGGCGTGCCGATGACCACCCACCCGCGCGATCCTCAGGCGCTGCAGCGCGCAAGCGGCCTGGTGCTCGCGCTGCTTCTGCTGTGGCCATTGTTGCGGCTGTCCCGGTTCAGCCCTTCAGCCTTGTTCGACACCGAAAACCTCAAGGTGATGGGCGCCTTCGTGCGCAACTTCCTTCCGCCCGAGGTTTCGCCCGGATTCCTCGGGCTTGTGGTCAACGCCACGCTGGAAACGCTGGCGATCGCCACCGCGGGCATTGCGCTCGCCTTTGTGATCGCAACACCTCTGGCCGTGGCCATGACGGGCAGCCTGTCGGTGTCGCGCATCGGCCCCGGCCGGGGACGCAAGCCGCGCATGGCGGTTCGCGCTGGCGTGCGCACCCTGGTGCTGCTGCTGCGCGGGGTGCCGGAACTGGTGTGGGCGCTGGTCTTCGTGCGTGCTCTCGGCCTGGGGGCGACGGCGGGCGTGCTCGCTCTGGCCATCACCTATGGCGGCATGCTGGCAAAGGTCTATGCGGAAATCCTAGAATCCAGCGACAAACGCGCCGTGGATGCCCTGTTTGGCAGCGGAAGCGGGCGCCTGGCGGCACTGTTCTATGGGCTGCTTCCCCATGCCGCGCAGGAGCTGGTCTCGTACACCGTCTACCGCTGGGAATGTGCCATCCGGGCTTCCGTGGTTATGGGTTTCGTTGGCGCCGGCGGGCTTGGGCAGTTGATGGACCAGGCCGTGAAACTGCTCAACGGCGGGGAAGCCGCGACCATCCTGCTGGTGTTCCTGCTGCTGGTTCTGCTGGCGGACGCGCTCAGCGCGCGCCTGCGCAAGCTGATCGACTGAATCATGGCGCACAAGGTCAAGGCCGCTCAATTCTGCATGCGCTGCCTGCTCACCCTGATCGCGTTGGCCGCCGCGGTTTCGGGCAGCTTCGCGTATCTGTCGCTCGACCTGAGCCAGCTCTTGTCCGCGGACGCTGCAGCCGAGATGGGGCGCTTCCTGCTGACGTTCTTCCCGCCGGAGCTGTCATCCGCTTTTTTGGCCAGAACCGCTGGCGGCATGCTCGAAACGCTCGCGGTTTCCGCCGTGGGCACGCTGTGTGCGGCGGTGCTGGGTTTTGGCCTGGCACTACCGGCTTCCGGGCTCTACGGCGATGCGCTGCGCACGTTGTCGCGCTTGCTACTGAACGTGTTGCGCTCGATTCCCGAGCTGGTATGGGCAGCCCTGACCGTGCTCGCCGTCGGCCTTGGACCGTTTGCCGGCACCCTCGCCCTGGCACTGCATACCGCGGGCGTGCTCGGTCGCCTGTTCGCCGAGGCGCTGGAGAATGCGCCGCGCGCACCCGCGCGCGCGCTGACGGAAGGGGGCACTCCTGCCGTGCTGGTCTTCATGTATGGGACGCTGCCCTGCGTATGGCCCCAGTTCCTGGCCTACATCCTGTACCGCTGGGAAACGAATATCCGCGTGGCGGCAATCCTTGGCTTTGTCGGCGCCGGCGGGCTTGGGCAGATGCTGTATTTCGAGCTGTCCCTGTTCCATCTGCCCCAGGCTTGCACGGTGATCATCGCCATGCTTGCCCTGGCGGCCGTGGTCGACACAGCCAGCGCGATCATGAGGGCTGGCTGGCATTCGTGAAGAGCGCCGGCGACGCTTGCGGTTACTTCCTGCGTCCAGGAATCCATGCCGCTCGCGCCTGGAAAAATTGCCAGATCCCACCGCGCAGATCGGCGAAGAACAAAAAAAGCCGCTCCTAAGAGCGGCCTTCTCGGCAAACGGACTAGCGCTTCACCCCGGGATCAGTCATCCAGCAACGACAAGTCCCGCACCGCACCCTTGTCCGCCGACATCACCAGCTTGGCGTAGGCCTTCAGCGCAGCAGACACCTTGCGCGGACGCTGCTTGGCCGGCTTCCACCCCTTGGCGTTCTGCGCCTCGCGGCGGCTCGCCAGTTCCTCGTCGGGCAGCAGCACGTTGATGGTGCGATTGGGAATGTCGATGCGGATCTTGTCCCCATCGCGCACCAGGCCGATGGCGCCGCCGGCCGCAGCTTCGGGCGAGCAGTGGCCGATGGACAAACCCGAGGTGCCGCCGGAGAAGCGGCCGTCAGTCAGCAGCGCGCAGGCCTTGCCCAGGCCCTTGGACTTGATGTAGCTGGTGGGGTAGAGCATTTCCTGCATGCCGGGGCCGCCCTTGGGGCCTTCGTAGCGCACGATCACCACGTCGCCGGCCTTGACCTTGTCATTGAGGATGTTCTCCACCGCCTCGTCCTGCGATTCGGTGACGTGGGCCGTGCCTTCGAACACGAGGATGCTCTCGTCCACGCCGGCGGTCTTCACCACGCAGCCGTCGAGCGCGATATTGCCCCTCAGCACCGCCAGGCCGCCTTCCTTGGAGAAAGCGTGCTCGTAGGAGCGGATGCAGCCCTCGGCGCGGTCCAGGTCCAGGCTGGGCCAGCGCGTGTTCTGGCTGAACGCCACCTGGGTGGGAATGCCCGCCGGGCCGGCCAGGTAGAAGTTCCTGACGGCTTCGTCCTGGGTGCGGCTGATGTCCCACTGCTCCAGCGCGTCCTTGAGCGTGGGGGCATGCACCGTGGGCACGTCGGTGTGCAGCTTGCCGGCGCGCTCCAGCTCGCCCAGGATGGCCATGATGCCGCCCGCGCGGTGCACGTCTTCGATGTGGTACTTGTTGGTGTTGGGCGCCACCTTGCACAGTTGCGGCACGACGCGCGAGAGACGGTCGATATCGGTCATGCTGAAGTCGATGCCCGCCTCGCTCGCGATCGCCAGCAGGTGCAGGATGGTGTTGGTGGAGCCGCCCATGGCGATGTCCAGCGTCATGGCGTTCTCGAACGCCTTGAAGCCTACCGAGCGCGGCAGGACGCGCGCGTCTTCCTGCTCGTAGTACTGGCGGGCCAGTTCCACGATGCGGCTGCCAGCGCGCTTGAACAGCTGCTCGCGGTCCGCGTGGGTGGCCACCACCGTGCCGTTGCCGGGCAGCGACAGGCCCAGCGCCTCGGTCAGGCAGTTCATGGAGTTGGCGGTGAACATGCCCGAGCACGAACCGCAGGTGGGGCAGGCGGAGCGCTCCACCTCGGCCACATCAGCGTCGGAATAGGCGCTGTCGGCGGCGATCACCATGGCGTCCACCAGGTCGAGCTTCTTGAACTCCATGGCCTTGGTGACGGGGTTGGCCAGGCGCGTCTTGCCGGCTTCCATCGGGCCGCCGGAGACGAAGATCACCGGGATGTTGAGCCGCATGGCGGCCATCAGCATGCCGGGGGTGATCTTGTCGCAGTTGGAGATGCACACCATGGCGTCGGCGCAGTGCGCGTTGACCATGTATTCCACCGAGTCCGCGATGATGTCGCGGCTGGGCAGCGAATACAGCATGCCATCGTGGCCCATGGCGATGCCGTCATCGACCGCGATGGTGTTGAACTCCTTGGCCACGCCGCCCGCGGCTTCGATCTCGCGCGCGACCAGCTGGCCCAGGTCCTTCAGGTGCACGTGCCCGGGCACGAACTGGGTGAAGGAATTGACCACCGCAACGATGGGCTTGGAGAAATCTTCGTCTTTCATGCCGGTGGCGCGCCACAGGGAGCGCGCCCCCGCCATGTTGCGGCCGGCGGTGGAGGTTTTGGAACGGTATGTGGGCATTTTATTGCTGAAGAAATATCGCAGAAAGGAAGCGGGCCACGGGAATAAGGGCCCTTGCGCGCCCGTGCGAACAACCTCTTGAGCTGCGCCCTGGGCAAAGGGGCAATTATCCCACACCGCCGGGGCTGTCTTGCCACCACGCACCTGTCCCGCCTGAGCCCCCACTGACGGCGAGAAGTTGCCTAGGCTAGACGGATCCCGATAACGCTGTGGGAGGACCGGACATGGCTGCCACGAAATCCACCCGCCGGCCGGCAAAGGGCCGCGCCAAAGCTGGCACCAGCAAGGGACGGCGCTGGTCACAGCAGGTAACCGAGCACAGCGACGCGCTGGACCTCGAACCGCACCTCTTCGCTTCGGACAATCCCGAGGAAATTGCCGCTTCGCTCAAGCGTTCCGCCGTGAGCAGCCGGCGCCGCAAGGGCACGGCGTTCCAGTCGGCAATGTCGATGCTCAATTTCTACATCAATCGCGCCGGCCGTCATCTGCCAAAGGCGCGTCGCGCCACGCTGGAAAAGGCCAAGGGCAAGCTGCGCGAAGCGTTCGGGCGGCCACCTTGAGCGGGCACTGCGCGCCCCGCCTTGCTTGCGCGACGGCATTTTCGCGCCAATGCTTGTTCCTATGTCACCTGCACGGAGCCTGATCATGGACAGAAAAAGCGAACTGCAAGCCACCGTGGACGCCCTGGCACAAGCGGGCAGAGGGTTGCTGGCAGCCGACGAGAGCGGCCCGACCATCGCCAAGCGGTTCGAACGCATCGGGGTGGAGTCGAGCGAGGAAAACCGCCGCGCGTGGCGCAACCTGCTCTTGTCGACCCCGGGTCTTGGCGAGTTCATCAGCGGCGTGATCCTGTACGAGGAAACCCTGGGCCAGCGAGCCGACGATGGCACGCCGCTGCCGGAACTGGCGGCGCGCCAGGGCATCGTGCCCGGCATCAAGGTGGACAAGGGCAAGATCGCGCTGGCCCTGGCACCCGGGGACGAGGTCACCGAAGGTCTCGACGGGCTGGCCAAGCGGCTTGCCGGCTATCGCCAGCAGGGCGCGCGCTTTGCCAAGTGGCGTGCGGTCTACAACGTGTCGGACAAGTTGCCGGGGTGGGCTGCCGTGCAGGCCAATGCGGAAGCACTGGCGCGCTATGCCGCGATCTGCCAGGAAGCGGGCGTGGTACCCATCGTCGAGCCCGAGGTGCTGATGGATGGCGCACACTCCATGGCCCGTTGTGCCGAGGTCACCGAGGCCGTGCTGCATGCAGTCTTTCATGCCTTGCACCGGCATGCGGTGGTGCTGGAACACATGCTGCTGAAGCCAAGCATGGTGCTGCCCGGCAAGGACGCCGGGCACGCGCCGCCGGCCGAGGTCGCCATGCAGACCGTCCAGGTGCTCAAGCGCACGGTGCCGGCAGCGGTGCCGGGCATCTTCTTCCTGTCCGGCGGCCAGACTCCCACCGAGGCCACCGTCAATCTGGACGCCATGAACCGGCTTGCCCCGCTGCCCTGGCGGCTGTCCTTCTCCTACGGGCGCGCCTTACAGGAACCGCCCCTGCTAGCCTGGCGTGGCGATGCCGCCAACGCGGCGCAAGCGCAACGGGCGCTGCTGCAGCGCTCACGGCTGAATGCCATGGCCTGCCTGGGGCAATACGACGCGGCGCAGGAGAACGCTGGCTGAGCTTGCCGATGCGCCTACGCCCCTTCGGCGTAGGCGCGCAGCCCCGCAGCCAGCGCGGCAAACGTCACCGCGCATCGCGCGCTCTCGCGCAGGTCCTCGTGCATCGCCACCCAGGTATCCATGGTCATCGAGAACTGGCTGGGCAGAACCCTGACCAGCCGCGGGTCCCGCGCCGCCAGCGCTGACTGGCACACGCCGATGCCAAATCCCGCGCGTATCGCGCCCAGCTGGG